>CAWEUD010000039.1:0-24238 GCA_963812115.1 uncultured Chloroflexia bacterium
CTCGGACCGCTTCGGACGCCGGCAGGTGATCTGGGTGGCGTCTGCCCTCTGCGCTGCAGCGATGGTCGGCGTGACCCTCGCCCCCTCCCCGGCCGTGGCGATCGCGGCGTGGGTGCCCTTCGGCATCGGCATCGGGACCTTCCTCTCTGCCGACTGGGCGCTCATGGCCGATGTCATTCCCAAGGACGCAACGGGTCGCTACATGGGGATCCTGAACGCCGGAACGGCGATCGCCGGCCCGGTCTTCATTGCGGCCGCCGGGCCGATCATGGACCTGGTGGGGGCGGGAGCCGGGACCGACGCGGGGCCGCGGGCCGCCATGGCGACCGCCGCCGTCTTCGTGGCGCTCTCCGGCCTGGCGCTGACGCGGGTCAACCCCAGGCGGCGAGAAGCCGAAACGACGGCCTGGACCGCAACCGATGTGCCGGCCGATGCGCCAACTTCGGCATGAGGCCGCCGACGGGCGAAGCGAAGCGGCGCGCCAGCCGAACCGGGCCGCGGACCCCGGGAGCCGAGGACTCGCTGCGCTACCGGCTCATGCGCCACGCCGACCGCCTGCTGGTGCGAGCGCTCTTCCGCGTCCGCGTCGCGGGCCTCGAGGGCTGGCCGGAGGCTCCCTTCTGCCTGGTCGTGAACCACCACAACGGATGGGACCCGCTGATCGTGATGGCGGTGGTGCCGGGCACGCCCCGGATCACCTGGTTCGGTCCACGAGAGGCCGACTTCTCTCGCGGCTTCAAGAATCGGGTGATGGGCTTCTTCGGCGGCGTGATTCCATTCGACCCGGCGATGACGCGGCTCACCTCCGCCGCACACGCTGTTCGGCACGTGTTCGCCGTGAAGGGGGTGCTGGGAATCTTCGCCGAAGGACACAACGGCTTTCGCGAGACGGAGTTGCAGCCGTTCGAGGACGGCGCGGTCGCATTCGCCAGCATGGCCGGCGTGCCGATCGTCCCGTGCGCCATCTCCGGCACCACCTACCTGTGGCTCCGCAAGCAGGTCGTGGTTCGCTTCGGTCAGGCCATCCCGACGGCCGGCATCCGCGGGTCGGCGGCCCGGGCGGACCTGGGCGAGCAGGTGCGACGAGCCATCATCGCCATGCTGCCGCTACATGAGCCGCCGATCCCGAAGCGGCGGCCGCTCGTGGGCCTGCTGACCGATCTCTTCCACGCACCGGACGAGGCTCGGCGCCGCGAAGCGGAGCTGAACGAGCTCGGCGAGTAGGACGACGCCGGCCGGCGTACGATCGGGGCGATGCTCCCCGTCATCTGGGCCGCCTTCGCCATCACCGCCGTCGGCGGCTTCATCGTGCTGGCCGCGTACTGGCTCGACGTGCAGGATCGGCCCGACCTGCGTTTCGGCGCTCGGGTGGGCTGGTCCGTGGCCGTGATCCTGTTCCCCATCGCGATCCCGACCTACGCGTTCCTCGGGGATGCGGGCTGGCCGCCGTTCCTGCGCGCCGCGTCCTTCGTCCCGGCGGTTGCGATCGCGCTCTTCCTGGGCTTCCTGCTCGGCGTCTTCGGCTAGGTGGCGGGCAAAGGGCGGGGGCACGCCGGGCGGCCTATCATCGGCCCATGACGACAACGACGAAGGGTGTGGATGCCGCCCTTGCCTACCTCCGCGACCACGCCGATGAGCACCTCAAGGGCCTGGATGACTTCCTGCGCCTGGAGTCGGTGAGCGCCGATCCGACGAAGAAGGACGAGGTTCGGCGTGCGGCGCAGTGGGTCGCCGACGAGCTGACGAGGATGGGCGTCGAGCGCGCACAGCTGCACGAGACGAGCGGCCACCCGATCGTCACCGGCGAATGGCTGCACGCGGGGCCGGACGCACCCACCGCGCTGGTGTACTGCCATTACGACGTCCAGCCCGCGGACCCGCTGGACGAGTGGGTGCGCCCGCCGTTCGAGCCACGCTATGAGAACGACATCGTCTACGCCCGCGGCTCGGGCGACGACAAGGGGCAGCTCTACATGCACCTGCGCGCGGCAGAGGCCTGGATCAAGGGCGCGGACGGCCCACCGGTGAACCTGCGCTTCTTCTTCGAGGGCGACGAAGAGGTCGGCAGCCTGCCGGTCGAGGAGTTCATCGCCACGCACCCGGAGCTCCTGCAGGCCGACATCTGCATCGTCTCCGACTCGGACATGCAGGACGACGACGGGACGCCCGCCATCTGCTACGGGCTGCGCGGGATTGCCTACTGGGAGGTCAAGGTCAGCGGACCGTTCCAGGACGTGCATTCCGGCCAGTTCGGCGGCGGCGTCGACAACCCTGCCAACGTCCTGGTCAGGATGCTGGCCAGCCTGACCGATGAGAACGGCCGCGTCACCGTCCCCGGCTTCTACGACCGGGTCCGCGACCTCTCCGACGAGGAGCGCGAAGCGTACGCCGAGCTGCCGTTCGACAAGGAAGACTGGGCCGAACGGCTGGGCGTCCCCGGCCCGATGGAAGGCGAGCACGGCTACACGCTGGCGGAGCGCATGTCGGCGCGCCCGACCTTCGACATCAACGGCCTGTGGGGCGGCTATGCGGGCGAGGGTGCCAAGACGATCATCCCGGCCTTCGCTGCGGCGAAACTCTCCACGCGGCTCGTCCCCGACCAGGACCACCGCGAGATCGAGCGCGCGATGATCGAGCACCTGCAGGCGATTGCGCCGGACACCGTCAAGGTGGAGGTCAAGGTCATCCACGGCGGACAGCCGGCCGTCACGCCGCTCGACCACCCCGCGGTGCAGATCGCGGCCACGGCCCTGCAGCAGGCCTTCGGCAAGGCTCCGCTCTTCCATCGGTCCGGTGGCTCGATCCCGGTCGTCGCCGCGCTGGAGTCCGGCATCGGCCTGAAGTCGGTCATGATCGGCTTCGCCTCCCCGAACGGCAACTTCCACGCGCCGAACGAGTGGATGCCGCTCGCCAACTACCGCGGCGGGATGGACGCGATCGTCCGCCTGTGGGACGAACTGGGTGGCACGACCGCGGCGGAACTGGCGGACGGCTGAGGCTCCATGCCCGAGGACGATCCCTGGCTGGCCCTCGGCGCGGCCTCGCGCCTCGTCGGCGTCGGGCCGGACACGCTGCGACGCTGGGCCGACAGCGGCAAGGTGGAGAGCTTTCTGACGCCGGGCGGGCACCGCCGCTTCCTGCGCTCGAGCCTGGAAGCGATGGTGAACGCACCGCGGCGCTCGCGCTACGGGGTGCAGCGGCTGACCGGCTCCGCGGGGACCATCTCGGGTGAGGTCCGGCGGCGAGTGGTTCGGGGGGCCGCCACGGCGCAGCCCTGGCAGGCCCGCCTCAATGCCGAGCAGCGCGACGAGTTCCGGCGCTGGGGCCAGCGGACGTTCCAGCTGGTGATCGAGTACGTCTCTGCCCGCAGGCGGGCTGAACGCGACCTCCTCCTCGAAGAAGCGGAGAAGATGGGTGCGCTCTACGGCCGCGAAGCGTCGGCCGCCGGCCTGTCGCTGGCCGAGGCCGTGGAGGCGTTCCTCTACTACCGTTCACCGGTGCTGGAAGCAATCGCATCCCACCTGCGCCGGCGGTCGGCGGACATCAGCGACGTGACGGTCGCGTACCGCGAGGCGACCGCGGCCATCGACCAGGTCCTCGTCGCCCTCGTCGGATCGCACCGGTCCATCAGCTGACCCGTGACCGGGGATCACTCCACGATGTAGAGGTCGCGGCTGGTTCGGTTCAGGCGCTCGCTCCCGTCTGCGGTGCACACCACGATGTCCTCGATGCGCGCGCCCCAGCGGCCCTCCACATAGATTCCCGGCTCCACGCTGAACGCATTGCCGGGTTCCAGCGGCTCCCGGTTGCCCGTGACGATGTACGGCTCTTCGTGGGTCTCCAGGCCGATGCCGTGGCCGGTCCGATGGATGAACCGATTGCCGTGCCCTGCCTCCGCGATGACGTCACGCGCCGCGGCATCGACCGCCTCTGCCGTTACCCCCGGGGCAACGGCGTCGCAGGCGGCGGCCTGGGCCTGACGCAGGACGTCGTACAGCTCGGCGAAATCGTCCGGCGGCTCGCCCACGAAGGCGGTGCGCGTGGTGTCGCTGCAGTAGCCCGCCAGCGTTCCACCGATGTCGAGCACCACCGCATCGCCGGACTGGATGAGGCGCGGACCTGCCTCGTGGTGCGGGCTGGCCGAGTTGGGCCCCGAACCCACGATCGCGAAGTCCGCCGTCTCGTGCCCCGCCTCCCGCAGCAGGTGCGAGATACGGCGGCTGACGTCAGCCTCCGTCCGGCCGGAGAGCTGCTCGCCGGTGATCGCCAGCATCGCCCTGTCGGCCGCCGCGGCTGCCGCGCGCAGGCGGTCCAGCTCCTGCGGCCCCTTGACCCGGCGCAGGGCAGCCATCGCAGGGCCGGCCAGCACCAGGTCCACCGGCCCCAGGACGGCTCGCAGCCGCAGGACGAATCGGGCCCACATCTGGTCCTGCACGCCGACCCGCGCCACCCCCTCCAGCCGGGACTGCACCAGCCGGAAGGGATCGTCGGTCTCGTCCCACTCGATCAGCTCCAGTTCGTCGGCGAGCTCGCCCAGCGAGTGCCGCGCAAGCGGCGCCTCCAGGCGCGGGAGAACCAGCGCGGCCGGTCCTTCGGCGAGCACCAGGAGGCAGGTCAGCCGCTCGAGGGCCGGGGCCTGGTAGCCGAGGAGATAGGCGTAGTCGCTCGAGGGCGTGACGAGGAGCGCGTCCAGTCCCCGCCGCGCTGCATCTGAGGCGGCTGACGCGAGCCGCTCACGCAGCACTGCGGACGGAAACGGTTCGAACGCGGCTGGGAGGAGCATCATTGGTGAAGCGTAGCGGACCGAACCATCGGCCCATCGACGGTACGCGCGGTGCGTGCATACACTTGGGCGCGCTGTTCGAGGCGTGTGACAATGTCCAACGCCACGTGAGGAGGGACCACCCCTGATGCAAGTGGGCGAGGGGCGCCGCTTGCCGGACCGCATGGGCGCCCACGTGGCGATCCTGCTGCTTGCGGTGATGCTCGCCTTCCCGGCCGTGATGCAGGCGGAAGAGCCGCCCGAGCGCGCGGCCGCCACGTACCTGGCGCTGCGGGATGGCGGAAGCGCGGACGACTATGCCGTCATGTACCAGCGCAGCGCGCGGGTCGAGGTGAGCGGGGAGACAATGTGGGCGGCGAAGCTGGTGGACCGCCGCAACGGAAAGGTCTCGATCGTCTACCGCGACGCGGCGGGCTCGCTGGGTGGACCGGAGCTGGTGCGGGGTCGGGAAGCTGCGGCGCTTGCGCGCCTCGGAGCGCTCGAGCGCAAGGCGGCACCCGGCCTGCTGAAGGCACTCGCTTCCCCCGCCGCGGCGGCAAAGGCCAGAGGTCCGGCCCACGAGGGGACGCTGCCCGTCGCGATCTGGGTATCGGTCGATCCTCACGCGGCGGAGGCCGCGGTGATCGCACGCCATCCGGAGGTGGAATGGCTCGCCGGTCGCCCGGTGAGCGGGACCATCCATGCGATCCGCGCCGCTCGCGACGACCTGTGGACAGCCCGCCGAGACGTCTTCGCGGCCGCCGCGGCGGGCGTCGCGTCCGAGGTCCAGCGCGCCGGTGGAAGCGTGGCCTACGTGAGCAGCTCGGCCCCGGTGCTCTTCGTGGACCTGCCGCCCGCTGCCGCGGGGCCCATCGCTGATCTCGAGGTGGTGGAGTCGATGGGGCTGGAGGGCGCGTGGGACACGTCCATGGCGACAGCTGGACCCACGGTGGATGCAAACTGGACGTCCGGGCCGGGGGACACCGGCGCCGGGATCCGCGTGGCCGTGGTCGAATACCACAACGTGCGGGCGAGCGGCGACCTCGCCGGCAAGGTGGCCGCATCCTGGGCGACGACCGGCAGCCCGGCCTACACGCCGTCCGGCTCGTTTGATCATCCGACCTGGGTGGCGGGCGCCATCGCCAGCCAGAGCTCGACCTACCGCGGCGTGGCGCCGGCGGCGATGATCGTGTCCGCCGGGACGGGCGGGTACACCCCGTCGCTGACGTACGATCGGCGAGTGATCGCCGCCGCCGATTGGGCGGTCTCGCCATCCGGCGGCGATGCCGACATCGTGAACACCAGCCTGGTCCAGGACACCGCCACCGGGTCGGAGGAGGCGCGCCGCTTCTTCGACTCGATCGCCGACCAGGACGGGCGGCTCCCCATATCGGCCGCCGGGAACTACGTCAACTTCAATAACTGGGAGGTCGGGTCACCGGGGACCGGGTACAACGTGCTGACCGTCGGCGGGGTCGACGACAAGGGGACAGCATCGCGCGCGGACGATCGCATCTGGTACGTGCCCGGCTCGAACGGCGGCAACTGGCTGGATCCGGCCTCTGATCCGTGGAACGGCCACGGTGACTACAACAAGCCGAACCTGGTTGCGCCCGCGGTCTCGGTTCGCACGGCGAACGGGCTGGCAGCGTCGGGAACCAGCGTGGCCACGCCCATCGTGTCCGGCATCGCCGCCCAGCTCCTCTCGAATGAGCCGGCACTCCTCAGCTGGCCGGAAGCGGCGCGCGCGGTCCTGATGGCGGGCGCGGTTCATCGCGTGAAGATGCCGGACGGCTCGTACAACGCCGACCACGAGGGGGTGGGGATGACATCGGGCTTGTGGACGGGCCGCATCGCGAACCAGGGCGATGGGACCTGGGGCGGCTACCGCATCGGCTCACTTGACCCGGGCGCGGGCACCACCCAGCAGATCCACGTGGGAGCCGGCGATCGGCTGCGGGTGGTCCTCGCCTGGAGCAGCCATGCCACCGCCTCCGGCTCCACCTACACCGATCACCTTGCCGCAGACCTCGACCTGCGGGTCACCGCACCCGATGGCTCGGTCGTTGGCTCGTTCACGTTCGACAACGCCAACGAGTTCGTCGAGATGCCCATCACCACCACCGGGACGGCATCGATCGAGATTGTCCCGACTCGCATGGACGGCGGTGCCGAGCGTTACGGGCTCGCCTGGGCCAAGATCGGCGACCGCACGCCTCCGAGCGCCAGTCCCGTCCAGCCGCTCGGCCTCGAGCCGTGGGCGGTCGGATCCGCGACGCCCCAGCTCAAGTTCTCCGAAACGGTGGTCAACGTGGGAGCCGCGACGGTCAGGCTGCGCTCGGGATCCGGCACCACGGTGCCGACGTCCCTCTCCTACAGCAGCAGCAGCCAAACGCTCACGCTGACGCCCGGCGCACGACTGTCCCCGGGGGGATACAGCGTGATACTGGGATCGGGGATCACCGATGCCGCGGGGAACGCGCTCGTGCCGACCAGCTCCTCGTTCACCGTGGCGGACACCAAGCCGCCCAGCGCGGTCAGCTTCTCCACGGCCCGCTCGGCCAGCTTTGCCGCAGGTACCTACACCGGGTACCGATTCGACGCTTCAGGACGCGTGACCGCCAGGAAGACCTACGCGCTCGGACGTGCGTCGAGCGCGCCGGTCGACGCACGCGGCACGCTCGCCGGCGTGCCGGGCCTCTGGCTGCACGTGTCGGCCGGCATCTGGGCCGGCTACTGGATGCGCGAGTCCGCCGGTGTTCGGATCCGCGGGATGCAGACCGACGAGGCGCTCCCTTCGGGGAGTTACATGCGCGTGCTGGCCGGCACGCACACCGGCTATCGGTTCTACAGTACCGGCTCCGTCTCCGCCACCCGCTCCTATACCCTCTCGCGCAACTCATCCGCGGGCGTGTCCCGACGGGCGGTCATCAACGGCAAGTGGTACCTCTATGTCGTGAACGGCATCTGGGCCGGCTACTGGATCCCCGAATCCGGCAGCGTCTACACGCCGGGCGCCTTCGACGAGCGCGACCTGGGAGCGATCACCCTGATCTTCGGGGCGGGGCGGTACACCGGCCGGCTCTACGACGCGAACGGAGGCGTCCGCCAATCGCGCACCTATTCCCTGGGTCGCAGCTCGTCCGCCCCGGCCAAGGCGTGGGCCATCGTCAACGGGCAGCCGTCCTTCTACGTGACCGCCGGTGTCTGGGCCGGCTACTGGGTCCCCGAAGCTGCAGGAGTGCACTATCCGTGATCCGCTCCGCCTCCCTGCTCGTCGCGCTCCTTCTGGCCCTGTCCGCCTGCGCGTTGCGAGCGTCACCATCGACGACGCAGACCGAGGCGGCTCCCACCCCCAGCGTCTCGCCGAGCGCCACGCCGTCCGCCTCATCGGGAGTGACGGCTGGGAGGCCCTACGGCGCGGACGAGGTGCTCGCCGCGATGCGCGACTCGCGGCGGCCGGGCGGGGTGCCGGATATCCTCCAGACGAACGCCATCGCGACGAGCGTGGCGGACCAGCTCTGGACGTGGAGCGGTGAGCCCTGGGCTACCGTGACCATCGGCGGCGCGTGCGGGGACGCGGCGTGTTCGCTGGACGTCGCGGGGACTCCGCAGGATGTCGAGCGCACCGACCAGTACTCCTTCACGATCCTGCCCGACAGTGGGGACGTTCAGCTGACCGACGCCAACCTCCAGGGTCTTCCCGCGTCGCTGGTGTCTCAGCTCGACGCCGTCGCCCGCGACCAGCTGACGTCAGGCGAGCTCGAGGGCTTGGCGCTGCTCGCCGCGGCGTGGCTGCTGCCGGCCCAGGACGATCACTATCGTCTGGCATACCGCTCCGGCGGCGAGGAGGGCGCGCCGGGCGTGGACGTGATCGTGGATCGCGCCGCCGGGACCGTCCTCTCGGTGGAGACGGTCGCCTAGATCAGCTCCAGCGGTGCCTCCACGGAACGGTCATCCCTGATCCGCCAGGCACGGAGCGCGGCCACCGGAGAAGCGTCGGGATCGGCGAGGCTCGCCAAGAGGTAGAACGCATCGGGGTACATCGCGGCCCGGATGTCCGTGGGCGACGGCACGGCCGGAGAGCGCGTGTGCGAGTGGAAGATGGCGACCACGTCCTCGCCTCGGTCATCGATCGCGGTCACGACCCGGTACAGGTCTTCGGTGTGGATGCTGTACCGCAGCGGCGATGCCTCCTCGTTGCGGGTCGCGTGGAAGTCCCGCGCAACTCCCTCCTGGAGGGAGCCAGAGAGGATGCCGCAGGCCTCGTTCGGAAGGCCGGCGCGGGCATGCGCGAGCAGCTCATCGGCAAGGTGTCGCGGGATGCGCAGTCCGGCGCCGTCTACCACAGCAGCGAGCCCTCCAGCTCATCCTCCAGCTCGTCGAGGTCGCGGGTCCAGAGGCCGGTGGAGAGGTACTTCCAGCCGGCATCGGCCAGCAGCACCACCAGGCTGCCGCCCTCCATCTCGCGGGCCACGCGCAGGGCGACGTGGATCGCCGCGCCGCACGAGAGCCCGGCGAAGATGCCCTCGCTGCGCATCAGGCGGCGGAGGCCGACCAGCGCGTCGCGGTTGCTGACCAGGAAGCGGTCGTCGAGCACCGATTCGTCCAGGATCGGCGGCACGAAGCCCTCGGCCAGGTTGCGGAGCCCCTGCACCTGCTCGCCCGGAAGCGGCTCGGCGGCGACCACCCGGACTCCCGGGCGCTCACGCTTGAGGTAGCGTCCCACGCCGGTCAGCGTGCCACCGGTTCCCAGCCCGGCCACGAAGACGTCCACGTCGGGCACTGCGGCAAAAATCTCCGGGCCGGTGCCCTCCTCGTGCGCGCGCACGTTGGCGGCGTTGCCGTACTGGAACGGCATGAAGAGGGAAGCGTCCTCGGCCGCAAGGTGCTGTGCCATGCGGATCGCCCCGTTCGAGCCCTCTGCGCCGGGCGAGTAGACGATCTGCGCACCGTAGAGCTGCAGGAGCTGCGACCGCTCGGCGGTCGTGTTGTCGGGCAGGACGATGCGCACCGGGTGTCCCAGGAGGGCGCCGATCATCGCCAGGCTGATCCCGGTGTTGCCGCTCGACGGTTCCAGGATGGTCTGCCCGGGCCGTAGCGCGCCGCTCGCTCGGGCCTCGTCGATCATGGCCCGCGCGACCCGGTCCTTCACCGAGCCCGACGGATTGGCGCCCTCCAGCTTGGCGAAGATGCGCACGCCCGAGCCCTCCGCCATGCGGCGGAGCTCGACCATCGGCGTGTGGCCGATGGCCGCGACCAGGTCCGGATAGGTGCCGGCCGAGACGGCAGCGCCCGGCATCATCGGACGAGCGCTAGCCACCGGCCATGGCGGGCAGGAGGATGACCGTGTCGTCCGACCCCACCGCGGTGTCAAGCCCATCGCGGTAGCGGACGTCGCGGTCATTGACGTAGACGTTGACGAAGTGCGACAGCTCCCCGTCCTCCGTCACGCGGTCGCGCAACGCCGGATAACGGGCGAACAGGTCGGCGAGCACCTCGGAAACGGTCGCTCCGCTGGCCGTCACGGTTCGCTGCCCGTTGACGTTGTCGCGAAGGACCGGGGGAATTCGAACGCTGGTCACGCCGTCACCGCCTGGCCTGCGCCTGCCTCCGACCGGGCGGCGTCGCTCCCGCAGGCCGGGCAGGCCGGGTCGCGCCAGACCCTGACCTCGTTGAACTCGGTGCTCATGGCGTCGAACATCAGCAGCCGTCCGGCCAGCGTCTCGCCCACCCCCAGCAGCAGCTTGAAGACCTCGTTCGCCTGCAGCATCCCGGCGATGCCCGGCAGCACGCCAAGCACGCCCGCAACCGCGCAGGCCGGTGCCAGCTCCTCCGGCGGTTGGGTCGGATACATGCAGCGGTAGCACGGCCCCTCGAACGGGACGAAGGTGGTCACCTGTCCATCCCAGCGATAGATCGACCCGTGAACGACCGGCTTGCGCAGCCTGACCGCCGCGTCGTTGAGCACGTAGCGCGTGTCGAAGTTGTCGGTACCGTCGACGATGACGTCGTAGCCCCCGATCAGCCGCTCGACGTTCTCCGCGGTCAGGCGTTCGCGGTGCTCCACCACGCGCGTCTCCGGGTTCAGCGCCTCCAGCGTGACGCGGGCCGACGCGGTCTTGGGCTGGCCGATTCGGTCCGCGGTGTGGAGCACCTGGCGCTGCAGGTTCGACTCGTCGACCACGTCGTCGTCGACCAGGCCGATGGTGCCGATCCCCGACGCGGCGAGGTAGAGCGCCACCGGCGAGCCCAGCCCGCCAGCCCCGATCAGCAGCACCTTCGAGTCGAGCAGCCGGCGCTGGCCCTTCGGCCCGATCTCCGGGATGAGCGTCTGGCGCGAGTAGCGGCGCGCCTGCGCCGGGCTGAGGAGCGGCGCCGAAGCCTCCCACGGGCCGCCGAGCCGCGGCCAATCGTTGACGAGCCCTGCCATGTTGACCAGGTTGCGGTAGCCCTGCTGCGCCAGGAAGGCGGTCGCTCGACCCGAGCGCGCGCCGGAGTGGCAGTGCAGCAGGATCGGCGCGTCGAGGTCCGGCAGCTCGGCGGCGAAGCGCGCGGGCAGCTCGGACAGCGGGATCAGGGTTGCCCCGGCCACGTGGCCGGCGTCCCACTCGTGCTGCTCGCGCACGTCGATCACGCGGTGACCCTGCCGGGCGAGCTCGATCGCCTCGGCCGTGGAGACCTGGCGTCCGGGGGACTGGGAGCTGTTCATGACGGTTGGAGTTCCTCGTGGGAGTCCGGGGCGCGAGCCCCGGCATCGGTCTGGCGGTTGTCGGGCCTGGAGGGAAGGGCTCAGCCCGTACAGCGTCCGGTGGACTGCAGGCAGGAGACCCTGCGGCCGATGAAGGAGCGGCTCATACCGCCGCCTCTGCCGCTTCCGGCCAGGCGACCTCGCCGCCGTGCACGGCACCCTGCAGCACCTTGTACGAGAGGAGCGCGCACTTCAGCCGCGCAGGCCCGATCGGCACCCCCAGCTCGTCGAGGAGCTCCTTCGGATCCATCGCCTTGATCTCGTCGAGCGACTTGCCACGGAGCTCGTCGGTCAGGATCGAGGCCGACGCCTGGCTGATGGCACAGCCGCGACCGTCGAAGGCCACGTCGGCGATGTGCTGCTTCTGGTCGTCGAGGACCAGCGTCATGCTCATCTCGTCGCCGCAGGTCGGATTCGAATCGGCGAAGTGCATGTCGTGCGGGTCGAGCGCGCCCTTGTTGTGTGGGTTGCGGTAGTGCTCGAGGATGAAGTCGCGGTACAGGTTGTCCATCGTCAGCCCTGCCCGCCGAAGATCTGCTGCACCGCGCGGACAGCCCCGCCGAGCGCCTCCACGTCGTCGAGGTCGTTGTAGACGTAGAAGCTGGCACGGGTGGTGGCCGGCACGTCGTAGCGGAGCATGACCGGCTGCGCGCAGTGGTGACCGGCACGCACGGCGACTCCTTCGTGATCGAAGATCGTCGCGACGTCGTGCGGATGCGCCTCGTCCAGCACGAAGCTGATCACCCCCGCGTGGATCTCGGGATCGTCGGGGCCGAGACGGCGGACGCCGGGGATCGCCCCCAGGGCCTGCCACGCATGCTCGAACAGGAAGCGTTCGTGCTCGCGAACGCGGTCCATGCCCAGCCCGTTCAGGTAGTCGATCGCTGCGCCGAGGCCGATCGCCTCGGCGATGGCCGGCGTGCCGGCCTCGAACTTGGCGGGAACCGAGTTCCACTCGGCGCCCTCCAGCGTGACGCGCAGGATCATGCTGCCGCCGGTCATGAAGGGCGGCATGGCGTCGAGCAGCTCGCGACGGCCCCAGAGCGCCCCGATGCCCGACGGACCCAGCATCTTGTGCCCGGAGAGCACCAGGAAGTCGCAGCCGATCTGCTGGACGTCGACCGGCATGTGTGGGGCGGACTGCGCCGCGTCGACCAGAACCAGAACGCCGGCCTCGTGGGCGAGTCGGGTGATCTCGTCGACCGGGTTGATGGTTCCCAGTGCGTTGCTGACCTGCGCCACGGCCAGCAGCTTCGGTCCCTGGGAGAGCTTGTCGCGCAGGTCATCCATGTCCAGCAGCCCGTCGTCGGTGATCGCGACGTACTCCAGGCGAGCGCCGACTTCGCGGCACAGCTGCTGCCACGGCACGATGTTGGCGTGGTGCTCCAGCTGGGTAGTCACCACGAGGTCGCCGGCCGCAACGTTGGTCCGGCCCCAGCTGTAGGCGACGAGGTTGATCGCCTCGGTCGCGTTGCGGACGAAGACGACCTCGCGCTCGCTGGTTGCCCCGATGAAGGCCGCCACCTTGCGGCGCGCCCCCTCGAAGCGGTTGGTGGCGTCCTCGCTCAGCTCGTAGATGCCGCGGTGCACGTTGGCGTAGTGGTGGGCGTAGGTGTCGGCCACCGCATCGATCACGCTGCGTGGCTTGGGCGCACTCGCCGCCGCATCCAGGAAGACGAGCCGCTTGCCGTTGGCGGTCGGGTTCTCGAAGACCGGGAAGTCGGCGCGCAGCGCCGCCCCTGAGAAGCCCCCGGGGACGTTGGCGCGGACTGCGGGCTCGACTGCCATCGGTCTAGTTTAGACGTGCTCCGCCACGGGCTCGGCTGACGCGTCCGCCTCGTCGGACGTGCCCTCCGGAAGGCCGACCTGGTCGCGGACCCAGTCGTAGCCGTTCGCCTCCAGCTGGTGCGAGAGCTCCTCGCCGCCGGACATCACGACGCGGCCGTTCAGGAGCACGTGCACGAACTGCGGCTTCACGTAGTTCAGCATGCGCTGGTAGTGCGTGATCATCAGCACTCCCATCTCCGGCGAGAGGGTCGCGTTGATGCCCTCGGCCACGTTGCGCAGCGCATCGATGTCGAGGCCGGAGTCGGTCTCGTCCAGGATCGCCATCTTCGGAGCGATGATGGCCATCTGGAGCATCTCCAGGCGCTTCTTCTCGCCGCCCGAGAACCCGTCGTTCACGTAGCGGGTGGAAAAGCCTGGATCCATGTGGAGGAGCCGCATCTTCTCCTCGAGGAGCTTGCGGAACTTCGCCAGCGGGATGCCGGTGTACTTCGGCACGCCACCGCCCGACTGCTCCTCCGCCTCGCGCTTCGGGTGGTGCACCGCGTTGTAGATGTTGCGCAGGAAGCTGGCGACGGTGACGCCCGGGATCGCGCTCGGGTACTGGAACGCCAGGAAGAGCCCGGCGCGGGCCCGCTTGTCGGGGGCCATCGTCAGCAGGTTCTCGCCGCGCCAGGTGACCGTGCCGGCGTCGACCCGGTAGTCGGGGTGGCCCATCAGCGTGTAGGCGAGGCTGGTCTTGCCGGACCCGTTGGGGCCCATCAAGGCGTGGACCTCGCCCTGCTTCACTGAGAGGTCCAGGCCCTTCAGGATCTTCTTTCCGGCAATGCTGACCTGCAGGCCGCGGATCTCGAGCTCGTCGGTCATGTGCGTCGTCATCTGCTCCTAAGCGTCTATCGCGTGGCCGCGGCCGGGCCCGGCGTGGGACCGCCGGCCGCGCTGGTTGTCATCTGCTCGTGCTGCAGGGCGCGGCGCCGCCGCACCTGCATCGGGTATGGCGGGCCGCCGGCCGCGGCGGCCACCTCCGCAAGGGTGGTGGCGGAGAGCGTGTCCTCGAGCGACGTGTGGACACGCTGGAAGACCTCGTGGACGCTGCAGTCCTGCGGCCGATCGCAGACCTCGAGGTTGTCGACCCCGGCGCACGGCATCTCGAGCAGCGGGCCGTCCAGGGCGCGCACGGCCTCGACCAGCCTCACCGAGACCGCCGGCCGGGCGAGGGCGTAGCCGCCGGCCTTGCCGCGCGTGGCGGTGACCAGCCCGGCTCGCCGCAGGTCGCGGACCAGCTGCTCCAGGTACGCGTGTGGCAGCTTCTCCGCCCGCGCCACGACGGCCAGCGACTGCGGCCCCTCCCCCTCGGCGCGCGCCAGCGCCACCAGGACGCGGATGCCGTACTCGGCGCGGGTCGAGAGCTTCATGGCAGCTCCACCACCACCGCCCCGTCCTCGACGCGAACCTCGTAGGCCTCCACGGGTCGGACGGGGGGCAGCGAGAGGACGCGTCCGGTGAAGAGGTCGAAGCGGCCGCCGTGTCGGGGACACTCCACCGCCGACTCGTCCAGCTCGCCTTCGCCCAGCACCCCGCCGTCGTGGGTGCACACGTTGTCGATGGCACCCCACTGACCGTCCTCGGTCAGGCCCACGCAGACCGACCGGCCGTCGACCTCGACGACGCGGACGGTGCCCGGCGTGAAGGTCGAGGCCTCCAGGCCGGTGAGGAAGCCGGAGGTGGCGCTCACCACCCCACCTCTTCGCTCTCGCCGATGCGCGGGGCGAGCGCGGCGAGCACCCGATCGCGGATCAGCTCGGTGTGGATCTGGGCCAGCACCTGCTCGAAGAAGCCGCGCACGATCATCCGCTCGGCCTCATCCTCCGAGAGACCGCGCGACTGCGCGTAGAAGCGCTGCACAGGATCGATGGCGCCGGCAGTTGCCCCGTGGCCGCAGCGCAGGATGTCGTTCGTCTCAATCTCCAGCACCGGGATCGGCTCGGCACCGGCGTGCGGGCTGAGCAGGAGGTTGCGGCACTCCTGGTAGCTGCTCGTTGCCTTTGCCTGGTGCTCCACCCGGGTCACCCCGTAGAAGGCAGCGCGTGCCTCGTCATAGAGCGCCGAGAGGTAGAGCAGGTCCGAGGTGGTGTGTGAACCGATGAGGTCCTGCAGGCTGTCGATGTCGATGTGCTGCTTCCGCCCGCGGCCAGCAGGCCGAGCAGGCGGGAGGTGCCGCCGTCGCCCGTCATGCGAACGTCGAGGCCCACCTTGGTGACCGATGAGCCGACCTCTGCGTTGAGCGTCGTGACGTCCGCGTCCTGACCGACCTCGACGCGCTTCGCCCCGATGTTCCAGGCGCCGTTGCCCAGCTGCTGCAGGTTGGCGTAGCGCACCCTGGCGCCGCGCTGGGCCACCAGGTCGACCACGCCGCCGTACCAGCTGCGGCTCTCATCCGGGGAGGCGGTCTGCTCGAGCAGCGTCACACTGCTGTCGACCCCCGCCACCACCAGGGTCACCGGAAACCAGGCCACGTCCCCCTCGGGCAGCTGCGCGCTCGCGACCAGGGGCCTGTCCACGATGACGCCGTCGGGGACGTAGAGAAAGGTGCCGCCGGTCCAGGCCGCGTGGGCCATGGCCCAGAAGTGGGCGTGCGTGGGCGTCGTGTCGCGCCGGCCAAGCCAACTGCGCACCAGCTCGGGATGCGTGCGAACAGCCTCGCGCAGGTCGGAAAAGACCACGCCTTTCGCCGCCAGGTCTTCATCGAGCGCGCACCGGACGTTCGGCGCGTCGGCAAGCAGCCGCGCATCGCGCGGCAGCTCGGTCAGCGACGTACGGCGCCACTCCTCCTCCTGGCCGGTGGGCGGCGGCGTGGTCTCGACGCGCTCCCACCAGGTGGCGCGCAGCTGCCGCAGCCATGCGGGCTCGTCCAGGCGATCGGAGATGGCGGAGATGGCACCGGCGTCAATCGCCGCGACGGCGGGAGCCGTCGCGGCATCGGTCTTCAACGTCATCGGGCTAGCCGACCGCGCCTTCCATCTGGAGTTGGATGAGGCGGTTCATCTCGACCGCGTACTCCATGGGCAGCTCCTTGACGATCGGCTCGATGAAGCCGTTCACGATCATGGCGCTTGCCTCCGCCTCGGACAGCCCGCGGCTCATGAGGTAGAAGAGCTGCTCGGAGCCGACCTTGGAGACGGTCGCCTCATGCCCGATGGTGACGTCCTCCTCGTCGATCTCCATGTAGGGGTACGTGTCGGAGCGCGCCTCGTCATCGAGGATCAGCGCGTCGCAGCGGACCGTGGACTTCGACCGCGCACAGCCGGGGTAGACCTTGACCAGGCCGCGGTAGCTGGTGCGACCGGTGCCCTTGCTGATCGACTTGGATGTGATCAGGCTGGTGGTGTTCGGCGCGGCGTGGATCACCTTGCCACCCGCGTCCTGGTGCTGGCCGTCACCGGCGAAGGCGATGGAGAGCACCTCTCCGTGCGCCCGCTCGCCCATCAGGTAGATGGACGGGTATTTCATGGTCAGGTGCGACCCCAGGTTGCCGTCGACCCACTCCATGACCGCGTCCTCGTACGCGACGGCACGCTTGGTCACGAGGTTGTAGACGTTGTGGCTCCAGTTCTGGATGGTCGTGTAGCGGACGCGTGCGCCCTTCTTGACGATGATCTCCACGACCGCGCTGTGCAGGCTGGCCGTGCTGTAGGTCGGGGCGGTGCAGCCCTCGACGTAGTGCACGCTCGAACCCTCGTCGGCGATGATCAAGGTCCGCTCGAACTGGCCCATGTTCTCGGTGTTGATCCGGAAGTAGGCCTGCAGCGGCAGGTCGACGTGGACGCCTGGCGGCACGTAGATGAAGCTGCCGCCGGACCAGACCGCTGTGTTCAGCGCGGCTAGCTTGTTGTCGTTGGCCGGGATGACAGTCCCGAAGTACTGCTTGAAGATCTCCGGGTGCTCTTTCAGGCCCTGGTCGGTGCCCATGAAGATGACGCCCTGCGCCTCGAGCTCCGACCGGATGTTGTGGTAGACGACCTCGGAGTCGTACTGGCCGCCGACGCCGGCGAGATACTTCTTCTCCGCCTCGGGGATGCCGAGCCGGTCGTAGGTGCGGCGGATGTAGTCCGGCACGTCGTCCCAGCTCTGCGCCGACTTCCCGGTCCCCGTGACGTAGTAGTAGATGTCCTGGAAGTCGATCCCCGTCATGTCGCCGCCCCACGTCGGGAGCGGGCGCGACTCGAAGTGCCGGTAGGCCTTCAGGCGGAGATTCGTCATCCACTCCGGCTCGGCCTTGATGCGGCTGATCTCCGCCACCACCTTGGCGTCGAGCCCCTTCTTGAAGACGGGAAGGGGCTGTTCCGCATCGTGCCAGCCGTACTTGTAGCTATCGGGGATCTGCTTCAGGGCCGCATTCGGGATCGCCATCGTTCCTCGTTTCAGGTCGCGTCGGGAGCGCGCCAGTCAATCCTGACTGCACGGGTCGGTTTTGGAGCCCCATGATCTCGCAACGGGACGCTGCGGTCAACTCCGGCAGGGCCGACCAGGAAGTCGCCATACGTTCACGAGCCGAGCGCTAACCCGGTGTCCGCCACTCCTTCATCGCCATGCGGCCGGATGGCGAGCGTTAGCCAGATTGGACCGATGCCGCTGCGCTCGCGCGACGGCGCCCCGAGCACGCGAGGAGATCAGCGATCTGCCAAGCGCTCGCCCAACGAGCGCTTGGCAGCCGATTGATGGCGGAAGGCGAGATAACGCTCCCCTGGCGGACGTTTGGCAACCGCTGGTCTGCGGCATCAGCTCGGGGGCAGAGCGCGCCGGTAGCGAACCTCCTCGAACTCGGTCCCGCCAATGGTCCGGCGTCGGACCACGCCGTCGGCCTGCCAACCGGCCCGCTCGTAGATGGCGCGGGGCCGATGGTTCTCGGTGGCTGTCCACAGGGTGGCATCGTCGAAGCCCGCGTTCCGCAGCGCATCAATCGCAGCGGCCATCAGGGCGTGGCCGGCGCCACGGCCCCAGGCGTCGGGATCGGTATAGAGGCCGTCGAGCTCCCCGGTAGAGGGAGGGGCATCGGCGTCGTCCGATGGACGGGTGATGGCAAAGCCGGCCACCGCCCCATCGAGCTCGACCACCAGGGCGCCTGTGCGGGGACCCGGCGCTCGGACGGCATCCGTCCAGCGCTCCGGCATGCCGAGGCTCCGCAGCACCTCGAGCGGGAGGATGTGCTGCCACGCGGCCACTCCGGCCCGTTGCTTCAGAACCAGCATCGCCGCGAGGTCGCGCACCGTCGCTCGCCGCACCCGCAGGTCGCTCACGCCGGGTGCGCGGCCTCGAGCTCGACGCGGAGCTGTGCCGGCGAGATCTGCTCCGAGAGCAGTCGCCAGAAGCCCGTCGTCTGCCCCACGACCTGCAGCCAGCTGCGGATCAGCCGCGCTCCCTGGGTGTACGTGAAGGGGTAGGTCCGATAGAGCGGATGGAGCAGGCCCCGGAAGGCGTGGTCCAGCCGCTGCTCGTCGAGGGCGGACATCTCCCGCGCCCAGGCGCGCACCTCCTCGAGCGGCCGCCCCTCGTGGTGCAGCAGGATGGCGGCGTTGCCCATGACCGGTTCGAGCTGCTTGACCGCCACCAGGAGCTCGACGGCGCGCGCCCAGTCACCGTCGATGCCAGCCTCCCGACCGATGCGCGCCAGCTCGCCCTCGAGCTCACGGTTGGTCATCACCACCTCGCGCGCGACATCGGCCTGGCCCTCGGCCAACATTGCCTCGGGGGTGTTCATGGTCCGCATGGTCGCCTCCGCCACGCCTCGTCGGACGAGCGTCTGCTCCTTGATCGCATGCTCGGCGTGGTGGCCCGGATAGGCCTCGTGGGAGGCAAGGTAGGCGGCGCCCGGCACCTCCACGGGCAGGTCCAGGTTCACGACGATGCGTGTGCGGCCCTGGCCGGTGAACCTGGCCTCCGCGCCCCATGGCTTGTCGCGGGTCTCGTCCCAGTCGATCCCCTCGTTGGCGGGCAGCTCGAAGTCGCGATCGGTGAGCGTCCGGAAGCGCGCGGCGGATGAGCGGATGGCGACGAGCACGCGCTCGGGCGGCAGGCGCAGCGACTCACGGTAGCGCTGCAGGCGGCCGGCGACCTCGCCGGTTCCGGGGAGCGCCGCGTCCAACCGGCGGCGCGCCTCCCGCAGCTCCGCCTCTGGAACCGCGGCGATCGGGACGCCGTACAGCTGCTCGACGAGGTCCAGGTAGGCGATCTCCTCGCCGCCGGCGCGCCGAGCCTGGACGGCGATCGAGCGCAGCTGGCCGTCCATCCAGCGGCCGCGACGCTGCTGCGCCTCGTCGCCGGCGAGCAGCTCGCTGCCCAGGGCGCGCAGTGCCATCGCCTCGTCGTGGAGCTGCCCGGCCATCGGCTCCGGCTCGCCGGCGACCACTTCGCGCAGGTGCTCTGGGCCGTTGTAGCTGTCGATGAAGTCGGGGGCCAGCCGCCCGAGGCGGAGGCAGAGGAGAATGTAGCGGCGTGCGAGCTCGTCCATCGGTCCATATGCTAGCGCCGGGTGATTGACACCCCGGCGAGAGAGCGGGTACCGTCGCTTCCCGACCAGCCCGCAGGTGAAAGGAGCGCGAACCGATGAGCACCGTTCTGCCAGCGCGCCCCTGCCTGACCGAGGCTCCCGCTCGCCGCTGAGACACTGAGCAGCAGAGCCCCCGACCCCGGCTCGCACAGGGCGCGCTCCACCCGCCCACGTCCAGTCCCTTCGAGTGGAGATTCAGCCTTGCCATCCGCACCCGCGGCTGCGCCGACGTCTGCAGCCCCCGACACCCTGCGCGGCGTGATCCTGCGCGCCCGCAGCGGCTTCTACACCGTCAGGACCGATGACGGCCGCGACATCGAGTGCCGACTCCGCGGCCGCGTCAAGAAGGAACGCCAGAGCACCGACCTGGCCGTGATCGGCGACCGGGTCCGCATCGACCTGCTCGACGAGACGAACGGCATGATCGAAGCGGTCGAGCCACGCCACAGCCGGTTCAGCCGTCGCCAGCCCGGCCCGCGCGGCAGCTGGAAGGAGGACATGCTCGTCGCCAACGTCGACCAGGTGCTGGTCGTCTTCGCCTGTGCCAACCCGATGCCGCACCTGCGCATGCTCGACCGCTTCCTGGTGGTCGCGGAGCACAACGAGGTTCCGGCCGTCGTCGTGGCCAACAAGGTGGACCTCGTCGGGCTCGAGAACGCGCGCCGGATCTTCGGGCTGTACGAGCGCATCGGCTACCCCGTGCACTACGTGTCGGCTCGCGAGGGGATCGGCGTCGAATCGCTGGCCGACCGACTGAGCGACGGGACGAGCGTCGTGACCGGGCCATCGGGCGTCGGGAAGTCGACGCTGCTCAACGCCATCCAGCCCGGCCTGCACATCGACACCGGCGACGTGAGCGGAGCCGTGCACAAGGGGCGGCACACGACGACCATGGCGGAGCTGCATCCGATCGCTGCCGGGCGGGGTGGCTACATCGCCGATACCCCCGGCCTGCGCGAGCTGGGACTGTGGCAGATCCCGCCGCAGGAGCTGGCCTGGAGCTTCCCGGAGTTCGGGCCGTACCTGGGTGGCTGTGCCTTCAACGACTGCCGGCACCTGGAGGAACCTCGCTGCGCCGTTCGCGCGGCGGTTGAGGCGGGCGCGATCCCGCCGGAGCGCCACGATTCGTACCGGCGCCTACTCCTCAACGACGACTGACCGGGCGGCCCAAGCGGGCCGCGCCACGATCCGACTCCGAATCTGAGCCTCCGGATTCTGCCGTCGGAACCGGGGGCAGCGCTTGACCCATCGGTAATACCGGCGGAACCCAGACGATCGTCCGGGTTCCCAGCCGCTCCCACCGCCTCTACCTTTTGGTTGCACGCTTCACGGGCATCGCCCGACCGCGCTCGCACTGCCAGAGGAATCAAGTTGCCGGCCCGAGCATTCCCGATCCTGCTTGTAATTCTCCTCGCGCTGCCAGCATCCGCCACGGCCACATCGCGTACCGAACATGGGGTCGCCGCGGGCGTCGCCCAGGCTCCAGACCGCGTCATCGTCGCGTGGCGGGAGCCTGGAAGAGGCGGCGCGGTCGCGGCGGCGCACGGGATCGCCGCCGGCCGGGTGCTAGGTCCGAAAGGCGGCCCGCAGATCGTGATGACCATGGGCCGCGCCGTCGACACGGTGCTGGACGAGCTGCGCCACGATTCGAGCGTGCTCTACGCCGAGCCCGACTACGTCATCGCGCTTCCCGAGGGATCGGTGAGCGGCGTCGCGGTGGACGATCCGTTGACCGGCAACCAGTACAGCTTGGACCGGATGCGGGTCCGCGATGCATGGTCAATCACGAAGGGCGCGAACAATGCGGTGGCGGTCCTCGACACCGGTGTCGACTTCAACCACCCGGATCTCCAAGGCCGAACGCTCAGCGGCTGGGACTTCGTGAATGGGGATTCCGACGCCTCGGACGATAACGGACACGGCACCTGGGTCGCGGGGATCATCGCCGCACGCGTGAACGATGGGTACGGAGTTGCCGGTATCACCTGGAACGAAAAGATCCTGCCGGTGAAGGTCATGAACGCAAACGGCAGTGGCTACACGTCAGACCTGACCGCCGGAATCTACTGGGCCGCAGACCACGGGGCCAAGGTCATCAACATGAGCATCGGCGGTTTCCCGTCACAGACGGCTGTGCAGGAGGCGATCGACTATGCGTGGTCCAAGGGCATCATCCTGGTCGGCGCTGCAGGAAACAACCGCCGCCTTGAGACGCACTTTCCAGCAAGCTTTGACCACGTCATCAGCGTCTCCGCCACCCAGGAAGATGACGAGTTCACCAATTGGTCGAGCTACGGGCCGAAGGTGGACGTCAGCGCACCGGGAGCGACGATCTACACCACGAACTGTGATCGGGGCCGCGTCGCCAGTTGCCCCTATTACGGCAACTACATCTGGATCAGCGGGACCTCATTCGCGACCCCCAACACATCGGGCGTGGTCGCGCTATTACGGGCGAAGAACGCGTCCTGGAGCGCCCAGCAGATCGTCGATCGCCTGATCGCCACCGCGGACGACCTGGGCTACCCCGGATGGGACATGTACTACGGGTTTGGGCGGGTCAACGCGTATCGAGCCCTCGGCGGGTCCGTCGCGGCGCCAGCACTCGCGAAAGGCGACGTGCTCGAGCCGAACAACGTCGGCAGCGCCGCACGCGCCATCGCCCTGGGGACGCTCGTTCATCCGACCATCTACCCGGCCGGCGACGTCGACTTCTTCTACGTGGATGTTCCCCGGGCCGGTCGGCTGGATGTCACGGTCACCGCCGTCACGGACACGACCAGACCAACCAAGAGTTCACTCCCCGTCGATCCGGTCGTCGAACTGCTCGACACGAGCGGGAACCAGCTGGCGTTCAGCGACGATCCGAACGACTCCGCGAGCACGGAGGTCGCCTCGGTGGCCGTAGCCGGTTCCATGCGCATTCGCGTGCGAGTCAGCAATTGGACGCCCAACGCAAGCAAGGTCGCGTATTCGATCCGGGCAGACTATGTCGACACGGTGCCACCTCGCGTCATCGCGGTATCACCGGCCGACGGCGAAGCCGACGCGAATCGGTACGTCGCCCCCATCGTGACGTTCGACGAGGCTGTCACCAACGTGACGGTGACCTCGATCAGCTTGGTGGACACGTCGACAGGCCAACGCATTCCGACATCTGTCGCCTATGACCCGGCCACCTCCCAGGCCAGGCTGCTGCTTCTGCAGGAGCTCGAGCCGTCGACGACCTACCAACTCACGGTGGATGGCGTTACCGATCTTGCCGGTAATCGCGTCGCCACCTCGTCATCCTCCTTCAGCTCGGGGGAGTACGGCTACTACGAGGTCGGCGGCTCGGCGAGCGTCTCCTTCCGGACCGGGACGCACACCGGCTACCGTCTGACAACCGATGGCCGCGTCACCGGGACCAGGACATACACCCTCGGGCACGACTCTCGCGCAAGTGCATCTCTGCTTGGCACGCTTCCACGCCAGAGCGGTACCTGGTTCTACATCAGCAACGGAGTCTGGGCCGGCTATTGGCTGCGCGAGACTCCGGGCGTCTACCTGGCCGGTGACGTACCGCCGGAGGCTCCCGCTGCAGACCGGGGATATTACCCTGACGCTCAGCTGCGCTTCAGCGTCGGGACCCACACCGGATACCGCTTCGATAGCCTTGGGCGACCAACGGCGGCGAAGACAGCCACGCTCGGATCCGATTCGTCGGCGAGCACCTCGCGCGTGCGCGCCATCACCAACGAGTATGGCCGATGGTTCTACGTCACCACCGGCATCTGGGCCGGATACTGGATCCCCGCCTCCAGCGTCGTCAAGGTGTCGACGCCACCCGAGGCCGATGTCGGAGTCAAGTTCCTTGCTGGGTCCTACACGGGCTACGCCTTCTCGTCGACGGGCCAACCATTGGCTTCGAAGACCTACACGCTGACGCGTGCATCCTCGGCCACGGCCGACGCCGCTGGGACGATTCCCGGTCAAAGCGGAACGTGGTTGCACATCTCGACCGGCATCTGGTCGGGATACTGGGTCCGCCATTCGTCTGGCGCCTACCGGGCGGGTGATGACCCCCTCCCGACGCCGGGCGCCGATGAGACGTTCAGCCCGGCGAGGACCCTCGTCTTTCTGCAGGGCACGCACGTTGGATATCGATTCAGCTCAACGGGCGCCCCGGTGAGCGTGCGCACCTACACGCTCCTGAAGAGTTCGGCAGCATCAACGATCGCCCTCCATTCGATCTCGAATCAATACGGCCGCTGGTACTACGTCAGCAACGGCGTGTGGGGGGGCTACTGGGTGGCAGCTTCCGACGTCGTCTTCGTGAGCCCGTAGGCCACCGCCTGGTGCTGGCCTTTCCAATGCCCCGCCCGCGCGCTATCCTCCGGCCACCCGAGACGGA
>CAWEUD010000040.1:0-34792 GCA_963812115.1 uncultured Chloroflexia bacterium
GGTATCCACACGTTTCCTTAATGGCTCCTCCCGCCGCGCGGGCTTCACTACCCAGGCAGTGGCGGCAAATGGCGGATACACCCACCAGGGCGGGTACGCACGCGAGCACCAGGCAGCGCCAGCTCCCTGCTCAGTCCCCGTCGCGGACCGGAACGATGCGGTACAGCGTCCCGGCATCCCAGCCCAGGACCAGGAGCTCGCCATCGGCGGCCAGGCCGAAGCCGGAGACCGTGCCGGCGTCGAGCTGGTCGGACCAGTCCATCGGCTCGGTGGCGGCGCCATCGGCGTAGACGAAGGAGCGGATCCATCCGTAGCACCAATCGGCGTAGAAGTAGGTGCCGTCCAGCTCGGGGATCGCCGCGCCGCGGTAGACGAAGCCTCCGGTGACCGAGCAGCCGCGGTCGGCGTCGTCGTGGCGGATCTCGATCACGGGGTCGACCGGATCCGATGCCAGCGCCGCGGAGAGGAACGCGCCCAGCCTTCGCGAGACGGCCAGCCGAAGTTGGCGGAAGCTTCGCTGATCGGCACCACGTCGATCTCCTCCGCCCCCTCCTGGCCCACGTCGCCGATGTAAGCCAGTCCGGATTCCGGGTCGAAACTGAAGCGCCAGGGGTTGCGCAGGCCGAACCACCAGACCTCCGGCGCGCCGGCCAGCCCGTCCATCGGGCCGTTGGCGAAGGGGTTATCGGGCGGGATGGCGTAGGGATCGCCGCCGTCGACGTCCAGGCGCAGGAAGCTCGCGGGCAGCGTGGTCGGGTCCTGGCCATTCGTGCCCGCATGCTCCGCGTCGCCCAGCGAGAGGTAGAGCATGCCGTCCGGGCCGAAGCGCAGGCTGCCGGCGTTGTGGCGCACCGCTCCGGCTCCTTGTCGATCGTCAGGAGCACCTTGCGGCTGGCCGGGTCCAGCACGTCGGGGTCGCCGATGGTCTGGTAGGAGGCGAGCACGTTGTCGTTGCTTGGCAGCGAGTGGTAGACGAGGACGCGCGGGTCATCGGGGTAGTCGGGGTGGAAGGCCATGCCCAGCAGCCCCTGCTCGATGCTGAAGTCGTTCACGAGGCCGCTGATGTCGAGCATCGCCTTGCCGGTGTCCGCCCGCCGGATGACGCCCGACTGCTCGACCACGAAGAGCGCCCCGTCACCCGGGCGCGCCCGGACGTCGACCGGGTGCGACAGGTCCGTCGCGATCTCCTCCAGCACCAGGCCCTGGAGCGGCTTCGGTGTGGGCGTGGGCGCCTCCGTGGGCTGGACCGATGGCGTGGCCGCCACGGTGGGCGTGTCTGCCGCGCTCGCCGCCGGCGAGCCTGTCTGCTGGACCGATGGCGTGGCGGTGCCGCCACACCCAGCCAGGATCAGCGCGAGGGTGACGATTCCGGCCGCGCGGCGGCGGGGATGCAGCGTCGGCTGGGGAGGCATCGACGGACGGTCGCACAGCTTTCCGCCCGGCGCAAGTTGGCCCCGAGGTCGCCGCTAGGCCGTCCCGGGATCGGCAGCGCGTGCGCGGCCGCCCGCGGTTCCGAACCAGCCATCCGGCCCGAACGCGGTCACGACGATGGCCACGGCTCCGCCGTAAAGGCCGACGAGGTGGTACACGGTGGCGGGGAGGCCAAGGTATGTTGCTTCATCCACGGGCGATGGACCGGAAGCCTCCGCGGCCACGTACCAGACCAGGAGCACGCCTGCCCACACCGCAGCGAGGCCCCAGACCAGCGCCACCCCGCGCGCCACCTGGCGACGCCGCCCCACGAAGGGCGCGTGAGTTGCCCACGCCTCGACCCCGCCGAGAAAGGTCAGGCCGACGAAGAATGGAACGATGTCGGCGTCGCCGTCCAGGCTGGCGATCACCGCCGCCAGGCCCGCCAGTGCGGAAGCGCCGAGGCCGATGAAGCTGCGCAGGACATCTCCTTCACGGCACGATGCGGGTGCCAGTGAGTAGTGTGCGCTGCCCGCCAACGTTCAGCGGGCGGCGGGGCGGCCACGCTCCGGGCTTGCCCGCCAGGTCGGGCAGTTCTGCAGCAGGGGGCCATGAAAGGTGTCGTAGCGGCGGCACAACGGGCAGCCGTGAGCTCGACCGCCACCCGCGGGCTCTCGTCCTGCGCACACCTACCCGATGTGGCGGCAAGTCGTGACCCCGCACCATGCTCTGGTGACGCATTGCCCAATGCAGAGGGCCCCGGCCGGGAGATGGCGGCCGCGACGCGCACCCGTGTGGGGGCCGGCGGCGGCGGCATCGGCTCAGGCGGAAGGAATGATGGTGGAGATGGGGGAGAATCGAACTCCCCGTCCAGAACCGAGTTCCCGGAAACGTGCTACAGGCATATCCGGCCTACTTAGCGCTTCGCTGGCGGACCCCCAACCGGCGGGGTGTTCCGTTCGCTATCCGGTTGCCTCGCGGCTCTTTGACGTCGCTCACCGGAGTCAGCGGCGCCGCACCTCCCCTTCTTGACACCTTCGCCGTCCAGGGAGGGGGGACGGATCGTCGGTGCTCACTGTCTAAGCAGCGAGAGCGAACTGACGGTTGTTGCCAGTTACTGGTTTGCCCGCTTTTTTACGAGGCCTGCGAGCAACCTCGACCTGCAGTTCCCGGTTCATAGGCCCTGTCGAAACCTGACATCCCCACGAAACCGATTGACCGGCTCCCATTCTACCACGCGCCTGGACCGATGTGAACACCTGTGCGGTTTCAGCTGCTAGAGCTTGATGCGCGCGTCCTTGGTCTGGCGCTCCAGCTCGCGGCGCATGTCGCGCTCGGCGATGGCGCGTCGCTTGTCGTGCGCCTTCTTGCCCCGCCCCACGCCAATCTCCAGCTTCGCGAGGCCGTTGCGGATGTAGAGGCGCAGCGGCACCAGCGTCAACCCCTTGGCCTGCGTCTTCCCGATCAGCTCGGCGATCTCGCCGCTCCGCAGCAGCAGCTTGCGCGTGCGGGTCGGCTCATGGTTGTTGCGGTTGCCCTGCTCGTACGGCGCGATGTGCGCACCGACCAGCCAGGCCTCGCCCTTGTCGATCCGCGCGTAGGCCTCGGCCAGGTTCGCGCGCCCGGCCCGGATCGACTTGATCTCGGTGCCGGTCAGCACCAGGCCCGCCTCGAGCGTCTGCTCGATGGCGTAGTCGTGCCGCGCACGGCGGTTGAGGGCGACGGTCTTCTCGGTCATGGTCGTGGGGCGAATCCTAGCGGTGCTCGGAAACGGTGCTGGAGGCGGACATGGAAAGAGCCGGCCGATTGGCCGGCTCCTCCGTCGCTCACCACTCGAGTGGTTACCGCACCGCCTCGGTGGTGGCGTGACAGGAACTACTCACTGCACACCACCTCCTTTCGTTGCCGTGATGCTAGCAGGCAGATGGCAGAAGGTGCAACGGGGCCATCAGCCGGCCGCCACCGCCTGCCCGCCGGGGTTCCAGGAGAAGGGCGAGCCCAGCGGCACCAGGCTCGACGTGCCGCCGTCCGACTCGGCTGCGGGCCGGGGTGACGCCGATGCATCGGCTCCGACAGACCCCTGGTTCAGCAGCTGGAGCGCCTTCTCCACGAACAGGTCCTGTTCCGGCGGCGTCCCGTCGGGGACCTCGACGGTCACGTCCGGCTGCACGCCGTCCGGAGCCACGCTGTTGTGGTCGGGCGTGAACCAGCGCGAGATGGTGATCCGCACCCCGCCGCCGTTGTCGAGGTCCTCCCACAGCTGGACGGTGTTCTTGCCGTACGTCGGCTGACCCACGATGGTGGCCCGATCGCGCTCCTTGAGCGCCGCCGACACGATCTCGGAGGCGGAGGCGGAACCGCCGTTCACGAGCACGACGACCGGGATGTCGCCGCTGGTGGCGAGGCCGTCGCCCGTCGCCTCCCAGCGCTTCATCTCGCCTCCCGACGACTCCTGGCTGAAGATCAGCCCCGACGCGATGAACTCGGACGCGATCCTGCGGGCCGCCTCGATGTAGCCGCCGGGGTTGTTGCGCAGGTCGAAGACGAACTTCGTCGCCCCCTGGTCCTGGAGCGATGCGACCGCCTCGTGGAACTGGTCCGCGGCTGCGTTGGAGAAGCCGTGCAGGGCGACGTAGCCGACGTTCGCGTCGAGCATCTTGCTGTCGACCTCGCTCGCCTGGATCTTGTCGCGGGTGATCGTTTCGTCGAAGGTCTCCTCGCCGCGCTTCAGGGTGAGCGTCACGTCCGTCCCCGCCTGGCCGCGCACGCTCTCGACGACTTCGCTCAGCGTCTTGCCCTCGACGCTCTCCCCATCCACGGCCAGGACCTGGTCTCCCGGCTGCAGGCCCGCCTTGTCGGCGGGTGTGCCCTGGATGGGCGCCACCACCACCAGCGCGCAGCTGGACGTGAACTTCTGGCAGGCGTCCAGGTTGCCGGGATCGTCCAGGTTCTTGACGCCCATCTCGGCACCGATGCCCGAGAACTCGCCCGACAGGTCGCCCAGCGCCCGCTTGTAGTCCTCGGGGCTCATGTAGCCGCTGAACGGGTCCTCGACGCCGTATTCGAACATCCCGCGAATCGCGCCGTCGGCCAGCTTCGAATCGTCGAGCGAGTCGACGTAGCGGTCCTTGAGCTTCGAGTAGGCCTCGCAGAACGGGACGAATGCATCATTGGGTGCGGCGCAGGACCCGGCGCCGGTCGCCCCCGCGGCCAGGTAGCCGCCCACGAAGAGCAGCGCGCCGACGATGGCCGCCAGTGTGAGCGAGACGACCCAGAGCAGGGGAGATGTGCGGACGGGGCTGGCCGCCACGGGCGCCTCGCTCGGCGGGGTCGCGGGCGTGAGCGCCGGCTCGTCGGGGACGGGCCGCTGGGGGGTCGAATCGGTCATGGGAGGCTGGAGTCTAGCATCGGCCCTGCCGAATGCCGGTTAGCGACGAGTTACGTTTTGCCAACCGCGCGACCGCGATCAGGCGGCCGAGGACAGGTTGGAGCGAACGCTCAGCCAGCTCCCGAGCGCACCGACGCCCAGGCCGACCCCCAGGATCACCGCCGAGAGCGTGGCCAGGAACTGCGCGCTCACCGCCGTGGGCATCTGGAAGACCTGGACCATCACCGGTTTGATGGGATCCCACACGATGGCCACCAGCACGATCGTCACCACCGCGCCGATGAGGCCGCACAGGATCCCCTCCAGGATGAACGGCCAGCGAATGAACGAGTCCGATGCGCCGACCAGGCGCATGATCTCGATCTCCCCGGCGCGCGAGTAGACCGCGATCCGGATGGTGTTCACGATCATGAACAGGACGGTGAGCCCCACCAGGCCGAGCGCCACGATGCCGACGGTGCGGATGAGGCCGATGATGCCGAGCAGCTTCTCGTAGTCGGCCTGCTTGGTGGTGATGCGCTCGACCTCGGGCCGGTCGCGCAGCGCGCTGGCCACCGAGGACGAGAGCTCGGGATTCGTCAGCTGGATTTCGACCGACGCGTAGAGCGTGATCTCGGCGCCGCCCAGGTCCAGCTCCTCGCCGCGCTCGCGGTAGGCCTCGCGCAGCCGCTGCAGGGCCGCGTCCGGGCTGACGTAGGTGACGCCGGCCACCCCGTCCAGGCCGTCGATGAACTTCATCAGGTTGTCGCGCTGGCTGTCGGGGAGGCCGTCGAGGAGGCGTGCGGTCACGCCCACCTTGCTCTCGATGTACTCCAGGCCGGAATTCAGGCCGCCAATGACGATGAAGAGCCCCGAGAGCAGGACGAGCATCAGGATCACGGTCGCGGTGGCGGCCAGGGACATCATGGCGTTGCGCCAGAAGCCCTGCCAGGCGCGGACGACGCTGAAGCCGATGAAGCGGGCGAAGGCCATGGTCGCTAGTACTCCCGCTCGTAGGCCGCACCCGACTCGTCGCGGACCAGGGTCCCGTGCTCCAGCGCCAGGACGCGGCGCCGCATGGCGTTGACGATCTCCTGGTTGTGGGTCGCCATCAGCACCGTGGTGCCCAGCTCGTTGATCTGGATGAGGAGCTGGATGATCTCCCAGGAGGTCACCGGGTCGAGGTTCCCGGTCGGCTCGTCGGCGATCAGCATGGCGGGGTCGTGGACGAGCGCTCGGGCGATCGCAACGCGCTGCTGCTCCCCGCCCGACAGCTGGGTTGGCAGGTGCTCGTCGTGCTCCTGCAGTCCGACGAGGTTGAGCAGCTGCGGCACGCGCTTGCGGACGGCCGATCGCGGGGATCCGGTCACCTCCAGGGCGAAGGCCACGTTCTCGAAGACCGTCTTCGCCGGCAGCAGACGGAAGTCCTGGAACACGATCCCGATACGCCGGCGCAGCTTCGGCACGTCCCGACGCCGCATTCGCAGCAGGTCGCGCCCTGCCACGACCACGCGTCCGCTGGTCGGCAGCTGCTCGCGAATCAGCAGCCGGATGAAGGTCGACTTGCCGGCGCCGGACGGGCCGACCAGGAAGACGAAGTCGCCGCCAGGGATGGAGACGTTGACGTCGGCCAGCGCCACCTTGCCGTTCGGGTAGGTCATGCCCACGTCGACCATGCTGATGACCGGCTCCGCGGTCGTGGCGGCGCTGGCGCCGGAGATGGGCCGATCGAGCGCGCCGATCACGCCGACGCTCCCTCGCCGATGCGCGAGCGCAGGTAGCCTTCCATGAAGGCGTCCAGGTCGCCGTCCAGCACCGCCGTCGGGTTCGACGTCTCCACGTTCGTGCGCAGGTCCTTCACCATCGTGTAGGGCTGCAGCACGTAGCTGCGGATCTGGTTGCCCCAGCCCGCCTCGATGTGGTCACCGCGCAGGCGGGCGAGCTCGACCTCGCGCTCTTCCTGCTGGCGCTCGACCAGCTTGGCGCGCAGGACGGCCATGGCGCGTTCTCGATTCTGGATCTGGCTGCGTTCGTTCTGACAGGTCACCACGATTCCCGTCGGCAGGTGCGTGATGCGCACCGCACTGTCGGTCTTGTTGACGTGCTGACCACCCGCCCCGCTCGAGCGGTAGGTGTCGATCCGCAGGTCATCGTCCCGGATCTGCACGTCAGCCGCCTCGTCCACCTCGGGCATCACCTCGACCAGGGCGAAGGACGTGTGGCGCCGTTTCTGCGAATCGAACGGGCTGATGCGCACCAGGCGGTGCACGCCGCGTTCGGATTTGAGGCGACCATAGGCCCATCGGCCGTCCACTGCAAACGTGACGCTCTTGAGGCCCGCCTCCTCGCCCTCGGTCTGGTCGAGGATCTCTGTCTTCATGCGGTTGCGTTCGGCCCAGCGCAGGTACATGCGCAGGAGCATCTCCGCCCAATCCTGGCTCTCGGTGCCGCCGGCGCCGGCGTGGACCGATACGATCGCCGGCCGCTCGTCGTATGGCTCCGACATGAGGAGCTGGCCTTCCATGCGCTTCCAGTCGGCGGTCAGCGCATTCAGGTCGCGCTGGAGGTCGACCTGCAGCGCCTCGCGATCGCTCTGCTCACCGCCGCTCTCAGCCTCGGCCAGCTCCGCGATCTCTGCCAGGCCGTTGGCCCGAGCCTCGAGGTCCCCCCACGCCGCGATCTCCGAGCGCAGCTCCTCGGCGCGTCGCAGCACGGACTGCGCGCTGGCCTGGTCGTCCCACAGATTGGGGTCCGCCGACTGCTCGGTCAGGCGGGCGAGCTCTGTCTCCTTGGCGGGCAGGTCAAAGGCGCACCGCCGTGTCGGCCACGAGGCGCGCGAGTCGCAGCGCCTCGTCCTTAATTGCGTCCACCGGCCGCGACCAGGGGGAGCTCCATGTCGCCCGCGCGCAGGCCCTTGGCTCGCACCTTGGCCGGGTTCACGCAGGGGCAGTAGGACTGGCGGGGGCAGGAGCCACAGTTCCCGTCGCAGTCAAGGGTGAAGGCGTAGCTGCAGCGCATGCAGTCGCGCTCGCACATGATGAGATCTTCGTACGGCTCGTCAGGGTCCCTGAAGCGGGTCACGAGGGGAAGCTCTGCTGCCGGGCTGGTTTCTGGGGAGGGGGCGGTGGTGGTTTCCGTCACTCGTACTGGGCCGGTCAGCTGCTTCACGAAGCCCTCCACCTATGCGGACGGCGAGGTCACCGCGCCTCGCCGATCTGTCCGTCATGCTAGCGTTTCGCACCCGGTTCGCCAACCCCGCCGAGGGGGAAATTTCGAGGTTCGGCAGGGTAACTTCGGATCGCCGGGGTAACGTGTGGGTATGCCCAGCCCGGAAATCCTCATCTGGGCCGCCATCGCCGTCCTGGCGGTGCTGCTCTGGCCAATCCGCAACCTGATGCGCCGCCGCTACCGGGCCGGTGAGGATGACGAGCACCCGGAACGCTAGTGCCGGCAGCGTCGCATCCGTGGTCGACAGGAGCGCCCGCCGCCGGTCGTGGAGCTCCTAGGTGGTGAGCCCCGTCCAGGGCGCCTCGCCACGACGCCCCACCGCGGCGGCGTAGTTGTCCAGGATGGTCCCCCAGGCGTTCGCGGCGGCGAACTGCTCCCGGTACGCGCGCCCCTGCTCCCCGTGCCGCTCCCAGCCCCGGTGGACCACGGTCACCGTGGAGCGGTCGCCAGCCAGGGGCTCGAACAGGACCTCGACCTGGCTCGCCCGGGCGGGATTCGGCTGTGGCACGCGGTCAGGACCGATCTGCCAGCTGAAGGCGAGCCGCCGAGGCGGCTCCCAGGCGGAGACCCTGCCCCAGTCGAGACGCATGCCGTTTCCGCCGATCTCGTGGCAGAAGCCTCCCACGTACCCGTCCATCCCGATGCTCTCGAGCAGTTCGCCTGACCACGTGAACTCCCGCGGCCACCAGGTGCCCATGCCATCGGTGAAGCCGGCAAACGCGTCGGCGGGTGGCGCCTCCAGCGTGACGGATGCTCGGATCGGCTCGATCGCTTCGGTAGCCATCATGCTCCGTGGCAGCGCTTGAACTTCTTCCCCGACCCACACCAGCACGGCTCGTTGCGGCCGATCTTCGGGCCGCCACGCGCCTGTTGCGGCACGTTCCCGTTGCCGTCACCGCTGGCGGTGGCCGTCGCCACCCCGCCTCCCGCCGCTGACGTGGCGGCGGCACCAGCGCCGGCCGCGCCCATGTCGAGCCGCCCCTCGGTCATTCGCCGTGGCTGCTCGACGATCGGCTCCCGTGCCACGGTGACGCGGAAGACGGTGCTGCTGACGTCGTGGCGAATTGTCGTCTTCAGCTCATCGAACATGCGGTATGCCTCGACCTTGAACTCGTTGAGCGGGTCGCGCTGCGAGTACGCCCGCAGGCCGATGCCTCGTCGCATGTCGTCGACGGCGGTGAGGTGTTCGACCCACAGCGCGTCGATGACGCGCAGCAGGACGAGCCGCTCGAGGACGCGCATGCCCTCCTCACCGGTCTCCTCGCGCTTGCGCTCGTAGGCCGCGGAGGCCGCGTCCACCATCCGCTCCGCCAGCTCGGCGCCGTTGCGCTCCTCGTCCACCGCGGCCAGCTCCGTTGGGCTCAGGCCGGGGAGCATCTGCTGCAGGCGGGCCTTCAACCCCACCCGGTTCCAGTCCTCGGGCGACTCTCCTGCGGCGTGCTCCAGGACCAGCGAGCGCACCTCGTCCTCGACCATGGCCAGGATCGTCGGTGCCAGGTCCTTCGAGCGCAGGATCCGCTCCCGCTCGTGGTAGATCGTCTCGCGCTGCCGGTTGATCACGTCGTCGTACTGGACCACGTGCTTGCGGGCGTCGAAGTTGTAGCCCTCGACCCGCGTCTGCGCGCCCTCGATGGTCCGGCTCACCATGCCGGACTCGAGCGCGGTCTCATCGTCGAAGCCGAGGCGCTGCATGATCGAGCTGACCCGGTCCGACGCGAAGCGCCGCATCAGGTCGTCCTCCAGGGAGAGGTAGAAGCGGCTGCTGCCGGGGTCGCCCTGCCGCCCGGACCGGCCGCGCAGCTGGTTGTCGATGCGGCGCGCCTCGTGGCGCTCGGTACCGACGATGTGGAGGCCACCGGCGGCCAGCACCCTGTCGCGGTCCTCGGCGCAGACCTGGTCCGCCTCCGCCAGCGCCGCGGCGTACTCCTCGGGCGAGGCCTCGAGGATGTTGGTCCCGTTGCGGTGCAGGATGTCAGAGGCGAGCACCTCGGGGTTGCCGCCCAGGATGATGTCGGTGCCGCGTCCCGCCATGTTGGTGGCGATGGTGACGGCGCCGGATCGCCCGGCCTGCGCCACGATCTCCGCCTCCTTCTCGTGGAACTTGGCGTTCAGGACGTTGTGCTTGATGCCGCGCCGCTTGAGCATCTCGCCCAGCATCTCGCTGATCGCCACGCTCACGGTGCCGACCAGGACCGGCCTGCCTGCCTCGTGCTCCTCGGCGATCTCCTCGACGACTGCGTTCCACTTGCCCTGCTGGGATCGGTAGACGAGGTCGGCAAAGTCGGCACGGACCATCGGCCGGTTGGTGGGGACGACCACCACCTCGAGCTCGTAGATCTTGCTGAACTCCTCCGCCTCGGTCTCCGCCGTGCCGGTCATGCCGGAGAGCTTGTCGTACATCCGGAAGTAGTTCTGGAAGGTGACGGTGGCCAGCGTCTGCGACTCGCTCTGGATCTTCACCCCCTCCTTGGCCTCGACGGCCTGGTGCAGTCCCTCGCTCCATCGGCGTCCGGGCATGAGGCGGCCGGTGAACTCGTCGACGATGATCACCTCGCCGTCCTTGACGACGTAGTCGCGGTCGCGCTTGTAGAGGACCTCGGCCTTCAGCGCCTGGTCGAGGTGCCGCGCGTTGCTGAAGTCGTCGCCGAACAGGTTGTCGACGCCCAGCCAGCGCTCCATCTTGTCGGTGCCGGCCTCGGTGATCGCGACCTGCTTGAACTTCTCGTCCAGGATGTAGTCCTCCTCGGCCTTGAGGCGAGGAGCCAGACGGGCAAACTGCAGGTACTTGTCGGCCGACTCCTCGGCCGGTCCGGAGATGATCAGCGGGGTCCGCGCCTCGTCGATCAGGATGTTGTCCACCTCGTCGACGATCGCGTAGAAGTGCCCACGCTGCACCCGGTTGTTGAGATCCACCACCAGGTTGTCGCGGAGGTAGTCGAAGCCAAACTCGTTGTTCGTGCCGTAGGTGACATCGGCGGCGTAGGCGTCCTGGCGGTTGACCGGGCGCAGGTTGCGCAGGCGCTCATCGGTCTGGGGGAAGTCGGGATCGAAGACGAAGGCGGCGTCGTGCTGGATGGAGCCGACGCTCATGCCCAGGTGGTGGAAGACCTCGCCGATCCACTGCGCGTCGCGCTTGGCCAGGTAGTCGTTCACGGTCACGACGTGCACGCCGCGGCCGGTCAGGCCGTTGAGATAGGCGGCCAGCGGCGCCACGAAGGTCTTGCCCTCGCCCGTCTTCATCTCGGCGATGGCGCCCGAGTGCAGGACCATGCCGCCCAGCAGCTGCACGTCGTAGTGGCGCTTGCCGAGGGCGCGCCGCATCGCCTCGCGAACCGCCGCGAAAGCCTCCGGCAGCAGCTCGTTGAGCCCGGCGTCGATCTCCCTGCGCTCGGCCTTGCGCTGCTCCTTGCGCTCGTCGCTGTGCCGGGCGGGGTCGCCACCGACCAGCTCCGTCTCCTCCTCCTCGCCGGCCGGCACGTCGCGCAGTTCGATGGGGACCAGGAGGTCGCCGAGGTCCTCACGGAGGCGGGCGCGGAACTCGTCGGTCTTGCCGCGCAGCTCGGCATCGGTCAGTGCGCTGAACTGCGGCTCGAGCTCGTTGATACGGTCGACCAGGGGCTGCAGCCGGCGGATCTCTCGCTCGTTCGAGTCCGTCAGCCGGGATAGGAACTTCAGCATCGGATTCCCGAGTATAGCCCGATGCCGCGGCGAACCCGGAGCGGCGCCCCGGTGCCGGCGTGGCGAGCCGATCTGCTTCGCGAGTGGGCCGCCGCGCGCCTACCAGACGTCGCCGGGACGCCACTCGCAGCTGATCGGGGCGTTGAGGTCCAGGGCCGGCGTCGATGGCACGCGCAGGACCATGATGTACCCGTCTTCGCCGGGCGTCCGCCGGTCGCCGTCGGCGGCTCGCACCGACGATGGTCCGCGCCACGTCTCCCAGCCCAGCCGCTCGTAGAAGCCGTGGCTACCGGTCCCGAGTGCGCCGAGCTGGTAGGCATCGCGCAGGTGCTCGTTCACCTCGCGGATGACGGCCGTGCCGTGGCCTCGTCCCTGCAGCCGAGGCTCCGTCGCCACCGCCTCCACGTAGCCGGTGAGAAGCGCGCGTCCGGCGACGTGCAGCTCGCGTTCCACCACCGACGCATGGCAGACGATGCTGCCGCCGGCAACCGCAAGGAAGTGGACGCCGCCCAACGCGTGCTCCCAGTCGTCGTCGTCGAAGCCTCCATGCTCGTCGCCGGCGAAGGCAGCGTCCATCAGCTGCCGAATGCTCGCCCTCTCGGCAGGCGACAGCTCTGCAGACCGCACGCGCCGGACGCGTATCGGGCTCCCGCTCACGCGCGTGCTTCCGGGAGCGCGCTGAGCGCGCTGCGCCGGTCGGCGGACCGGTGCAGGGGCCGGCGGGCCGGACCGAACGTCAGCTCTCGGCGGCCAGGGACTGGTCCTCGTCCCCATCCTCGCCGTCGACGGGCGTGCTGCCCCAGAAGGTCATCTCCTCGACCAGCTGGACTTCCGAGGAGAAGAGGGCTCCCACGCTCTCGCCGCGATGGATGCGCTTGATCGCTTCGCCGAAGAGCGGCGCGATGCTCAGCACCGTGATCCGATCGCCGGGCGCTCCCTCCGGAAGGGGAATGGTGTCGGTCACGATGACTTCCTTCAGGGGGCTGTTCGCGATCCGCTCGAGCGCCGAGCCTGAGAACACGCCGTGCGTCGCGCACGAGTAGACCTCTCTCGCGCCGTCCGAGACCAGGGCCGACACGGCCTCCATCAGCGAGCCGGCCGTGTCGATCTCGTCGTCGATGATGACCGCGGTCTTGCCCTGGACATCGCCGATGACGTTCATCAGCTCCGTCTTGTCCTGGTTGCCCAGGCGTCGCTTCTCGACGATGGCGAGTGGGGCAGCAAGCTTTTCGGCGAAGTTGCGAGCCTTCTTGGCGAACCCCAGCTCCGACACGACCACGACGTCGGGCAGGTCCTTCGCCTGGATGTAGCGGCACAGGATGTCGACTGCGGTCAGCTCGTCCACCGGGATGCTGAAGAAGCCCTGGATCTGGCCCTGGTGGAGGTCCATGGTGAGGACGCGGTCGGCGCCGGCGACGGTCAGCATGTCGGCCACCAGGCGCGCCGTGATCGGTACGCGGGGCTGGTCCTTCTTGTCCGATCGTCCGTAGCTGTAGTAGGGCATCACCGCCGTGATGCGTCCTGCGCTGGCACGCTTGAACGCGTCGATCATGATCAGGAGTTCCATGATCGACTGGTTGACGGGGCGCGACGTCGGCTGGACCAGGAAGACGTCCTGCTCGCGCACGTTCTCCATCACCCGAACGAAGATGTTCTCGTTCGAGAACTGGAAGACCTGCACCTCCCCCATGTGCGTGCGCAGGTAGCGGCACACCTTCTCTGCCAGCGGCTTGTTGGCATTGCCGGCGTAGATGCTGAACTCGTCGGCGTACAAGGCGATCTCCGGCGGCGGTCTCGCGGTCACAGATTCTACCTGCCGCTGGTCCTCGCGGCCTCCAGATCGAACGCGCCCTCGGCAGGCTACTCCTCTTCGGGCACCGGTTCCGGTAGCCGCTCGTCCACGAATACCGCGATCGCCACGATCCGATCGCCCTCCCCCGGCTTCATCACCGTTACGCCGCGCGACGCGCGCCGGTAGCGGTTCACGCTGGAAACCTCGGTTCGCAGGATGGTGCCTTCCTCGGTGATGAGCATCATCTCCTCGTCCTCGCGGCCGACCACGCGCACGGCTGCGACGTCACCGGTGTCGGCGTTGAGCGAATTCGCGATCACCCCACCGGTGGCGCGGTGTTTCACGGGAAACTCGTCGAGCGGCGTCCGCTTGCCGTAGCCCTGCTCGGTGATGACCAGCAGCTCCTGCTCCGGGATGACGATGGCCAGGCCCACCACCTCGTCGCCGGAGCGGAGCCGGATACCCGTCACGCCGCGCGTATCGCGGCCCATGGGCCGGACCTCGTTCTCGTGGAAGCGCGCAGCCTGCCCTCTGCGGGTGGCCAGGATGATGTCGTCCTGCCCGTCGGAGACGCCAACCCAGCGCAGCTCGTCGCCATCGACGAGGCTGATCGCGATCAGTCCATTGGCCCGGATCTTGGCGTACTCGGCCAGCGAGGTCTTCTTGATCATGCCGCCCTTGGTCGCCATGACCATGTAGTGGTCCGGCTCGAACTGGGGCAGCGTCACGATGGCGCTGACGTACTCGCCGGAATCGACCTGCACCCCGGGAAGGTTGATGATCGGGATCCCCTTCGCCTGGCGCGAGGCCTCCGGGAGGGTGTGCACGCGGGTGATGAAGACCCGGCCGCGGTTCGTGAAGAAGAGGATGTAGTCGTGGGTGTTGGCGACCAGCAGGTGCTGGACCGCGTCCTCCTCGCGGGTGATCATCGCCAGCTTGCCCTTGCCGCCACGTCGTTGCAGCCGGAACGTGCTGATCGCCTGGCGCTTGATGTAGCCGCGCTGGCTGAGCGTGACCACCACGTCCTCGGCCGCTACCAGGTCCTCGGCGGTGAGCTCACGGTTCGCATCGGCCTGGATGCGCGTCTTGCGGTCGTCGCCGTACTTGCGCTTGAGCTCGGCGAGCTCGTCCTTGATGACCTGCAGGATCTTGCGCGGGTTGGCGAGCAGGTCCTCGAGCTCCGAGATGAGGCGGATGATCGACTCGTACTCGTCCTCGATCTTCTTGCGCTCCAGCGCGGCGAGGCGGCGGAGCTGCATCTCCAGGATCGCGTTGGCCTGCACCTCGGTGAGGCCGAAGCGGGTCATCAGCGCGCTGCGGGCCGCATCGGCGTCGTCTGCCGCCCGGATGGTGGCGATGACCTCGTCGAGGTTGTCGAGGGCGATCTTCAAGCCCTCGAGGATGTGGGCTCGCTCCTGTGCGCGGGCCAGGTCGAACTCCGTTCGGCGGCGGACGACGTCGCGACGGTAGGCGAGGTAGTGCTCGAGCAGCCGCTTCAGGCCGAGCGTCTGCGGCTGGCCGTCGACGAGTGCGAGCACGTTCGCGCTGAAGCTCGTCTGCAGGGAGGTGTGCTTGAAGAGCTGCTGCATCACCGTGTGCGGTGAGCCGTCGCGCTTCACCTCGACCACGATCCGCATGCCGGTCCTGTCGCTTTCGTCGCGAATGTCGCTTACGTCCGAGATGCGCTTTGACGAAACGAGCTCCGCCATCTTCTCGATCAGCGTGGTCTTGTTGACCTGGTAGGGGAGCTCGGTGACCACGACGGCCATGCGACCGGGTCGAATCTCCTCGAACGAGACCTGGCCGCGGATGATCACGCGTCCGCGGCCGGTGGCGTAGATGTGGCGGATGACGTCGATCCGCTCCTTCTCGCCGGTGATCGTGTTGCGCTGGTCCTCGAAGCGGAAGATCGTGCCGCCGGTGGGGAAGTCAGGACCGGTGACGATCTCGCACAGGTCGTCGACGGTCAGCTCGGGGTTGTCGATCAGCGCGGTGACCGCGTCGCAGATCTCGGTCAGGTTGTGCGGCGGGATGTTCGTGGCCATTCCGACCGCGATCCCAGAGCTGCCGTTGATCAAGAGGTTCGGCAGCCGGGCGGGCAGGACCTCCGGAACGCGCAACCGACCGTCGTAGTTGTCCGTGAAGTCGACGGTCTCCTTCTCGATATCCGCCAGCATCTCGTCGGCGATCGCCGCCATGCGTGCCTCGGTGTAGCGGTACGCGGCCGGCGGATCGCCGTCGATGGAGCCGAAGTTGCCCTGCCCATCCACCAGCGGGTAGCGGAGGCTGAAGTCCTGCGCCATGCGCACCAGCGCGTCGTAGAGGGCGACGTCGCCGTGCGGGTGGTACTTCGCCAGGGCATCGCCGACGACACCCGCGCACTTCCGGTAGCCAGACGTCGAGCGCAGGCCCATCTCGTGCATCGTGTAGAGGATTCGCCGATGGACGGGCTTGAGGCCGTCGCGCACATCCGGCAGCGCGCGCGCCACGATGACGCTCATGGCGTAGTCGATGTACGCCGAGCGCATCTCGTCCTCGATGGCGACCGCCCGGATGTTGCCGATTCCCTGTGCGTCCATCGTTGGCTGCCTACCTCGTCGCTGTCGTCGCTTGTGTCGCGTTGGCGCCTGTCGGAGATTCAGCGGTCTCCGTCACCCCCGACAGACCGTAGCGCTCCTTGAGCCGGCTCTTCTGGGTGGGGCTTGCGCCCAGGAAGCGGCCGTCCGCCTCCGCGACCATCCTGCCGTCCGCGCCGCGAACCTCACCGTGGACGTGGTAGATGCGCCGCCGCCGTTCCGTCACGCGTCCGCGGGCCGTCAGGGTCTCGCCCGGGTTGGCTGGCGATCGGTAGCGAATGTTCATTTCCGCGGTGACTGCCCAGGAGTCGTAGCTTGACGGCGCCCAGGCCATCACCTCGTCGAGCAGGGTCGCGAGCAGGCCACCATGGACGGTGTCCTCCCACCCGACGAAGTCCGGGCCGGGCGTCCACGTGGTGGTCGCCGTCCCGTCGCCCAGCTCGATGTGCAGGTGCATGCCGATAACGTTCGTGTCCCCGCAGGCGAAGCAGTTGTGATCGGCAAACGCGTAGCGGCGACCGTCGCGACCGATGATCGATCGGCTGTCGCCGATCCGCCGCTCGCCGTCGCTCACCATGCGCCGCCCTCGTCCTCGCCGCTCCAGCGGTCGTCCACCTCGAAGTCCTCGTCGCGCGAGCGGCGCAGGCAGGCATCGGCGATGGCGAGGGCGAAGGCGTGGCTGACGGCGTACCCATCCCGCAGGAAGTTGACGGCATCGCGGCGCTCGCCCACCCCGTTCGCCTCGAGGAGCTCGCACCACTCGTCCAGCGAGCGGCCGGTCTTCGATGCGACCTGGCGAATATCGGCGACGTGTCGGCTTGGCATCGGTTTCTCTGCCCCGTGCTTAGAAGTCCAGGTTGCGAACCTTGCGTGCCTCGCCGCGGATGAAGTCCCGCCGCGGTTCGACGCGCTCGCCCATCAAGGTGCTGAAGATCTCGTCCGCCTCGGCCGCGTCGCCCACCGAGACCTGGAGCAGCGTGCGCGTCTCCGGGTTCATGGTGGTGTCCCACAGCTGATCGGCGTTCATCTCGCCCAGGCCCTTGAAGCGCTGGACGCTGATGTTCTTCGTTCGACCCTCGCGCGAGAGCTCCTTGACCGCCTGCTCGCGCTCCTTTTCGGTGCTCGCGTAGCGGGTGACCTTGCCGGTGCTGACGCGGTAGAGCGGGGGCTGGCAGATGTACAGGTAGCCGTGGTCGATCACCTCCGGCATGTGCCGGTAGAAGTAGGTGAGGAGCAGGGTCGTGATATGCGCTCCGTCCACATCGGCGTCGGAGAGGAGGCAGATGCGGTGGTAGCGAAGCTTGGCCAGGTCGAACGTCTCGCCGATGCCGGCCCCCAGCGCGATGATCAGCGGCCGGATCTTCTCGCTGGAGAGGACGCGGTCGAGCCGAGCCTTCTCGACGTTCAGCAGCTTGCCGCGCAGCGGCAGCACGGCCTGGAAGCGACGGTCGCGGCCCTGCTTGGCAGAGCCGCCGGCCGAGTCGCCCTCGACGATGTACAGCTCGCTGCGCGCCGGGTCGCGCTCCTGGCAGTCGGCGAGCTTGCCGGGCAGGGCCATGCCCGTCCAGCGCGCCCTTGCGGATGACGAGGTCGCGCGCCTTGCGAGCCGCCTCCCGCGCGCGCGCCGCGGTCAGGCTCTTCTCGATGATCCGACGCCCGTCGGCCGGGTTCTCCTCGAGGTGCTGGATGATCCCGTCGGTCACCGCCGCCTGCACCGCGCCCTTGACGTCGGCATTGCCGAGCTTGGCCTTGGTCTGCCCCTCGAACTGCGGGTCGGTCAGCTTCACGCTGATGACCGCGGTCAGGCCCTCGCGCACGTCCTCGCCGGAGAGGTTCGCGTCCTTCTCGGAGAGCACGCTGGCTCGCGCGCCCAGTCGTTCAGCGAGCCGGTCAGCGCGGCGCGGAAGCCGGTGACGTGGCGTGCCGCCGTCGATGGTGTGGATGTTGTTGGCGAAGGCGAGCACGTTCTCCGCGAAGCCGTCGTTGTACTGGAGGGCGACCTCGACGCTGGTCGTGTCGACCATGCGCTCGACGTGGATCGGCTTGGCGTTGAGCACGGTCGCGTCGCCGGTTCAGATGGCGCACGAAGCTGGTCACGCCGCCCTCGAAGAAGAAGTTCTTCTCGCGGTCGGACGCGTTCGTCGATGAGCTGGATCCAGACGCCCCTTGTTGAGGTACGCCGATTCGCGCAGGCGGGTGGTGATCGTCTCCCAGCTGAAATCGAGCGTCTCGAACATCGTCGGCGTCGGGCGTGAAGAAGGTGCGCGTGCCGTGCTGGCGATCCCAGCCCGGGCTCGAGCCCGCGGTTCGCCTCGGCGCGCCCGCCGGATCGGCGTACCGGACCGCGTCGGCTTGCCGCCGTCCGCGTACTCCTGGACCCAGCGCTTGTCGTCGCGCAGGACCTCCACGCGCATCTTGGAGCGAGCGCGTTGACCACGCTGACGCCCACGCCGTGCAGGCCGCCGGAGACCTTGTAGCCGCCGCCGCCGAACTTGCCGCCGGCATGCAGCACGGTGTGCACCACCTCCAGCGCGTCCTTGCCGCTCGAGTGCTTGCCGACCGGGATGCCACGGCCGTCGTCCACGACCTCGACGCTGTCGTCGGCGTGGAGCGTCACCTCGATCCGGGTGGCGACGTTGGCCATCGCCTCGTCGATGCTGTTGTCGACGACCTCCCAGACGAGCTGGTGGAGGCCGCGCGCATCGGTGGAGCCGATGTACATGCCCGGCCGCTTGCGGACGGCCTGCAGGCCCTCCAGGACCTGGATGTTGGCGGCGGTGTAGTCGTCGACTGCTTCGAGCGGCGCTGCCGGCGCGCCGGTTGCGACGGTCATGCGCGCGCCTCCAGCTGCTCGCTGGGATGGCCTCCTCGTGGCGGAAGCGTCGACGGTGGCCGGCTCCGTTCGACGGCGCCGCGGGTGATGATGGCGTAGATGCGGTCGAGCTCCTCGTCGCTGTAGAAGTCGATGACGACCCGGCCGCCCTTGCGGGTCCGCACGATACCAACCTTCGTGGCCAGGATGCCGCGCAGCTGCGCTTCGACGTCGGCCAGGTCCTCGCTGAGCGGCTGCCGCGCGGCGGCCGGCGCCGAGCTCGCGCTTGCGGCGCACGAGCTCCTCCGTCTGGCGGACGGAGAGATGCCGCTCGAGCACGACCTGCAGCACCGCGCGCTGCAGCTCGGCGATGGTGAGCGCCGCGAGCGCTCGGCCGTGCCCCTCGCTGATGCGCCCGTCGACGATGGCCTGTCGCGTCTCCGGCGCGAGGTCGAGCAGGCGCAGGGCGTTGCTGATGGCGACCCGGCTCTTGCCCGACCTGGCGCGCCACCGCCTCGTGCGAGAGCCCGAAGCGGTCGATCAGCTCGCGGTAGGCGATCGCCTCCTCGATCGGATTCAGGTCGGCGCGCTGGACGTTCTCGACCAGCGCCAGCTCGAGCAGCTCGTTCGCGCTCGATGTCGCGCACCACGGCCGGGATCTGCGTCAGCCCGGCCGGCACGCGCCGCGCGCAGTCGCCGCTCGCCGGCGATCAGCTCGTACCCGCCGTCGCTCGCGCCGCGGACGATGATCGGCTGCAGGATGCCGTGGCGTCGCGATGGAGGCCGCCAGCTCGGCGAGCTCTCGTCGTCGAAGTCGACCCGCGGCTGGTGCGGGTTGCGGCGAACGCGGTCGATCGGGATCTCCAGCGTGCCGCCCTCTGCTCGCGCCACGCGGGAATGAGCGCGTCCAGGCCGCGGCCCAGGCCGAATTGGCTTAGCCACGGGCGGTCACCTCGCCGGCCAGCTCCCCGTAGGCCTCGGCCCCGCGCGACGACGGGTCGTAGAGGGCGATCGGCAGCCCGTGGCTGGGCGCCTCGGACAGCCGCACGCTGCGGGGCACCACCGTGTCGAAGACGGTGCCGTTCATGTGGCGGCGCACCTCGGCGGCCACCTGGGCGGAGAGGTTGGTGCCGCGCGTCGTACATGGTCAGCAGCACGCCCTCGATCTCCAGCCGCGGGTTCAGGCTCTCGCGGACGAGGCGGATCGTGTTCACCAGCTGGCTCAGTCCCTCCAGCGCGTAGTACTCGGTCTGGATGGGGATCAGCACCCCGTCCGCGGCCGTCAGCGCGTTCACCGTCAGCAGCCCCAGCGAGGGCGGGCAATCGATGAGCACGCGTGTCGTACCTGCCGTTCAGCTCCGCGAGGCTCGCGGCCAGCCGCCGTTCGCGCGCCGGCGATCTCGACCAGCTCCACCTCGGCACCGGATAGCGCGGGCGCGGAGGGCAGCAGGTCCAGCCCATCCACCGCCGTTCCCACGATGACCTCGTCCGAGCGGCACGCGCTCGATGAGCGCGTCGTACACCGATCGGTCGAGCGTTCGACGGTCGATCCCAGGTCCGCTGGTCGCATTTCCCTGTGGGTCGATGTCGATGACGAGGGTCGATGTTCCGGAGAGGGCCAGGTAGGCCGCCAGGTTGATCACGGTCGTCGTCTTGCCGACGCCGCCCTTCTGGTTTGTGCAGGCCGTAACCCTGACCACGTTCGCTCCGCAGCGAGTTCAGAATGGGCTCCCCAATTCTACCAGTTTGGGCCCTTACCGGCGGCTTACCGGCGCTATTCCGCAGTCCGGCCGCGCCCATGTTCCACGTGTTACCTTACGGTGAAACACACTGCCATGAGAGCGCGAATGCCCAGCTGATTTCGAGCGCGGGCCTGCTGGTCGGCCTGCTCGTCGGCGAAGGGCAGCTTCGGCGGCGATGGGCGCGTGCCCCAGGTGACGCTGCGGATGCACGTTCGCCACGAGGCGATGTTCCGCTGGCTGGTCGATCGCTTGGGCGGCAAGCTCTACGGTCCGTATCACCACGGTGGCCAGGAACTACTACCAGTGGATGGCGCGCGGACGCCACCTGCGGGAGGTGCTGCTGCCCGTCCTGGAGGCGGGGCTTTCGCCCGACCTCGACGCCCACAGCTGGAACAGGTACCAGCTGATGAAGGACCGATACGGACTATGAGGCCGGGCAGGCGGCCCGGCATATACTGCTGACGGCCGCATGGGGCCCGCTCGAGCTCGCACCAGCAGCAGCCACGGGGGCTTCCGAGATCTACACCAGCATCCTCCTGGCGGTCGTCGCCGGAATCGTCCATGCCGGCCTCGCGCCGGTGATCGAGGTGGCGAACGTGCGACCCGGACCTGATCCTGGTGGCCGTGGTGCTCGTCACCGCGCTGCTCGGCTTCGGCCAGGGCATCGTCTGGGCCTTCGTCGGTGGCCTGACCGCCAACCTGCTGCTGCTCGACCCGCTCGGGACGCTGCCGCTGACCCTGCTGCTGGTGAGCGCCATGGTCGCGGGCGGCTCGCGCCTCCTCGGCCGCCTGGTCTGGGTCTACCCGATGCTTGCCGCCTTCGCCGGCAGCGTCCTGGCGGACCTGCTGAAGCTCGGGCATCTACCGCCTGGTCGACGACCCGCTGGCCGTCGGCCTGCCGCTGCGACCGTCATCCCGGCCGCCTTCCTGAACGCGGCCATCCTCGCGCTGATCCTCTACCCGGCGCGCGTCGACGACGGCCAGGATGGTGCCCGAGGAGAGCCCGGCATGGTGATCGACGTGGCTGACCTGAACGAGGGTCGCCTGGACCTCGCCCGATCGCGCGCCCGCTTCATCGCGTTCGCGGTGACCGCCGCGCTGCTGCTCACGATCCTCGGGGGACGCCTCTTCCAGCTGCAGGTCGTCAACGGGGACGAGTACGCCGCCCAGGCGACGCGGGCCCGGACCATCGAGGTCCCGATCCGCGCCCCGCGCGGGCTGGTCTTCGACCGTGAGGGCCGCGCCCTGGTCGTCAACGTCCCCTCATGGACGGTGAAGATTCGCCCGGCCGACCTGCCCGAGCGCGGGACCGGCAGCGCTCCTGCTGCACCTCGCGATGCTGACGGGCGGCGATCCGCGCGTCATGCGCCAGCGGCTCGACGCCTTCCAGGGATCGCCGTACGACCTCGTTCCCGGTGGAGCGGGGCATCAGCCGCGAGGCGGCGCTGCTCATCGGCGAGGAGTCCGAGGCGTTGCCCGGCGTGTGGTGGAGGTGGACCCGTCCGCCGCTACCTGGACGAGGAAGGCAACCCCGACGGCACGCTCCTCTCGCACATCCTCGGCTACACCGGACCGATCAACCTCGACGAGTTCCGTTCGCTCGACGGCCAAGGCTACCTGCGCGACGACGTCATCGGGCGTTCCGGCGTGGAGGCGAGCTACGAGGAAGCGCTGCGCGGCACGCTACGGATCGCAGCTGTGGGAGCGCGATGCCTCCGGACGGGCTCTGAAGGTGTCGACACGGTCTCGGAGCCGGTCGCCGGCAAGAACCTGATGCTGACCATCGACGCCGGATGCAGCGCCTCGCGACCGACTCGCTGCTGTGGGGCATGCAGGCGGCCGGCCTCGAGCAGGGCGTGACGGTGGTGATGAACCCGCAGACCGGCGAGATCCTGGCCATGGTCTCGCTGCCCGCCTACGACAACAACAAGTTCGCGAGCGGGATCAGCGCCGATGACTACGCCGTCTACCTCAACGATCCCGCCAAGCCGCTCCGCAACCACGCCATCAGCGACATCTACCCGCCGGGCTCGACCTTCAAGCTGGTGACCGGCCTTGCGGCGCTGGAGGAGGGAGTCACCACCCGAACCCAGCGATGGCAGACCTACGGCTGCTACCAGATCCCCGGCGCGCCCGATGGCCAGTGCCTCTTCGACTGGAACCGCCAGGGCTTCGGCAAGCTGAACATGGTGGATGCCTTCGCGATGAGCTCGGACACCTTCTTCTACCAGATGGCCATCAAGCTGGGCATCGACCGTTTCGGCCAGCTGGGCGCAGGAGCTCGGATTCGGCGAGCGGACCGGCGTGGCGCTGCCCGGCGAGGCGAAGGGCATCGTGGCCAGCCGCGAGTGGGCGCGCTCGCAGGGCCGCAACGACGTCTACACCGGCGAGCTGGCGCAGGCGGGCATCGGCGCAGAACGTCGTGGCCGTGACGCCGCTGCAGCTGCTCAACGCCTACGCTGCCGCTGGCGAACGGCGGGCAGCTGCTGCAGCCCATGATCGTCAAGGGCGAGACCGATGGCACCGGCAAGCTGGTGACGGAGTACCAGCCGAAGCTGATCCAGGCAGCTCGCCGCGACCGCGGACGACCTGCAGGTCATGCGCATCGGTGCACGGGAGGTGATCACCACCGGGCACGCCTACAACATCCGCGACCTCGCACCTCGACGGCGCGCTCTCCGGCAAGACCGGAACCGCCGAGTTCGGCACGCCGAAGGAGGATGGCGCCCTCCCCTTCCACTCCTGGTTCGTCGCCTACCTGCCCTCGACCGCCGGCGCGACCGACGCCGACCTGGCGATCGTCACCTTCTCCTACTCGGCGGTGGTGCCGGGCAACGTCTCGCTGGAGGTGGTCAAGTACTTCCTGCAGCAGTGGTACGGCCTCGACCAGGACCTTCGGCTCGACCCGCAAGGACTTCAGCCGTGGTGGCGAACTGAGCCGATGGGCGCCACCACGCTGACCTCAACCTTTGTTGAGAACGTCCGCGCGCGCCGCTGGCGTGCCTTCGACCTGCAGCTCTTCCTCTACGTCCTGCTGCTGATCGCGCTGGGCGTGGTGATGGGCTACTCGGCCGGCTACTCGGAGGCGGGCAGCTCGGCGGGCATGTCGCAGACGGTGACGCACGCTGATCTGGGCGGCCATCGGCCTCATCATCTTCTTCGTGGCGGCGAGCGTGGACTACCACTGGCTCCAGACGCTGAGCCTGCCGATCTACCTCGCGGTGCTCGGGCTGCTGACCCTGACCATGTTCGTCGGCACCAACCTGTTCGGCGCCCAGATGTCGATCACCGTCGCCGGACTCGACTTCCAGTTCAGCGAGGTGAGCAAGGTCCTGATGATCACCGTGCTGGCCAGCTTCCTGTCGGGTCGCCGCGAGAAGGTCGGCCGACTCTCGACGATCATCGGCGCCGGCCTGATCATGGCCATCCCGACCTTCCTCGTCTTCCGCCAGCCGGACCTGGGGACGGCGCTGGTCTTCGTGGCGATCCTGGTCGGCATGCTCTTCATGAGCGGCGCCAGCATCGGCTGGATGGGCGATCTTCGCCGGCCTGACCGTCGCGGCCGCGCCGGTCGTGGTGCAGTCGCTGCAGGAGTACCAGCGCCAGCGCCTCTTCTGCTTCCTGGATCCCTCGGCCGACCCCCAGGGCGCCTGCTACCAGCTGGTCCAGGCGCTGAACGCGGTCGGCTCGGGCGGGCTGTTCGGGCAGGGGCTGACCGCGGGGCGCCAGAACCAGCTCGGCTTCCTGCCGGTGCAGTCGACCGACTTCATCTTCACCGTCATCGCCGAGGAGCTCGGCTTCATCGGCGGCGTGCTGGTGCTCGCCATCTTCGGCCTGCTGATCTGGCGGATCCTGGCCGTCGGCTGGGGCGCGCGCGATGCGCTGGGCATGATGATCGCGGTCGGGCTGGCGAGCATGCTGCTCTTCCAGATCCTGGTGAACATCGGCATGGTCATCGGCATCATGCCCGTCACCGGCATTCCCCTGCCGTTCATCACCTACGGCGGCTCGTCGATGATCTCGCTGCTCTTCGGGATGGGGATCCTGCAGTCGGTGCGCATGCACTCGCGCAAGCCCACCTTCTAGCGTCGCGGCCTACCCCTCGGCCGGCGGCATCCGGCTGGGCCTCCGCCTCATCTGCCGCCGCCGAGGCCGGCGTCCGACGCCCGCCGATGGCGACCAGGAGGGCCGCCTCGGGCGGCTGTTCGTTGAGTCGCTGGAATGCATACCGATACAGGTCGCGACCGATGGCCACCGTCGGCGCGGCCAGGATGGCGCCGCCGATGCCAAAGAGCGCGCCGCCCACGACCAGCGCCACGATGAGCACGGCCGGATGCAGGTCGACGGCGTCGCCCATCACCTTGGGCACCAGCAGGTTGTTCTCGAGCTGCTGGATGGCGACGTACAGGATCACGACCGCCAGCGCCGCGGCCGGACTGATGCTGAGGCGCGACCAGCAGGGCCGGGATGGCGGCGATGATGGGGCCGATGATCGGGAACCACTCGAGCACGCCCGCCACGACGGCGAGGACCAGCGTGAAGCGTCCGAATTCGGTGAAGCCGGCCAGCCAGAGCGCGCTCAGGCCGACGAGCGTGGCCGCGAAGATTGCGGCCCCCAGCAGCAGCTGGCCGCGAACCCAGCGGCCGCCGGTGACGGCCAGCAGGTTCAGGATGTTGTCGGCGTCCGCGCGCCACGCTGCGGGCAGCGCGCCGCGCACGGCACCCGGCAGCGCCTCGCGGTCCTTCAGCACGAAGAAGAGCCAGACCGGGACCACGATGAGCCCCAGCACGAATGCGGCAGTCCGCAGCACCGCCGAGACCGTGGGGCCGAGCACCTGGCGCAGCGCGTCCGCAGAATGCCTGGTTGGCGCTCGCGATGGAATCGTCGAGCATGCTGCGCAGCTCCGCCGGCAACGGCAGCGAGCGGTACCACTCCAGCACGGCGTGCTGCAGGTTGGTGAGGCTGGCCCCCAGCTCCGGGAGGTGATCGACGAACTCTCGGCTCTGCTGGGCCAGCGGCGGGACGGCCAGGGCGACGAATCCCCAGACCAGTGCGACGGCCCCGGCGTAGGCAACCAGGACGCCGGCCCAGCGCGGCACGCCACGGCGTTGCAGCAGCGTGACCACCGGGTCGAGGACGAACGCGAGCGCCACCGCGATGAAGAACGCCGGCAGCCCGCCACGCGCCGTCCAGAAGAGCCAGGCGAGGAAGGCCAGGACCGCGAGGACGAAGAGCCCCAGGCGGTGCCGCGAGAGGGCGCCCAGCAGATCTGCCATCGAATTCACGGTACCATCCAGCCTGTCATGCCAGACCGAACTTCGGACCAGCCGCGCCAGCGCTGGCAGATCCTCTTCTCGCGCCAGGAGCCCGCGTTGCGCATGCGGCAGGCCGAGCTCCTCGCCGAGTTCGAACGCGCGTTCCACGAGGCGGGCCTGCCGCTCTCGACCACGAACGCGGTTCGTCCGCGGGCACGCCTCAAGTTCGCTGCGAACCTGCCCGTCGGCGTCGAGCTGCGCGGCGAGCTGCTCGAGGCGCATTTCGACGAGCTGGTCCCGATCGAGCGCATCCAGCGCGTCGGCGAGCACCTGCCCGACGGGCTGCAGATCGTGGATGCCCGCGAGGTGTGGCAGGGTTTCCCGTCGGCCGCTTCACAGGTCCGCGGCGCGGAGTACGAGGTGCAGGTGGCGGCGCGGGGCGGCGCGAGCCTGAGCAGCGACGAGCTACGCGGTTCGATCGTTCGCCTGCTGGCTGCGCCCCGCCTGATCGGCAAGCGGCGCCGCGGCGAGAGCGAGCGGCGCGCGGACTCCGGCCTGCGCGACCTGCGCCCCTACGTCGAGGACGTCGAGGTGCTGGAGGTCGACGAGGAGGCGCGCCGCGCCCGGCTGCGCATGCTGCTGCGCCTGGACCCCAGCGGTGCCGGTCGACCGGAGGACGTGGTGAACGCGCTCGACCTGCCGCTGCGCACCGTGAAGGCGGCGCGGGTGAGGCTCCTCTTCGTTGACACTCCCCCCATCGCCCGGTAGACTCCGCTCCCCGCGGGCTGATCGTTGGTCCGTGTCGTGGTGCGCCGCGCGAGCGCGCGCCAATCATTCCTGAACTACCCTCGGAGAACGCTATGTACGCCGTCGTCAGCAGCGGCGGAAAGCAATACCGCGTCGAGCCCGGTGCCACGCTCACCATGGAGCGATTGGCCGCCGAAGCCGGCGAGGCCTACACCTTCGACCGCGTGCTGCTCATCGGCGACGGGGACGAGGTGATGGTCGGCACGCCCCTCGTGGCGGGCGCCACGGTGAGCGCAACCGTCCTGGGCGAGGAGCGCGGCCCGAAGCTGATCATCTTCAAGTTCAAGCAGAAGGTGAAGTACCGCCGCCGGACCGGCCATCGGCAGCACCTCGTCCGGGTCCGGATCGACGCCATCAACGCGGATGGCAAGTCCACCTCGGCGGCACCCACCGAGGCGCCGCCAGCGGCAGAGAAGCCGAAGGCGCGTCGCGCCAGCCGCGCCGCCAAGGCGTCGGCAGATGGCGGGGATGCGACGGCCGCGGAGAAGCCGGCGGAGAAGCCCAAGGCGCGCGCTCGGCGCAAGCCGGCGGCAGCATCGGCCAAGGCGGAGACGGCGGACACAGCAACCTCCGCGGACAAGCCCAAGGCCAAGCGCGCCTCGCGAGCGAAGCCAAAGGCGAAGCCAGCCGAGTCAGGGGCCGATGAGGCCCAGGAGCAGTAGAGATGGCACACAAGAAGGCTGGTAGCAGCAGCAAGAACGGCCGCGATTCGGCCGGCAAGCGCTTGGGCGTCAAGCGTGGCGACGGGCAGCAGGTGCTCTCCGGCACGATCATCGTTCGGCAGCGCGGCAGCACCTTCAACCCCGGCGACAACGTTGGCATGGGGCGTGACTTCACGCTCTTCGCCACCGCCGCCGGGACGGTCAAGTTCAGCCACGAGACGCGCGACAAGAAGCGCGTCAGCGTGGTCGCGTCGGAGCAGGCGGCGGCAGCCTCGAGCTGAGGCCGGGCTGGTCCGAAGGAGTCCCCATCACATGAAGCCAGAGATTCATCCGCAGTACCATCAGGCCGAGGTGCACTGCGTCTGCGGCAGCACCTTCACCGTGGGCTCGACCGCCGAGTCGATCCGCGTCGAGGTCTGCTCGAATTGCCATCCGTTCTACACGGGCACGCAGAACATCGTCGACACCGCCGGCCAGGTGGAGCGATTCCAGCGCCGCATGGAGCGCGCGGTACGCTGACGAACATGCGCCGGCGACTCGCGGGTTGGCCGGCGCAGCTGGCGCCCCACCTCGTCTTCCTGATTCCCGAGCTGCTGATGGCAGCCGGGCCCTTCGTGATCCAGACGGTCGCGCGGGCCGGCGAACGGCCCCGCTTCCGCATGCCCGACTTCTTCTACGGTGGGCAGGCGCTGATCGAAGGCGTGATGATGCGCGGGCGCACGACGGTCGCCATGAGCGTCCGCCCGCCGTCTGGCGAGATCGTCACCCTGTCGGAGCCGCTGCCCGAAGCGCTGCGCAGCGGCCGCCTGATCAAGGTGCCCTTCATCCGTGGCATGTTCGTCCTGTACGAGACGCTGATCCTCGGGACGCGGATGCTGATGCGGAGCGCGGCGATCGCGGCCGAGGGCGACGACATCGAGATCGGCCGCGGCGCGATGATCGGGACGATGATCTTCTCCGTCGGCATGGCGGTGGGGATCTTCTTCGTTCTGCCCCTCTTCCTGTCCACCTTCGCCGAGGGCGTCACGGAGTCGGACCTCCTGGCCAACCTGGTCGAGGGCGTCATCCGGCTCGTGGTCTTCATCGCGTACATCTCGCTCATCGGCACCATGGGAGAGATCAAGCGGGTCTTCGCCTACCACGGCGCCGAGCACAAGGCCATCTCCGCCCACGAAGCGCGCCGGCCGCTCACGCCGGAGGAAGTCGACCGCTTCTCGACCGCCCACACCCGCTGCGGGACGACCTTCCTGCTGATCGTGGTCGTCATCAGCATCTTCTTCTTCGGGCTGATTCCGCGCGAGGGCGTCCCGATCTGCGGCCCTCTTCCTGTCGCGGATCGTCCTGGTGCCGGTCATCGCCGCCTTCAGCTACGAGCTCGTCCGTTTCGGCGCGAGCCACTACGGGAATCGACTGGTGCGTGCCATCTACCAGCCGGGCCTCTGGCTGCAGTCGCTCACCACGCGCCCGCCGGACCGCAGCATGCTGGAGGTGAGCATCGCGTCGCTGGAGTCGTGCCTGGCTTCCGATCAGCAGACCGCCGACCTCCCCGATGACCCCACCGCCGGCGTGGTCGACCCCACCACCGGCATCCTCCCCTAGGGCCGCCGTCCCGCACCGGATAATGGAGTGGTGATTGATCGACTCCGCGAGATCGAGGCGCGCTACGACGAGCTGACCGGGGAGATGGCCAGCCCGGAGATGGCTGGTGATCCAGTGCGTCTGGCGGAGATCGGTCGCGAGCTCTCCCGGTTGGAGCCGATCGTCGCGGCGATCCGGGCCTGGAACGCAGTTCGCGAGGAGCTCCGGGCCACGCGTGAGATGACCCAGGATGCCGACGAGGCCGTTCGCGCCATGGCCCGCGAGGAGATGGAGGTCCTGGAGTCGCGCGATGCGCAGCTGCAGGTGGAGCTGAAGCGGCTGCTTGTGCCGCGGGACCCGAACGACGACCGCGACGTGATCATGGAGATCCGGGCCGGGACCGGCGGCGACGAAGCGGCGCTCTTCGCCGCCGACCTCTTCCGCATGTACTCCCGCTACGCCGAGCGCCAGCGCTGGCGGCTGGAGCTCCTCTCGGCGTCTGAGGGCTCGTCGGGGGGTTTCAAGGAGGCGATCGCCGAGATCCACGGCCATGCTGCCTACTCGCGGCTGAAGTTCGAGTCCGGCGTGCACCGGGTGCAGCGGGTGCCGGCCACGGAGGCCCAGGGACGGATCCACACGTCGACCGCCACCGTCAGCGTCCTGCCCGAGGCGGAGGAGGTGGAGCTGCAGATCCCGGAGAAGGACCTGCGGATCGACGTCTACCGCTCCAGTGGTCCTGGCGGCCAGTCGGTCAACACGACGGACAGCGCCGTGCGCATCACCCACCTGCCCTCCGGCCTGGTGGTGGCGATCCAGGACGAGAAGAGCCAGCACAAGAACAAGGCCAAGGCGATGGCCGTCCTGCGTGCCCGGCTGCTCGAGATGGAGCAGCAGCGCCAGGCCGAGGAGCGTGGCGAGCAGCGCCGCTCGCAGATCGGGTCGGGCGAGCGATCCGAGAAGATCCGCACCTACAACTTCCCACAGGACCGCGTCACCGATCACCGGGTCGGAGCTCACGGTGCACAACCTGCCGGGCCTGCTCGAGGGCGACCTGGACCGGCTCATCTCCCCCCTCTCGGAGGCCGATGAGGCGCAGCGCCTGGCCCACCTCGACGATGACGATGCCGGTGGCGCCTGAGCCGATGCTGGTCAGCGACGCACGCGTACGCGGACTCGTCTCCGCCGCCACCGATCACCTGCGGCGCGCCGGCTTGCCGACCCCGCGGCTCGATGCGGAGCTGCTGGTGGCGCACGCCTTCGGCCGGGACCGTACCTGGCTGCTGGCGCATCCGGACGAGTCCCTGCCCGGGCCGGACGCCGATCGCGTCGCCCGCTGGGTCGACCGGCGTGCCGACGGTGAGCCCGTCGCCTACATCCGCGGCTTCAAGGAGTGGCTCTCCCTGCGCATCGCGGTGGATCGACGCGCCCTCATCCCGCGACCCGAGACCGAGCTGCTGGCGGAGGCAGCCATCGAGGAGCTCGCCAGCCGCCTGGTGCGCGACGTCCGGCCCATCGGGGTCTGGGAGGTCGGCACCGGCAGCGGAGCGGTGAGCCTCGCCCTGGCGCATCGCTTCCGTGCGTCGCTGGCCCTGGGCCGCATGCGGCTCGCAGCGAGCGACATCTCCGAGGAGGCGCTCGAGCTCGCGTCGGAGAACCTCGCCGGGCACGGACTGGCCGGCCTCGTGACGCTGGGCTGCGGTGACCTGCTGGAGCCCCCGGTGCTGCCCGCGCCGCTGCAGCCCGACGTGGTGATCGCCAACCTCCCGTACCTCACCACCGACGAGGCCACCGCCGACACGGGCAGCCTCCGCCACGAGCCACGGGCCGCGCTAGACGGTGGCGCCGACGGCCTGGATGTGATCCGCCGCCTGCTCCAGCAGCTGCCGCCACGCCTGGGTCCTGGAGGCGTGGTGCTGCTGGAGGTTGGTGCCGGCCAGGCCGACGCCATTCGCGAGCTCGTCGCCGACCTGCCCATGTCCAGCGAGCTGGGGACGCTCGTCGACCTCGCCGGGATCGAGCGTATCGTGCGGATCGATCGCACGTGACCGATCGACTGCCCTTCACCCCCGTGGGCCTGGCAGCTGCCGCCGCACTTCTGGACGCGGGTGGCCTCGTGGCGTTCCCGACCGATACGGTGTACGGCGTCGGCTGCGCCGCGTCGCGGCCCGAGCGCGTGGACGCCCTCTTTGAGCTGAAGCGACGACCGCCGGATCGGCGCATCCCGATGCTCGTGGCGGGGATCGAGGCGCTGCCCGGCGGGTGGCAGGTGGACGAGCGCGCTCGCTCGCTGGCGCGCGCCTTCTGGCCGGGAGCGCTGACGCTCGTCCTCCGGGCCGATACGGGCGACGCGACGCAGGCCTTTCGGGCCCCGGACCATCCGGCGGCGCTCGGGCTGATCGGGGCCGCCGGTGCGCTCTACACGACCAGCGCGAACATCTCCGACGAGCCGGACACCCTTGACGCCGACGACGTGCTGATCGCGTTCGCCACCCAGGCGGACCTGCTGGACGCCGTCGTCGACGGGGGGCGGGTGCCGGGCGGCACGGCCTCCACGGTGGTCGACCTCTCGAGGGACCCGGCCCGCGTCCTGCGTGACGGGCCGGTATCGACCGCGGCTCTCGCCCGCGTCGTGCCGCTCGAGCGTTAGCCGATAGACTTACGGCGACATGAAGGTCGCCATCGGCTCCGATCACGCCGGCTTCGCCCTCAAGAACGAGCTGTGCACGCTCCTCGACGAGCTGCGCGTCGAGTATCGCGACTTCGGCACCTACTCCAGCGAGCCGGTCGACTACCCCGACTTCGTCGCCCCCGTGGCTCGAGCCGTGGCGCGCGGCGACTACCGCTTCGGGATCGTGCTGGGCGGGAGCGGCACCGGCGAGGCGATCGTGGCAAACAAGGTGCGCGGGATCCGCTGCGTGCAGGCCACCAACCCGGTGGTGGCGCGTCTCGCGCGCGAGCACAACGACGCCAACTGCATTGCGTTCGGCGGCCGGATCGTCGGCACCGAGGTGGCCAGGGCCTGCGTGCGGGAGTTCCTTGGCGCTGACTTCAGCGGTGGCCGCCACCTTCCCCGGCTCGAGAAGCTCGCCCGCGTCGAAGCCGAGGAGGCCGGTCACTAGGCCCATGGCGGTCGCGCTCGACGACCGCGAACGCGGGCTGCTCGACGGCGACGGCGGAGCCGCCGCCGCGCTGGCGATGCGCCTGGTCCTGGTCGCCGCCGAGGCCCTGGGTGCGGAGCGGCTGCTTCCCATCACGCGGGCTCACGTCGACTCGTGCCTGTACCACGGCCAGGCCACGCTCGACTTCGTCCGCCGCCTGCAGGAGGGCGGAGCGCGGGTCTCGGTGCCGACCACCCTCAACGTCGGCGCGGTCGACCTGCTGCACCCCGAGCTCTGGCGCGGCGACGCGGCGACCGGGGAGCGGGGACGGGAGCTGATGGAGGCCTATCGGTCGCTCGGGTGCCGCCCGACCTTCACCTGCGCGCCGTACCAGCTGGCCGACGCGCGGCCGGCCCTCGGCGAGCAGGTGGCGTGGGCCGAGTCGAACGCGATCGTCTTCTGCAACTCGGTGCTGGGCGCCAGGACGGAGCGGTACGGCGACTTCACCGATATCGCCTGCGCCATCACCGGCAGGGTCCCGGACGCCGGGCTGCACAGGACCGACGCCCGCCGGGCGGCGGTGGTCCTCCGCCCTGCCGCCGACGTCCCCGACGCGCTCCTGGACGACGATGCCTTCTACCCCGTGCTCGGCGTCCTGCTGGGCGAGCGGGCGGGAGGTCTCGTGGCCGCCCTGGATGGGCTCCCGCCGCGGCTCTCTGAGGACCGGCTCAAGGCGATCGGCGCAGCCGCCGCATCGTCCGGCGCCGTCGCGATGTTCCATGCCGTCGGATCGACACCGGAAGCCCCGACGCTCGAGGCCGCGCTGCAGGGACGGCAGCCGGAGGCGGTGATCGCGTACGGCATGCGTGAGCTGCGGGAAGCGCGTCGCGCGCTCGTGAGCGCAGGCGAGGCGCGCCCCGGCGATGCCATCGGCGCCGTGTCGCTGGGCACGCCGCACGCGTCGCTCGCGGAGCTGCACGCGATCGCCTCCGAGCTCGCCGGCGCGCGCGTTGCCGACGGCGTGGAGCTCCTCGTCTCGACCTCCCGCGACGTGCTGGAGGCCGCAGAGCTCGACGGCGCCGCCCGCCGCCTGCGCGAGGCGGGGGTGGAGCTGCTGGTCGATACCTGCAGCTACCTCGGGCCGATCCTGCGCCCGACACCGCTGCCGGTCATGACCGACTCGGGCAAGTGGGCCTGGTACGCGCCGGCGAACATCGGCGCACGAGTCGTCTTCGCCTCGCGCCACGAGTGCCTGCGGTCCGCGGTCGCGGGGCGCGTGCAGCGCGACGACCGGCTGTGGGGCAGCCCGTGAGGGGCCGGCCGCTGGCGCCCGGCACGGCGGCCGGCCCCGCCATGCGCCTCGACCAGCCACTCTCCCTGTGGGGCGGACTGGACCCGGCGACGGGGCGGATCGTCGACCCGCACCACGCGCGCAACGGAGAGCTCGTCGCCGGACGCGTGCTCGTCATGCGTGCCGTTCGCGGCTCGTCGTCGTCGGCATCGGTCCTGGCCGAGGCGGTGCGGGCCGGGACCGCACCCGCGGCCATCCTGCTCGGTGAGCCGGACCTCATCCTCGCCGTCGGGTCGGCCGTGGCGGCGGAGCTGTACGGAAGCGCCGTCCCCGTGGTCCTGCTGCGTGCCGGAGAGCTCGACGACATCGTGGATGGGGCCAGCGTCACCATTTCGAAGGCCGGCGAGGTAACCGCGAGCCGGAACCGTGTATGATCCGCGGCCGCATGAGCAGTGAGCCGCAGGTCGTCGCCTACGACGCCGAGCACCTGGAGCCTGCCGCCGAGCTGTTGGACGCGCGCCAGCTGCGCCAGCGTTCCGCGGATGACTGGCGGACCTCGAGCCTGCGGGCATCGCGCGCCTGGACTGCGCTGGGATTCCGGCGGACGCACGTCGGGCTGGAGCGCCGGATCGACGAGCGCATGACCTGGGCAGATGGCAGGAGATGAGATGACGAGGCTGCAGATCCTTCCCTTCGGCGCCGAGCACCTGGAGGCTGCTGCTTCCCTCCTCGCCGCCCGCCAGCGGCGCCTGCGCTCGCGCCGCCCTGAGCTGCCGGGTGCCTTCGCAGGCGCCGACGCGTGCCGGCCCCTGGTCGCCGGCATCTTCGAGCAGTCCGAGGCGTACGGCGTGGTGGCGCTCCGCGACGGTGCCGTGGTGGGCTACCTCGCCGGCTCCCCGCGCACGGAGCCGATCTGGGGCCGCGCCGCATGGAGCCCCGTCGAGGGTTGCGCCCTGGCCGACGACCTGGATGCCGAGCGCGTGCGCGACCTGTATGCCGCCTGGGCCCAGCACTTCGTCCTGCGCGGCTACTTCAAGCAGTACGTTCACGCCGCGGTCGACGACCCGGACCTGACGGCCGCGTGGTTCCGGACCGGGTTCGGCCAGATGCAGGCACACGCCGAGCGCGATCTGGACCTCGAGCACGATCCAGCGCCGGGGCTCCGCGTCCGCAATGCGCTCCCCGACGACATCGATGCGCTGCTTCCACTGCTGCCCCTCATCGCGCAGCAGCTGATGCGTCCGCCGGCGTTCGCCGCGCGCCTGCCCGAGGAGATCGCCAGCTACCGCGACTCGTGGGTCGAGGAGCTCGCGGAGCCGGACGCAAATCACCTGATGATCGAGGAAGCTGGCCGGCCGCTGGCCATGGCCTCGTTCTACCCCGCGGAGCCCGGGCCGATGGTGCCCGACGGCGCGTGGGAGCTGGCGGTGGCCATGACGCTGCCGGAGGCGCGCGGCCGTGGCCTGATGAAGACGCTCCTGGCCGCCGGCTTCGC
>CAWEUD010000041.1:0-176572 GCA_963812115.1 uncultured Chloroflexia bacterium
GTTCGTGGTCTTCCTGCTGAGCGCGCTGGTCGGTGTCGGGTGGCTCTCGGCGATCGGCGTGTGGTTCGAACGCCTGACCGGCATCGGCCTTGCGGGCATGCCGGTCATGCCTTCCCGACTGGCTCGTCACCGTTGCCTGGGCCTCGCTGGCACTGGCTCTCATCAGCGCCAAGCTGATCCTCGGCGACATCTTCGTCCTCGGCTACCGCCAGAAGATGTGGATCATGGAGGCCGTCTGGCCGATCACGGCGCTGTACGCCGGTCCGTTCGGCCTGCTCGCCTACCTGCGCTGGGGGCGGCCCGCCACACGGCGCCTCCGCCAGCAGCGGGGCGACCCGGAGCGGCCGTTTCCGGTCTCGGTGGCACTGGGCGTCACCCACTGCGGGGGCGGCTGCACGCTCGGGGACATCATCGGCGCCAGCCTGGTCGCCGCCATCGGCCTCGAGCTCTTCGGCTCGCGTTGTGGCCGGAGCTCGTCGTCGACTATGCGCTCGCCTTCGCGCTGGGCATCGCCTTCCAGTACTACACGATTGCACCGATGCGCGGCCTCGGCCTTCGGGACGGCCTCGTTGCCGCAGTCAAGGCCGATGCTGGCTCGCTCACCGCGTTCGAGGTCGGGCTCTTCGGCTGGATGATCTACATGCAGCTCGTGCTCTTCCCCGAGCACCTGCATCCGACCCAACCGACCTACTGGTTGATGATGCAGATCGGCATGCTGCTGGGCTTCGTGACGGCCTATCCGGTCAACTGGTGGCTCATGCGCGGTGGCATCAAGGAGGTCATGTAGCGGCTGGCTGGAGACCGGCTACGACGGTTCGATCCCGACCACCTCTGCGCTCCAGGGGCAGAACCACGGCCCGCTGAGCGTGCCGTCCTCGACGTACGAGGGGCTGCCGTCGCAGACCTCGGTCGTGAAATCCGCCCACTCGAACGAGGACGGGTCGATGTGCCACGAGTAGCCGGTATTCACGCTGCTCTCGCCACGGACGATCCTGCCGTTGGGAATGGTCGGCGCCTCCTCCCCGGCGAGCAGCTGGCGGGCGATGGCGATGTCCGCGGGATCGATGAGCTCCACGCGATACTCCTCGTCGCCCGCGACGCGGATGGTGACGACGACCGCCTCGAGCGACGAGTCCGGGGTGGGGGCGAGAGTGCGAGGCGGCGAGCGGGTCGCCGTGGGGGAGGGCGTCGCGGGCGAAGGGCTCGCCGTGATCGGGGGACTGGCCACGAGCGACGGCGCCGTGGTGGCCGTCGGGACCGGCGACGTGCTCGGGTTCGCTCCGCAGGCCACGAGGAGCAGGGCTGCCGCGAGCAGCGTGCAGGCGACGCGTGCGGCCTGCAGCATGTCGCGGTTTGACGCAGGATTGACGTTTCTCACGCTGGAGATGTTGGCAGGTCGTGGCAACTGACACCGAGACCTCGCTCCGCACGCGCAACGAGCGCTGGCTGACCTGGGGCGTCCTGGGCTACGCCCTGCTGGTGGTCGTGCTCATGTACGTGGGCGGCGTCAACATCACCCCCGACGTCCTGCTGGTCGCATTCCTGCTGCTGGCGGTGCTGCTGGGCCGGACGAAGCTCTTCCTGCGCGACTGGGTGCCGTTCATCGCGGTCTTCCTCGCCTACGAGCTGATGCGGGGCATCGCCGACGACGCGGGGTTCCCGGTGCACATCGCGGACGTGATCGCCGCGGAACGCTTCATCGCGCTCGGCCACCTGCCGACCCAGCTCCTCCAGGACTGGCTTGCCCCGGCGTCCGGCGTTGGCGCCGCCGCGATCTTCGCCACCGTGCTCTACATGCTCCACTTCGTTCTGCCCATCGTCACCGGTCTGCTGCTCTGGGTCTGGCGCCGGCCCCAGTACTACGATTTCGTGGCCGCGTTCATCCTGCTCAGCTTCGCCGGGTTCGTGACCTACCTGGTGCTGCCGGTCGCGCCGCCGTGGTGGGCCGCGCAGCTGGGCTACCTCGACGGGCCGAACGGAGCTCCAGTAATCCACTACCTCAAGCCGGCCGCCTTCGACGTCATCGCCCAGGCCCTCGGCTACCCGGAGGGACACATGCTCAGCTCGTACGTCTTCTACGGCGTCAACCCGAACGGCGTGGCAGCCTTCCCGTCGCTGCATGCCGGCTACCCGTTCCTCTCGTTCCTGGTGCTGCGGCGTGCCTTCGGGCGGCCCGGCTGGCTGGCCCTCGGCTACGCGATGCTGGTCTGGTGGGCGATCGTGTTCACCGGCGACCACTACCTGATCGACGTCCTCGGTGGCATCGCCTACGCCTCGGCGGCCTACTTCGCCACGCGTCTGCTGCTTCCGGCCGTGACCTCCCGGCGCTCGGCGACCGACGGAAGCGGCTGAGGCGGTATCCTCGGCGGAACAGCTCAGGAGCCTGTGATGGCGGACACCGCGACCGAGCACGCGGGACCCACCGTAGGCGAGCGCCGCGGACCGAACGGCGAGCTCTCGTCCTGGTCCGATGCGCTGCTCGCGGGCGTGGCGATCGGCTATGCCGCCCTCATCGGCTTCCTGACGTTCACTCGCGGGATCGACTTGACGCCCGATGTCCTGCTGGTGGCGCTGGGCTTCGGCCTGGTGATCGTGGCCCGCAGCAGGCTGAACCTGCTGCGGGAGTGGACCCCGTTCCTGGTCCTCTTCCTCGCCTATGAGCTGATGCGGGGCCTGGCCGATGACGTTGGGTTCCACGTTCACGTCAACGACGTCGTCGCGGTCGAGCGATGGGTCTTCGGCGGCCACCTGCCGACCGCCGTCCTGCAGGGATGGCTGCACCCCGCCTCCGGCGTCGGATTGGCTGGCGGTGGCGGGAACCGTCGTCTACATGCTCCACTTCATGCTTCCGATCGCGACCGCGCTGCTGCTCTGGCGCTACCGGCCCGAGCTCTTCCACCCGTACCTGGTGTCGCTGATCCTGCTGAGCTTTGCGGGCTTCGTGACCTACCTCTTCCTGCCGGTTGCACCACCGTGGTTCGCGGCGGAGGCCGGCAAGATCGGCAGCGCACCGGGAGAAGCAGCGATCACCTACCTGAAGCCAGCCGCCTTCGCCGACCTGGTCGGCTTCTTCGGGCTGGACGGGGGCCGCCTCTACAACGTGGCCTTCACCAGCCTCAACGCGAACCCGGTGGCGGCCTTTCCTTCGTTGCACGCGGCCTACCCGTTCCTCACCTTCCTGGTGCTGCGCCGGGCATTCGGAGGCATCGCCTGGGCGGCCTTCGCCTACTTCACGTTCGTTGCGCTTCACCGTCGTCTATACCGCTGATCACTACGTCGTCGACGTGGTGGGAGGCGTGGTCTACGCGTCGGCCGCGTACGGCCTGATGTGGTGGCTGGCGCGGCGGCGGATGCGCGGAGGCGACTGAACGCTCCAGCGGCACCCGCACGAACCGGTCGGCGCGGCACCAATCGGGTACCGACGGCGTCTAGTGCGCGTAGTGATCTCCGCAGGGAGGGCCCAGCCCATGACTCGCCGCACCGATCCAGCCACCCACCTCACCCGCCGCCTACTCCCGGCACTGGCGCCGATGGTCGTCATCGCCCTCGTCCTCGCCGCCTGCGCCGGCGGTGGGGCAGACGTGGGAGAGGCGGCACCGCAGGCGTCCCAGGCGGCCGCCCGCGGTCCGGTCACCGACGAGGCCGGCAGGGGCACCGACACCGCAGCCACCGGCGAGCACCCCGGGACGTCCTACGCGAACCTCGCAGACCGCCAGATCGTGAAGACCGGTGAGATCAGCGTCGAGGTGAGCGCCGTCTCCACCGCAGTGGGCGCCGTGCGTGCCATGGCTCTCGAGCTGGGCGGATACGTCGGCGGCTCCAGCTCGGGCGGGCCGGACCAGGCGGCCAGCATGACGCTGCGCATCCCAGCCGCGCAGTTCGATGCGGCGATCAGCCGTCTCCACGAGATGGACGGCAAGGTCCTGGTGGAGGCGACTCGCGAGCAGGATGTCACCGGCCAGATCGTCGACCTCGACGCGCGCATCCGGAACCTGCAGGCATCCGAGGCGCAGTATCGCGCGCTGCTCCAGCAGGCGACCAGGATCGAGGACATCCTCACCGTCCAGGGCCGCCTCGATGACGTTCGCGGCCAGATCGAGCAGCTCCAGGCCCAGCTGGACCAGCTCGGCAACCTCGCGGCGCTCGCGACGCTGACCGTGACGCTGGTGCCAGCCGAGGCGCCGATCGAGTCGACGGCCGAGGGCTGGGATGCCGGTGCGATCCTGGAGAGCGCGCTGGCCGCGCTGGTCGGAATCGGGCAGGGGCTCGCCGCGGCGGCGATCTGGCTGCTGATCCTCGGCCTGCCGCTCGCCCTGCTACCGGCGTCGTCGTGCTGGCCGGATTGCGGCTCGCGCCAGCCCTCAAGCGGCGCAGGGCGGCGATCGAATAACGACCCGGCAGGGTGCGCCGTCGCGGCCGCGACGCGGTCAGGATCGCCGCGCGATGGTCCGCCAGGCCAGCGGAAGCAGGCCCGCCGCGACGGCGACCTTGAAGGCGTCCCAGGGCAGGAAGACGATCGCGCCGTTCCAGGTGGCGTTTGCCAGCGTCATGCCCGTGACCGCGGCGAGGATGGGAACGCCCACCAGGTAGATCGTGACGTTCCCCACCACCATCAGGCCCGCCGCGGTGCGGGCCGAGCGGTCCCAGCCGCGCTGCGCGAGGATTCCCACGACCGTCGCCGCCAGGATGAACCCGAGCAGGTACCCGCCGGTGTAGCCGACGAGCTGATCCAGGCCGTGGGCGCCAGCGGAGAAGACCGGTGCACCGGCCACGCCGGCCAGCACGTAGAGGGCCATGCTCGCTGCCCCGATGCGCCAGCCGAGGGCGGTTCCGACCAGCAGGACTGCGGCGGTCTGCCCGGTGTAGGGAACCGGCGACCAGGGCAGCTTCACCGAGAGCTGAGCGGCAACCGCGGTGAGGAGCGCACCGCCCGCCACCAGCGCGAGCGTCCGCAGCAGCGCCCGACCGCCATCGGCCCCGAGGGCGGGGACCACGGCGTCGGCCAGCGTGGCCGTGCGGGTGGGGGAGATCGGGCGCGCGTAGGCGGACATTTCGGCTCCTTCGTGCCTGCACTCTTGCGGCGAATGCTACCGCCTGCCGGAGCCGCCCGCGGGGTCGGATGGGGTAGACTGCGACGGTCCTTTAACGCCGGCCCCGTGAGCCCGGCAAGGAGCGAAGATGAAGACACTATCCGGTCCCACCCCATCGATGACCTCCGCCGCAGCGCGGTCGGCGTCGTCCTCGTCTCCCGGGCTCCTGGCCCTGGAGGGGGGCGCCGTCTACCGGGGGCGGCTGCGAGCGGCCCATCGCCCGGCCGAGGGCGATCTGATCTTCACCACCGCCGCCACCGGCTGGGGCGAGATCGTCACCGACCCGTCGTATGCCGGCCAGATCGCGGTGCTGACGCATCCGATGGCGGGCAACTACCGCATCGACCGTTCAGAGCTCGAGTCGGCGGCCGTTCACGTCCGCGCCCTGATCGTGACCCGCCTGGTAACCCCGCCGCCTGGTCGCGGGATCTCGCTCGAGGAGCTGCTGGCCGAGGCGGATGTTCCTGTACTCGAGGGGATCGACACGCGAGCGCTCACCCTCGAGCTCCGCCACGGCGCCGCACGGCGCGCCGTCGTGGTGCCGGCCGGCGTCGACGCTGACGCCAACCTCGAGGCCGATGCCGTCGCTGCCGCCGGCACCATTCGCTCGTGGGAGAGCGTCGACCATGTCGCTGCGGTCGCGACCCGGAGCCGCTACGAGATCCCCCCGTCGCGCGAGCTGCGTGGGCGCGCCGTGCTGGTGGACTACGGGGTGAAGCGCTCGCTGCTGCGGGCGCTCGGCGAGCGCGGCCTGGCCATCACCGTCCTGCCACCCGACGCCACTGCGCGCGACGTCTGCTCGGAAGCACCGGATCTCGTCGTCCTATCTCCCGGCCCCGGCGACCCGTCACGCATGTCGGCGCAGATCCCGGTCGTCAGGGAGCTGGCGGCCACCGCCGTCACGGGTGGCGCCCCCGTCCTGGGGATCTGCCTGGGGCACCAGCTCCTGGCACTCGCCACGGGTGCCGCGACTCGCCGGCTGGCCGTCGGCCACCATGGAGGCAACCACGCCGTGCTGGATGTCGCGGCTGGGCGGGTCGACATCGGCGCGCACAACCACGAGGTGGAGGTTTGCGACGATCCGGCTCTGGCCGCCGCCGGGTACCGGGTGAGCCACCGTGATCTCAACGACGGGACCGTCGAGGGGCTGGTGCACGCCAGCGGCCGCATCGTTTCGGTGCAGTTCCATCCGGAGGGCGCCCCCGGGCCGATCGATGGCGCACGGGTGCTCGACATGGCGCTGGGATCAGGAGCGTGACCCCTCCCCGCTCGGTGCTGGTGATCGGCTCGGGACCGATCATGATCGGCCAGGCGGCCGAGTTCGACTACGCGGGGGTGCAGGCCTGTCTCGCGCTCCGGGGGGAGGGAGTCGAGACGATCCTGGTGAATTCGAACCCGGCCACCGTCATGACCGACCCCGATGTTGGCGGAACGGTGCTTATCGGACCCTTATCGCTCGCTTACCTGGAGCGCGTGATCGCCGAACATCGGCCGGAGGCGGTCCTGCCGACCCTGGGTGGGCAGACCGGGCTCAATCTCGCGGTCGCGCTGGATGACGCAGGCGTGCTGGATCGCTACGGCGTGCGGGTCCTGGGGACGCCGCTGAACGCCGTCCGCGCGGCGGAGGACCGCGGCGGGTTCCGCAGCCTGGTGACCGGCATCGGCGAACCGGTGCCCGAGTCCGCCGTCGTCGAGAAGCTGGACGATGGCCTGGCGTTCATGCGCCACCTCGACGCGCCGGTCGTCGTGCGCCCTGCCTTCACGTTGGGGGGCGGAGGTGGTGGGTTTGCGTCGACGATGGCACGAGGCGCGCGAGCGGATCGCTGCCGGCCTCGCGGCCAGCCCCATCGGGCAGGTCCTGGTCGAGCGCAGCCTGCTCGGCTGGTACGAGATCGAGTTCGAGGTCATCCGCGACGGCGCCGATACCGCGATCGCCATCTGCGGCATGGAGAACATGGACCCGATGGGCGTGCACACCGGGGACTCGATCGTGGTGGCGCCCATCCAGACCCTGCCCGACCCGCTCGTCCAGCGGCTGCGGCGCTGCGCGCTGAAGATCGTGCGCGCGCTCGAGCTCGAGGGCGGCTGCAACGTGCAGCTGGCGGTGTCGCGCGATGGTGCGGACTACCGCGTGATCGAGGTCAATCCCCGCGTCAGCCGCTCGTCGGCCCTGGCAAGCAAGGCGACCGGCTACCCGATCGCGCGGGTGGCGGCCCTTGTCGCGCTGGGAAAGCGGCTCCACGAGCTGCCGAACCCCGCGACCGGTGGCAACTCCGCCGCTTTCGAGCCTGCCGTCGACTACGTGGTGGTGAAGCTCCCGCGCTGGCCGTTCGACAAGTTCCCGGCAGCGGATCGCAGCCTCGGCATCCAGATGAAGGCCACCGGGGAGGCGATGGCCATCGATCGCGAATTCGGTCCAGCGCTGCTCAAGGCGATCCGCTCGCTCGAGCCGCGCGGCCGCGGTTGGCTCTGGGAAGACGCCTCGTGGGGCCTGGCCGATGGGCCTCCCGGCGACGTGGAGGCGTTCCTGGCGCCGACCGACACCCGGCTCTGGCGCCTGGTCGCTCTCCTTCGGCACGGCTACGCCGATGCGGAGCGGCTGACGGCCGCCACCGGCATCGCGCCCTGGTTCACCGAGCGCCTCGCGGAGCTCATCGATGCCGAGCGGGAGGTGGTGGGTGCGCCGCTGCGTACCGCGAAGCGATCCGGCTTCGGCGATGCCGACATCGCGACACTGTCGGGCGTACCCGACGTCGCGGTCAGGCGCGCAAGGGTCCGGTCGAGCATCTTCCCCGCCTACCGCCGGGTGGACACCTGCGCCGGCGAGTTCCCCGCCGAGACCCCGTACTTCTATTCGTCCTACGCGCAGGCCGAGGTTCCGCCGCCCGCCGACCGAAGGAGCGTGATCGTGGTCGGCTCGGGGCCGATCCGCATCGGTCAGGGAATCGAGTTCGACTACTGCTCGGTGCGCGCCGCGTGGGCGATCCGGGACATGGGCCTGGACGCGGTCGTCATCAACAACAATCCCGAGACGGTCTCCACCGATTACGACGCGTGCAGCCGCCTCTACTTCGAGCCGCTCGACACCGAGAGCGTGCTTGACGTCATCGACCACGAGCGCGCGCTGACCGGCGAGCCGCCGCACGTGGTGCTCACCTTCGGCGGCCAGACGGCCATCGATCTGGCCAAGGACCTCGCCTACGCCGATGTCCCGATCGCTGGCTTGACCGCGGAGGCGATCGAGACGACGGAGGATCGCGAGCGCTTCGCCCGGCTGCTCGAGGAGCTGGGACTGGAGGGTCCGCGTGGGAGCCTGGCCGAAGACGAGGTCGCGCTGCGCGACGCCATCAAGCAGCTGGGCCTGCCGGTGATCGTGCGGCCGTCGTGGGTGATCGGCGGGCGGGGCATCGCCGTCCTGCGCAACCGGGCAGACGTCGCCGCACTGCTGACCACGGACATCGGGTGGCCGCTGCGCGTCGACGAGCTGGTCGAGGGCGTCGAGCTGGACATCGACGCCATCTGTGACGGGCACCAGTGGTGCGTCCCCGGCATCCTGGAGCAGCTCGATCCGCCGGGCATTCACTCCGGAGACTCGGTCGCGGTGGTCCCGCCGCAGAGCCTGCCGCGTGCCGCCCAGGAGCGGGCTGCGGCTGCGGCGGGGCGCATCGCGCTGGCATTGGGCCTGCGCGGCATCCTCAACGTGCAGGCGATCGTGGCGGGCGACCGTGTGGTGGTCATCGAGGCCAATCCGCGGGCCAGCCGGACCGTGCCGATGGTTGCCAAGGCGACCGGGCGCGACGTGGTGGCCGATGCGGTGCGCTGCGCGCTCGGCGCGTCGCTGGCGGAGGTCGGCCTGGCGGCGGGGCTCGCCCCGGACGCGCCGCTGGTCGCCGTCAAGGCGCCTGTCGGATCCCTCTGGCGCCTGCCAGGGGTCGACGCCGCGCTCGGCCCCGAGATGCGCTCGACGGGCGAGGTCCTCGGTCTGGCGCCCGCGTACGAAGAGGCGCTGCTGGCGGCGCGCTCGGCCGCTGCGGCTCACGGCAGCTAGGAAGCGCCGCACCGGCCCTGCCCGCTTAGCGGTCAGCGGCGGCAGGCCGCAAATCGATCAGATGAGCGCCAGCCGGACACAACGATGGAGGCCGACGCGCGTCCGGTACGGAGGGTCCCAGACACGCATCGACCTCCAAGTAGGGGCAAATCGAAGGCTTCCGACCGACGGGTCCGAACCATTGATGTCGCCGCCGGCCCGAGCTTCCATTGGCGACGGCCGATCCCGTGGGTGCCGGTCGTAGTGATCTTCGATTGCCGTACCGGCCACATACGCAAGGGTCGTGCCAGCTCTCCGGCGGCGGTCCCACATGAGGGTATGGATCAGCGTCGGCGACGGTCCCGTGATGCGGCCGACGCCGACGTGACGGCACTGCGACGGCGGAGGTACCCGCCGTACCATCCGGCGAAGCCTCCGAGGCCGCCCTGGAAGATCAGCTCCGTCACCAGGGCAGCCGCCACGCTGCCTGCGGTCGCCGGCGCGGGCTCGCCTGATGGCGACGGCGTCGCGGCTGCGGTCTCGGTTGGGATCAGCGACGGGCTGGCGACGGCCGACGCAGAGGCGGACTGCGCAAGCGGCGTCGGGCTGGCCGCGCCGGTGATGCTCGGGACGGTGGCCGAGAGCCCGACGAATGCTCCGATCAGGACGAGCCACCCGACCACGCCCGCTGCGAGGCCGAAGAGCCACGGTCGTTGCCATCCCAGCCACCCGGCGCCGATGAGGCCGGCGAACGAGACGAACAGGGCAACGATGCCCACGATGGAGTCGCTGCGGAAGAGCTGGCCCGCCGCCCAGAGCAATCCCCCGAGGATCCAGGGCAGAGGATTGCGGGAGAGCAGGTAGAGGCTACCGACCACGCCGCGCAGAGGGCCGGCATAGGCGAAGCCCTGCATGGGGTCGCCCTTGCCGGGCAGCGGTGGCGCCGGCGGGAAGAGTCGGTTGAGGAATGATCCGCCGGTACCGGCGGCGGACGAGGAGGCGCCGCTCGCTTCCTCCTCGTTCTGCAGGTCGAACTCGCCCTCGTCGCCGCGCGCAGCGCGCCGCGCGCGGCGACGTGCTTCTGCGCGTTCCTCTGCGGTGCGTCGGCTTCGGTTCGACATGGCCCGCGGATTGTACGCGAGGATGCCGGAGTAATCGGTCGGTAACCGGGCGGTAAGCGACGGCTCGCATGCTGGGCGACCTGCTCTCGCCGTGCGCGCCTCCCCAGGGAGGTGCTCCGTGCCCGTCTTCTCCGCTCCCCGTCGTGACCGGCCAGGTCTCGCGTTTCACCGCACCCTGGCCGGCACCTCCGCGGCGGTGGTCCTCGCCGTGTCCATGCTGTACGGCGTCGCCGGCGTGGCCAGCAGCACGGCGAGCGGACCAGGATCGCTCAATCTACCCGCGCTCCAGCCGGTCGACCACCTCGTCATCAGCGAGCTGATGACCGGCGGCGCCAGCGCCTCCGACGAATTCATCGAGGTCTTCAACCCCAGCGCGCAGCCGCTACCGCTCGAGGGCCTCGAGCTGGTCTACGTGACCGCGTCGGGTGCCACCATCACCCGAAAGGTGGCCTGGGCCGACGCCGATCCATCGGTTCTGCCAGGTGGACACCTCCTCGTTGCCAACGAGGCCGGCCTGTACGGCGCGATGGCTGACGCCACCTACGCCGGCGGCCTGTCGGCAACGGGCGGAAGCGTCGTCCTGCGCAGCGTCGGAGCGGGGAGCGGCATCGATGCGGTGGGGTGGGGCACCGCCGCCAGTAGCTGGCTCGAGGCCGAGCCAGCGGTGCCGCCTGCGGCGGGGCACAGCCTCGAACGGCTTCCCGGCGGGGCGGCCGGGTCGGGCCAGGACACCGACCAGAACTCGATTGACTTCGTGGAGCGGGCGGTACCCGATCCCCAGGGATCGACCTCTCAGCCCACGCCGATCGGCACGCCGGGCCCGACCGTGTCGCCCGGTCCATCGGCCAGCATGACGCCGTCGGCGACCATCGTGCCTACGCCGACGGTGTCGCCCAGCCCCAGCCCCCCGCCCGGGGAGACGTCACTGCCCATCGGCGAGGCCCGTGCCCTGCCGGACGGCACCAGCGTAACGATCGAAGGCTTGACGCTCACCGACAGTGATTTCACCGACGGCGGCGGCTACGTCGTGGATTCGAGCGGCGGCATTGCCGTCCTCCTCGACGGAACCAGCTTCTCGCGCGGCGTCCTCGTTCGCGTGCGCGGCGAGCTGGACGATCGCTACCACCAGCGAACGATCCGCGCGACCGCCGACGGGCTGGCCCTGCTGGGGCTCGGAGACGAAGGCGACCCGACCTTCGCGCTGACCGGGCAGATCGGGGAGCAGCAGGAGGGAACGCTCGTCAGGCTGTCAGGCGTCATCATCGGCGCGCCGAGCCGGCTCACCAGCAGCCTGGCCTTCGACCTCGACGATGGCAGCGGTGCTGTCCGGGTGGTCGTCAACGATGCGACCGGCATCGATGTCGGCGGGATGCTGTCGAGTGCCTCCCTCGAGCTGGTCGGCGTGGTCGGCCAGCGCGATTCGAGCGGCACCGGCCTTGCGGGCTACCGCGTCCAGCCTCGCGACCAGCAGGACGTCCTGCAGCTCGGCGCCCCGACCACCGAGCCGGATCCCTCGGGCAGCGCGGAGGCTACGGCCTCCGCTACGCCCTCGGGCGGCTCGGCCGAGGATGTCGTGACGGTCGCCGCCGCCCGGCTCGCGGCCGGCGGCGCCCACGTGCGCGTGCGCGGTGTTGTGACCCTTCCCTCGTCGGTGCTGCGCGACGGGACAGCCGCCGTGGAAGACGAGACGGGCGCCATCGTGGTGCGCCTCGGCGACGAGGCCGGTGAGCTGGCGCTCGGTGAGCTCGTGGTGGTCGACGGCATCCGCTCGACGAAGTCCGGCATGGAGACGATCCGCAGCTCGACCCCGCCGCTCCGTCTCGGGGCTGAGGGGCAGCCCGTGCCCGTTGCCGTCTCGACCGCCGGCGTCGGGGAGAATCTCGAGGCGCGCCTCGTGCGCGTCAGCGGCACCGCGACGGCACCGCGACGGACGAGCGCGCAGAACGTCTACTTCGATCTCGACGACGGTGCGGGTCCGGTCCGCGTGTTCGTCAGTCCGGCCACCGGGATCGATCCCGGCGAGGTGCTTGCCGGGAGCTGGGTCGAGGTAACGGGCGTGGTCACGCAGGAGACGAGCGGACAGCAGCCGCTGCGCGGATACCGCATCTGGCCACGCACGGTTGAGGATCTGCGGCTGCTTCCCATTGATGACGGCACGTCGACGCCGTACGCGCCCGACGCGGGCAGCAACGACACCGGTGACACGCCGCGCCCGAGCTTCGCTGCGAAGCCCGGTTCTGCCATCGTGCCGGTACTCCCGCCGCCCCGCTTGACGGCGAGGGGCGCTTCGGCCGGGTCACCTCGGCATTCCCCGTCCCCGTCGCTCGACCCCGTGGCGCACCTCAGCGCGGCGGCCAGCGGGACCACGGATCCACGAACGACCACCCTCCAGGTCGCCCTGCTGGCGGTGGTGCTGGCCGGCGCCGCGGGCAGCCTGGCTGCAGGTCGCGCCGGCCTGGTTGGGCGCATCGGGGAGGTCGCGCGGCGGCTCCTCCGGCCACCCGGCGAGCAGGAGGCCGAGGAGATCCTGCGGAGTCCAGCCTCACGCTCGCTCGAGGCTGCAGCGGGTCGACTCGTGCCGCTGCGCGTGGTGGACGATGCGCCGCAGGAGTCCGAAGCCTCGCACGCGGAGCGAACCCGGTGACGCGCGGGGCGTATACTCCCGCCGACCCGACGAGGGAAGCTGAGACGGAGGCTAGCCGAGCACGTGGCGCACGTGTCCAACATGAGCAGAGCCGACCACCCCATGACGGGGGAGCGCCAGTATCACATCGCGCTCGAACGGGGTGAGCTGGCCGAGTACATCCTCCTGGCGGGGGACCCCGGGCGGGTCGCCAAGGTGGCGGCCAACTTCGATTCCACCCGACTGGAGCGCAGCAACCGCGAGATCAGGACGGTCACGGGGACCTACCGCGGCATGCCCGTCTCGGTGATGTCGACCGGGATGGGGCCGGACAACATCGAGATCGTGCTCGCAGAGATCATGGAGATCACCGACCGGCCCACGCTGATCCGCCTCGGTTCGAGCGGGGCCATCCAGCCCGATATCAGCCATGACGACCTCGTGATCTCGATCGGCGCCGTGCGCCTGGAGAACACCACCGACTACTACGTGCACCCTGGCTACCCCGCGATCGCCCACCGGGACGTGGTCTGGGCCCTGGAGTCGGCCTGTCGCGAGAAGGGGTACGCGTACCACGCTGGGCTGACCGCCACGGCCCCCGGCTTCTACGCTCCGCAAGGAAGGGCGATGCGCTCGCTTCCGGTTCGCTATCCTCACCTCGCTGAGGAGCTCCAGCTCCAGGGTGTGGCGAACTTCGAAATGGAGTCGTCGGCACTGTTCGTGCTCTCCGCGCTGGCTGGGCTTCGATCGGGTACGGTGTGTGCCGTGTATGCACAACGCATAGAAGGGACATTTCCGGAAGGTGCGGCGAAGGACGCCGCGGAGGCACGCTGCATCGATGCCGGCCTGACCGGCATCCACCTGCTGTGGGAGATGGATCAGCAGCAGGACGGGGATCCCCGCTCACGCTGGTCGTCGTTGATCGGCAGGCAAGGCGGAGAGCGGTAACCGCAGACCGGCGCCCGCGCCGGAGAAGGAGGCTACCAACCGATGGCGACCAATGCCTATTGCGTCAAGTGCAAGGCAAAGCGCGACATGACCAACGAGCAGAAGATCACGATGAAGAACGGAAAGCCCGCCACGCAGGGAACCTGCCCGGTGTGCGGGACCAAGATGTTCAAGATCGGCGGCTGACGCTCAGCAATTGAGCGGCTCGACCACGGTGCCGGGAACGAGCCCGGCGGCGGTCGCGCCACGTTCACAGGGCCGTCCGGGTCGGTGCCGGGGAGAATTTCCCCCGGTGTCTGCGCCGGGCGGCCATTTCGATGCCCGGCCGCTGCAGGCCGCTACAATGGAAGCCTCGTGGATGAGGCAGCCGACCATCCGATCCTGGCGATCGACCTCGGCGGCACCCAGATCCGCGCCGCCTACGTGAGTCCGGACCTTGCGGTCGTCTGCCGCCGGGCCTCCGGTACGCGCGATGAAGACGGGGTCGATGCGGTCGTGGAGCGGGTGAACCGTCTTGCGGGCGAAACGCGCGACGAAGCGCGACGCCTCCGCCTTCCCGATCCCATTGGCGCCGGCATCTCGTCCCCCGGACCCCTGGACCCCTGGCGCGGCGTAGTGATCGCACCTCCCAACCTGGCCGGTTGGCGCGACGTGCCGCTGGCCGATGAGCTCCAGGAGCACCTTGGGCTGCCCGCCTACCTTGAGCGCGATACGAACGTGGCGGTCATGGCCGAGTGGCGCTACGGTGCCGCACGGGGAGCCCGGAATGTGATCTACGTCACGGTATCGACTGGCGTCGGGGGCGGCATCGTGATCGACGGGCGCCCGCTGATCGGCCTCGACGGCACCGCCGGCGAAGTCGGGCACCTCACCGTTGAGCTCGACGGGCCGCTGTGCGGCGACGGCGCGGCCGGGCATGTCGAAGCCATCGGCTCGGGCACCGCCATCGCCCGCGAGGCTCGTGCCCTCCTGGCACGCGACGGATCGCCGATCCTCGCCTCGCTGGCTGCGACGCTCGACGATGTGGATGCGGCCACGGTTGCCCTCGCCGCGGACCGCGGCGATCCGGCCAGCCTGGCAATCCTCGCCCGCGCCTGGACGGCCATCGGCGCCATGTGCTCCGGGCTCGTCAACCTGCTCAATCCGGAGGTGATCGTGCTCGGCGGGAGCATTGCGGTGCATCGGCCTGAGCTCCTTGGCGTCGTCCGCGACGAGATCGATCGCCGGTCGTTCCCGATCCCGGCGCGTCGCGTGCGGGTCGCCATGGCAGCGCACCGCGACGATGTCTCCCTGATCGGGTCGCTCCCGATCGTCAATGAACGTCTCCACGATCCCGCATACGCGCGGGACCGTCTACTTCCGCCACCCGCAGAGATGAGGAGCCCAGCGTGACTCGCATCGGTATCAACGGATTCGGCCGCATCGGCCGTCAGACCCTGAAGGCGATTCTCGAGCGCCACCCGGAGCTCGAGGTTGTGGCCATCAATGACCTTCAGCCGGTCGCCACCAGCGCGCACCTATTCAAGTACGACTCGACCTACGGTAGGTTCGAGGGCGCGGTGACGGCCGGCGAGTCGTCGATCACGGTCGACGGCCACGAGGTCAAGGCCTTCTCGGAGAAGGATCCGGCCGCGCTTCCCTGGAAGGACCTCGGCGTCGAGATCGTGATCGAATCGACCGGCATCTTCACCGATGCGACGAAGGCGCGCGCCCACATCGACGGCGGCGCCCGCAAGGTGATCATCTCGGCCCCGGCCAAGAACGAAGACGTGACGCTCGTGCTGGGCGTCAACCAGGACAGGTACGACCCGGAGCAGCACGACATCGTGAGCAACGCATCGTGCACCACCAACGGCCTGGCGCTGCCGGCCAAGGTCGTCTTCGACCGCTTCGGGATTCAGCATGGGCTTATGACGACGGTCCACAGCTACACCAACGACCAGAACGTGCTCGACGTCTTCCACAAGGACCTGCGCCGCGCTCGGAGCGCCGGCCAGAACATCATTCCCACCAGTACCGGCGCCGCCAAGGCCCTGGCCCTCGTGATCCCCGAGCTGAAGGGGAAGTTCGACGGGTTCTCGCTCCGCGTGCCGACCCCCACGGTGAGCGTCATCGACTTCGTGGCCGTCACCGAGAAGCCGGTGACCGCTGAGAGCGCCAACGAGGCCCTGCGCGCTGCGGCGGATGGCCCGATGCAGGGGCTGCTCGGCTACACCGAGGAGAAGCTCGTCTCCATGGACTTCAAGGGCGACGAGCGGTCGAGCATCGTTGACGCGGCGTCGACGATGGTCACCGGCGGCAACCTGCTCAAGGTAATCGCCTGGTACGACAACGAATGGGGCTATAGCTGTCGCGTCGCCGACCTGGCGAAGTACATGGCCGACCGCCTCTAGCCACAGGAGGCGCCAGCCATGAACAAGAAGACCGTTCGCGACATCGACGTCGCCGGGAAGCGCGTGTTCCTGCGCGCCGATCTCAACGTCCCGCTGGACGACGGCAAGATCACCGATGACACCCGCATTCGGGCAAGCCTGCCGACGCTGGTCTACCTGCTCGAGCACGGGGCCAGCGTCATCCTTGCCAGCCATCTCGGCCGGCCGAAAGGCAAGGTCAACGACGCGCTGCGCCTGAAGCCGGTCGCCGATCGGCTCGGCCAGCTGTTGGGGCGTCCGGTCCGGATGACCGGTGACGCGTTGGGACCCGGCGTGATGACGGCGCTCGGGAAGCTGCGGCCGGGGGACATGCTGCTGCTCGAGAACCTGCGCTTCCATGCCGAGGAGGAGGGCAACGATCCCGAGTTCGCGAAGGCGCTGGCCGAGATGGCCGACATCTACGTCAACGACGCCTTCGGCTCGGCGCACCGGGCCCACGCCTCGACGGAGGGGATCACGCACCACCTGCCCGCCGTCGCCGGGTTGCTGATGGAGCGCGAGGTATCGGCCCTCTCCAGGCTGATGGAGAAACCAGCCAAGCCGTTCCACACCGTCATCGGTGGGGCGAAGGTCTCCGGCAAGCTCGAGGTGCTGGAGTCACTCCTCTCCCGCTGCCAGGCGGTCCTGGTAGGTGGCGGCATGGCCAACACCTTCCTGGCTGCCAAGGGGTTGGCCCTCGGCAAGAGCCTGGTCGAGACCGAGCAGCTGGACAACGCCACGCGGATCATGGAAGAGGCACGCCGCAAGCGCGTCCGCTTCATGCTTCCGACCGACGCGATGATCGCGGCCCAGGTCCACCCGCGCTCGCAGCGGACCGTGGTCCCCGTCGGCGAGGTGCCCAAGGACTGGAGCATCGTCGACATCGGCCCGGACACCATCGCCGCGTACACCCAGCACCTGGACAAGGCCAAGACGATCTTCTGGAACGGCCCGATGGGCATCTTCGAGATTGCGCCGTTCGCGGAGGGGACGAACGCCATGGCGCGCTACGTGGCCGGCCGCACGGCGAAGGGCGTGGTGACCCTCGTCGGGGGCGGCGACTCCGTGGCGGCCGTGGAGCAGCTGGGCTTGGTCGAGCAGATGAGCCACGTCAGCACCGGCGGCGGGGCCTCGCTGGAGTTCGTGGAAGGCAAGACGCTGCCGGGCGTGGCCGCCCTGCTTGACGCCGACGATTCGGAGGAAACGAAGTGAGCACCATCATCGAGGATGTCATCGCTCGCGAGGTGCTCGATTCCCGTGGGAATCCCACCGTCGAGGTCGAGGTCTTCCTCGACGGCGGTGCCGTCGGCGGCCGCGATCGTGCCGTCGGGCGCGTCGACCGGGGCGCACGAGGCGGTCGAGCTGCGCGATGGGGACGCCGAGCGCTACGGTGGCAAGGGCGTGCTGGGCGCCGTTCGCAACGTCAACGAGACGATCCGGCCCGAGGTGATCGGCAGCGACGCGGTCGACCAGGTCAGCCTGGATCGGCTGCTGATCGAGCTGGATGGGTCCCCGAACAAGGCAACGCTCGGTGCAAACGCCCTGCTGGGTGTCTCGCTGGCGGCCGCCCACGCGGCGGCCGACGCCGTCGGTCTGCCCCTCTACCGCTACCTGGGCGGCACCGGCGCGCGCGTGCTGCCCGTCCCGCAGGTCAACATCCTGAACGGCGGCAAGCACGCGATCGACAGCACCGACTTCCAGGAGTTCATGATCACGCCGGTCGGCGCTCCCAGCTTTCGCGAGGGGCTGCGCTGGGCGGCGCAGACGTTCCACGCGCTGGGCAAGCTGCTCCAGGAACGCGGTTTCGCGACGACCGTGGGAGACGAGGGCGGTTACGCCCCCAGCCTGGAGTCGAACGAGGCGGCCATCGCCACCGTGGTGGAGGCCATTGAGCGCGCGGGCTTCACCCCTGGAGAGCAGATCGCGATCGCCCTCGACCCGGCCACCACCGAGCTCTACCAGGACGGCACCTACCACCTGGCGCGAGAAGGCCGCAGCCTCTCGTCGGACGAGCTGGTGGAGTTCTGGGTCGACTGGGTCGATCGCTACCCGGTTATCAGCCTGGAGGACGGGCTGGCCGAGGACGACTGGGAGGGGTGGCAGAAGCTCACGGCGCGGCTCGGCGACCGGCGCCAGGTCGTCGGCGACGACCTGCTGGTGACGAACACGGAGCGCCTGAAGCGGGGAATCGAGACGAGGGCCGCCAACAGCATCCTCATCAAGCTGAACCAGATCGGGACGTTGACCGAGACGATCCAGGCGGTAGAGATGGCCCAGCGAGCGGGATGGACGGCAGTGATCAGCCACCGCTCGGGCGAGACGGAGGACACCACCATCGCCGACCTCGCGGTCGCGTTGAACACCGGCCAGATCAAGACCGGCTCGATCAGCCGTTCGGAGCGGATCGCGAAGTACAACCGCCTGCTGCGGATCGAGGAGGAGCTTGCCGACGCCGCGGAGTACCGCGGAGCCGGCGCCTTCGCCGGGTCAGCTCTCGGCTGAGCCGTCCTCGTCGCTGGACTTGCGGCGACGGCGGGCCGCCGCCGACTCGCGGGTTGCGCGGGTGACGGCCACCTTGGCCTTGCCGGCTGCCGTGCGTGGCCGATCGCCGGCGCGCGCGGCCGCGGCCTTCGAGGCCTTCGCGGCTTGCACCTTCTTGCGCTGCGCCGTCTTGGTGGCCGTCGTCTTCTTGCGCGGACCTGCCTCGGTCTGCGCAGCCTGCTCCCCATCCAGGAGGTGAGCGGCGTTCGCCTTGGCCATGAGGCGGCTCTTGCGACGCGCTGCGTTGTTCGGGTGGATGATGCCCTTCTCGGCCGCCTTGTCGAGTGCGCTGATGGCGGCGCCAATGGCCTCCGGCCCGTCGCCCTCCGCCCGCCCGAGCGCGATGTTGCCGGCGCGCTGCACCAGCGTCTTCGCCTCGCTGCGGGTCCGTCGGTTGACCGCGCTGCGTCGCAGTTCCTGGCGGACGCGCTTCAGGGCCTGAGGGGTGCGCGCCCCTTTCCAGGTACGAGCCTTTCTTGCCACGAATACTCCTCGAGAGTGGTGTGCTGAGCACGAAAAGAAGCGCCGGCATTCCGGCGCGCGCCGACGCGGAGTATAGCATCGGCGCTTGATTGCGGCCAAGCCCACCCCGAGGAGCCTGGTACGACCATCGGACCCGAAGGTGCCACTCGACAGGATCGCGCTGAGGGCCGACAATTCGCGCACGCTGGCCGAATCTGCTCGCTGCCAGCCGCAACATGACGCCACGCGCCGGCGTCATTGGGGAGGACCGCAGCCGCGCATGACGCACCGCATCCTGAGCAAGGGCCTCGTCCCGTAGGGTTCACTCGCCCATGACGACCATCACCACGGCCCTCACGCGAACCGGCAGCTTCATGCAGCCGGGACCGGCGAGGCGCGCCTTCCTGATCGGGTTCTTCGCCACGCTGGCCGCGGGGATCTCGCTCCTGCTGGCGACCTCGATCGGGGTGGGCGTGCTGTCCGCAAGTCGCGTGATGCCGGGCGTCAGCGTGGCGGGCGTGAACGTTGCCGGCCTCGACAGGCCGGCCGCCGAAGCTCGCCTTCGCGCCGAGCTCCCATCGATGGGCACCGGGGAGCTGATGCTTCTCGTGGATGGAGAGGCGACTGCGGTGCCGTTCGCCGACCTGGGACGCGGATACCGCCTGGACCAGATGCTCGATTCCGCCTTCGCCGTTGCGCGCAGTGGCAACCCGCTGGCGGACGTCGTGGGACGCCTCCGGACGCTGATCCACGCGTCAGCGATTCCACCCGTCGCCGCCAGCGACGACCCCGATGCGCTCGACAAGGCAGTCACAGGTCTCGCCGCAGACTTCGCTCGCGCACCGACCAACGCCTCGGCCGCGTATTCGGCGGGAAGTGGCTTCACCGTCACGCCCGGCGTTGATGGCGCGCGGCTCGACAGCGAGGCGCTGCGTGCCGCCCTGCTCTCCGCGGTAACCACGTTGGACGCCGGGAACGCCGAGGTCTCGGTCCAGACCCTGCCGGTTGCTCCGCAGATCACCACCGCGGCGGCCGAGCGTGCAGCCGCGGAGGCTGAGCGCATGGCGGCGGAGCCGCTCGCGTTGCGCGCCGGCGGGAAGGCGTTCGACCTGTCCGAGTCGGACCTGGCGGCCATGGTCTCCTTCGAGGTCGGCGCAGACGGCGCGTACCTGCCGGTGCTGGACCGGGAGGGCCTGGCAGCCCTGATCGAGCCGCTGGCGGGCGAGGTGGCGCAGGATCCCAAGAACGCGGCCTTCGAATGGAGCGCCAACGGCGTCACCGGCGTCGTACCCGGCGTCGAGGGGCAGGAACTCGACGTCGACGGCAGTGTTGCCGCGGTGGTCGAGAGCCTGCAGGCGCGCGCGCACCACTCCGTCCGGCGCGCAGCGCCGCTGGCAGTCGTCGTGACGGCGCCGGCTCTCAGCACCGAGGCAGCGCTCGCTGCGGCAGACCAGATGGTTCGCCTGCCCGGCGGCACCTGGACCACCTACTTCGTGCCGGGTGACGGGAACTACTGGGGGAAGAACATCACGATTCCGGCGAAGGATCTGGACGGCTTCATCGTCGCGCCGGGGGAGTGGTTCAGCTTCTGGGACGGCATCGGTCCGGTGACGCTGGAGCATGGCTACGGCTACGGCGGCGCGATCCTGGGCGGGCGGAGCGTGGCGAACGGGGCCCTGGCGGGCGGCATCTGCTCCACCTCGACGACGCTCTTCAACGCGGCCATGCGCGCCGGGCTCGAGATCGGCGATCGGACGAACCACTCCTACTACATCGAGCGCTACCCGGTCGGCCTGGACGCAACGGTCCTCAAGACCGATACGTGGGCGACCGACATGACGTTCCGCAACGACACGGCGTCCCCGATCGTCATCCGCTCCTCGTACGGCAGCGGCTTCGTGCGGTTCGATGTCTGGGGGGTACCCGACGGACGCACGGTGAGCCTCACCAAGCCGGTCACCTCAAACCACAAGCAGGCAACGGAGACGACCGTGGTCAACACATCTCTGAAGTCAGGCACCAGGAAGCGCGTCGAGTACATGCACAACGGGTTCGATGCGGTGGTGACCCGGACAGTCCGGGACGCCGATGCGAAGGTCCTCCACGCCGACACGTGGACGAGCCACTACCGGACCATCAACGGCATTACCGAGGTTGGTCCCGCGCCGGCCGCGACGCCGGCGCCTTCCGCGTCCCCGGTCCCGTCGCCGTCCGCGGACCCGTCGCCGCCGGCCGCTTAGCCGCCCACTCCACCGCGATCTCGCGCAACCAAGCCGGCGGCGCGTACGCCCACTGCGCGCGCTCCGCCTCACTGGCGCCCCGCAGCGCCGCGTCCCAGGCGAGCAGGCGTGGGACACCACCGACGCGTCGCGCCAACGTCGCCGCTCTCCGCAGCTCAGCCAGCGGCGCGATCCCCGTCCACGGCTCAAGGTACGCGTCCTCCAGTCGCCGAAGCTCCCGGCTGGCGGCGGTGAGCCCGAAGTGGTCCTCGACGCCGCGCATTGCCACCAGCAGGACGGCGAATGGAGGTCCCAGGTAGGCGTCGCCCCAGTCCACGAATCGGTAGCCGAATGGGGATCCTCGCGGGGCGAGGAGGATGTTGCCGGCGTGGAAGTCGTCGTGCTGGACGCTGTCGGATATCCCGTAGCCCGCCAGCTCGCGGCAGGCATCGGCGAACGGGTGCACCGCCCGCGACACGAGCTCACGCTCGTCGGGACGGAGGCGATCATCGCCGGCATCGGGCAGCTCGTCCAGGCGGTCGAGCAGGTCTGAGAAAGCGGCCGGCAGCGAACCCAGCCGGCGGTCGAGGGCCCCGGCGGCTAGCAGGTCGGCCGCAAGCGGAGCGGCCGCGACCTGCAGCTCGGCCATGCGCGGCAGGATTCGCTCCCAGTGCGCAAGCTCCGGCAGTGCCTCCATGCGATCGCGGAGGACGGGTCCGCCCTCCGGCAGCAGCATCAGGCGCGCGGAGACGTCCACGGCGAGTGGTTGGAGGACGGCGTCGGGCGCCAGCGCGGACAGCAGCGCCGTGATGCCCGCGTCGTTCGCCATCGACGGCGCCGTCGTCTTCACCCGCAGCAGGCCCGCGGCACTGGGAACCAGCAGCACGCTCGACCAGGGCCGCACGCGCGCGTGTTCGGTCTGCCCGGTGCGCCGGATGCGCAGGGCCGCCAGCTGATCATTGATCCATGCCTCGATCCGTTCCGGCCAATCCGGATGCGTCCATGGCCGCGCCGCTTTGCTGCTCACGGAACGGATCGTAGCCATCCGCTAACCTTCGGCTCCGTGATTCCCCCGGAGCGCACCCGCAACTTCAGCATCGTGGCGCACATCGACCACGGCAAGTCCACGCTTGCTGACCGGTTGCTGGAGGCTACCCACACCATCGACAAGCGGCTCATGCAGTCGCAGGTCCTGGACAGCATGGAGCTGGAGCGCGAGAAGGGGATCACCATCAAGGCGCGCGCCGTCCGGCTGCACTACGACGCCGAAGATGGGCAGACCTACGCCCTTAACCTGATCGACACGCCGGGCCACGTGGACTTCACCTACGAGGTCAGCCGGTCGCTGCAGGCCTGCGAGGGGGCGATCCTGGTGGTTGATGCCAGCCAGGGGATCGAGGCGCAGACGCTCGCCAACGTCCACCTGGCGATGCAGCAGAACCTGGTCGTCATCCCGGTCATCAACAAGATCGACCTGCCCAGCGCCGATCCCGAGATGGTGATCGGCGAGTTGGAGGAGACGCTGGCCATCCCGCGCGAGGAGGTCATCCTGGCGTCAGCCAAGGAGGGGTTGGGCGTGGCCGAGGTGCTCGAGGCGATCGTCAAGCGCGTCCCGCCTCCCCGCGGCAACGGCGAGGCACCGCTGCAGGCGCTCGTCTTCGACAGCCACTACGACCAGTACAAGGGCGTGGTGGCCTACGTGCGCCTCGCCAACGGAACGCTGCACGACCACGAGCGGATCCGGTTCATGGCGACCGGCGCCGAGACCGAGATCCTGGAGCTCGGCTACTTTCGCCCGCAGCCGGTCCCGACCCGCAGCCTCACCGCGGGCGAGGTCGGCTACGTTGCGACTGGATTGAAGAGCATCGCCGAAGCCCGCGTCGGCGACACCCTGACGCACGCCGGCGTGCGTGCGCCGCAGCCGCTGCCCGGCTACAAGCAGGCGCTTCCGCTCGTCTTCGCCGGCATCTACCCCATGCGCGGGGACGACTACCCGCTGTTGCGCGACGCCCTCGACAAGCTCCACCTCAACGATGCCAGCTTCGTCTACGAGCCGGAATCGAGCGCGGCGCTCGGCTTCGGGTTCCGCTGCGGATTCCTTGGCCTGCTGCACATGGAGATCGTCCAGGAGCGGCTGGAACGCGAGTTCGACCTGGACCTCATCGCGTCTGCCCCGAGCGTCGAGTACCGGGTGAAGACGCTCCAACGGGTTGACGAGCTGGTGGTCGACAACCCCGCCCAGATGCCGTCGGCCGGCGAGGTCGAGGAGATCAGGGAGCCGTGGGTAGCGGCCCAGGTCATCACCCCCACCGACTACATCGGGCCGATCATGGAGCTGGCCACCGGCCGCCGTGGCGAGTTCGGCAACATGGAGTACCTGGATCCGAAGCGGGTCAACCTCCACTTCGAGCTCCCCCTGGCCGAGCTGATCATCGACTTCTACGACCAGCTGAAGAGCCGGTCCTCGGGCTATGCCAGCCTCGACTACCAGTACATCGGCTACCGCGTCGGCGACCTCGTCAAGCTCGACATCCTGGTCAACGGCGAGCCCGTTGACGCGCTCTCCCTGATCATCCATCGGTCCAACGCCTACCGTCAGGGGAGGGCGCTGGTCGACAAGCTGAAGGAGCTGATCCCGCGCCAGATGTTCGAAGTGCCGGTCCAGGCCGCCATCGGCTCGCATATCATCAGCCGCGAGACGATCCGGGCCATGCGCAAGAACGTCCTGGCCAAGTGCTACGGCGGGGACGTGACGCGCAAGCGCAAGCTCCTCGAGAAGCAGAAGGAAGGGAAGCAGCGGATGAAGCGGGTCGGCTCGGTCGAGATTCCGCAGGAGGCGTTCCTGGCCGTGCTGCGCATGAACGAGGCGTCCTAGGTGGACTTCGAGGAATCTCTCCGGCTATCGATCGCGCTGGGGTTGACCATCTTCCTGGTCCTGCTGCGCTTCGACTCGGAGCGGATCATGCGCTCCGACTACTTCCGCTACCGGTACCCGTGGATGGGGCCGATCAGCTACTACGCGCTGGTCGTGGCCTTCGCCATCGGCATCGTGGTGATCCTGCCGTCGGGGCGCGCTCAGCTCTACCTCACCCCCGGCGACCCGGACTCGCTGCTCCCGATCATGCTGCTCTTCAGCACGGTGGCGATCCTGAACGGCGTGGGGTTCGCGTTCCGCTGGTACGGGGGCATCACGCCGCTGCCCACCCCGCTGCTCCCATCTCGGCTCCTTGGTGCAGCGGCGAGCGCGGTCGCCGATGAGCTCCAGTTCCGCTCGATCGTGCTCGGCATGCTCCTGTTCGCCGATATCCCCGGTGGCGTCGGCAGCGCGCTCGTCATCCAGGCCCTGCTCTACGGGCTCGCCCAGCGCAGGCTCTGGCGGGAGCGGCAGTGGTACTTCCTGTTCGGCTCGGTGCTGCTGGGCTACGGCGCCGGCCTGGCGACGGTGACTGCCGGCTCGGTGGTGCCGGCCATGGTCGGCCACTTCGCCGTGACGGCTGCGCTGTTCGCGTTCGCGGGCGGCCGTCTCCGCCAGCGACCGATCTGAGCGCCTTCTCGCGCATGGTCCCCGGCGCCGGAAGCACCTAGGCCAGAAGCGCCTCCACCTCGTCCAGGGTCATGGTGCGTCCCGCTTCGTAGGCGCGGTCGAATGCATCGTCGCCCATCTGGGCACGTGCTGCGACCGACGGGTCCGCGAGTTTCAAGGTCCGGATGGGCGTCGCCATCTCCCCGAGCGGCTCGCGCAACAGGTCGTAGGCCCCATTCAACCGTGCCGCCCGCTCCGATTCGCCGGCCACCACGGCCGAGGCCGCCGCGAGCATCAGCACCCGCACCATCCAGTGGCGGTCATCGGCGGCCCGGAAGGTGCCGAACGCCTCGTGCTGCATCCTGCGGGCGACGTCGTACTGACCCGCACCGGCTTCGAGATAGGACAGAAAGCCGGTCCCAATCGCCGCCCGGAACCCTTCGCCCACCTCGCGGAAGACCTGCACGTTCTCACTCTGCAACCTTCGCGCCTCCGCGAACTCGCCCATGTGGAACATCAGGAATGCGAGCGCTTCCCGCAGGCGCAGGATCAGGGTCCGGTCGCCGATCCGGGTAGAGATCTCGAGGGCCTCCTCGTAGAGCGCGCGCGCTGCCGTGTGCTTCCCGGCCACCGATCGGACATAGCCCACGTTGTAGAGCGCTTCGGCCAGGCCCACCGGATCGTCCAGGGAGCGCTCGATCGCCAGCCCGGCGTCGTAGGCCCGCCCGGCCGCGTCCATGTCGCTCTGCCAGTACGCCAGGCCGCCAAGGGCCGAAAGCGCATGGGCGCGCGCGGCGGTTTCGCCTGCGGCATCGCCGCGAGCCAACAGCTCCTCGAGCACCGCACGGCCCTCCGCCAATGTGCCGCGCAGCTGCCAGAAGCGCCATAGATTGGCGCCCATCGCGAGGGCCTCCTGAATGCGACCATCGTCGCCGAGACCCTGGAGGGCGGCGCGAAGGTTGTCCTGGTCAGCGTCCAGTCGCTCAGTCCATTCTTTCTGGCGCGCACCCATGATCTCGCCGGCCGCTCGGTCCGCCAGCGCCGAAAACAAGTCCTCGTGCGCGCGCCGCACGGACTCCCAGTCGGCACTCTCGCCAAGCCGCTCCAGGGCGTACTCGCGGATCGTCGCGAGCATCCCGAAGCGCGGGACGCCGGCGATGCCGTCCATCTGGCGCACGAGACTCTTGTCCACGAGGGAGGAAAGGAGATCGAGCATGTCGGCACCCAGCTCCGCCTCCGGATCGCAGATGGCTTCTGCGTCGGGAAACGAACAGCCGTCCACGAAGACGCCGAGCCGCCGAAACAGGGATCGCTCTTTCTCGTTGAGGAGGTCATGGCTCCAGTCGATGGTGCCGCGCAGGGTCCGCTGGCGCTCGCTCAGGTCGGCGCCGGTGGATGTCAGCAGGGAGAGGCTCTTCTCAAGCCGCGCGAGGATTGCATCCGGTGTCAGCAGCTTGATGCGCGCCGCCGCCAACTCGATCGCCAAGGGGAGCCCATCGAGGTGAGAACAGATGGCGGCGACCGCCGGGGCGTTCTGGTCGTCGACCGCGAAGTCGGGTCTCACCGCCTGCGCGCGCTGGATGAAGAGCGTGACTGCGTCATATTGCGAAATTGTCTCCAGCGACGGCCGGGCAGCGAGGTCCGGCAGGCCGAGCGGCGGAACCGGGTACTCCTGCTCGCCTCGCAGGTGCAACGCTTCACGACTGGTTGCGATTGCGGTGAGCCTGGGCGCAGCGGCAAGCAGCTCAGCCACCATCGGCGCGCCCTTCTGGACCTGCTCGAAGTTGTCGAGCACCAGGAGGAGCTGTCGATCGGCTAGGTGGTCCTTGAGCGACTCCATCACCGGGCGGTCCGGCTTCTCGTGAATGCCGAGCGCCATTGCCACCGTGGTCGGAATGAGGGTTGGATCGGTGATGGGCGAGAGATCCACGAAGAAGGCTCCACCGCTGAACTCCGGTGCAAGCTGGGCAGCAACGTGCAGCGAGAGGCGGGTCTTGCCGGTGCCCCCCGGTCCCGTGAGCGTCACCAGTCGCGACCGGCGCGTGAGCGCTGCAAGGTCTCCAGCTTCCCGTTGGCGACCGACGAAAGTCGTCAGCTGGGCGGGGAGGTTCGACGGCGTTTCCAGCGTGCGGACCGGCGGGAAGTCGCCTTGCAGGCCACTCACCACCAGTTGGATCAATCGCTCTGGTCGATCCAGGTCCTTGAGCCGATGCTCGCCGAGGTCTCGGAGCCCGAATTCGGGGGGTAACGATCCCGCGACAAGCGCACGCGTGGCATCCGAGAGCAGCACCTGCCCGCCGTGAGCCGCCGCTGCGATGCGCGCTGCGCGGTGGACGTCCAGGCCGACGTAGTTGTCCCCGCCCAGAATCCCCTCGCCCGAGTGCAATCCCATCCGGACGCGTACCTCGCCAGCATTCACCGGCCACGCCACTGCGGCTAGGGATCGTTGGGCCGTGGCGGTGGCCACCACCGCGGCGACCGCGCTGGGGAAGACGATGAAGAACGAGTCGCCTTCTGTGGCGACTTCCACGCCACCGCCTGCGGCAAAGGCGACCCGAAGCAGGCCCTGGTGGCGTTCCAGCAGGGAAGCGTAGGCGCTGCCGAGCGCCTGGACCAGCCGGGTCGAGCCCTCGATGTCGGTGAACAGGAACGTCAGGGTCCCGATGGGCAAGCTGCGCGCGCGCCTGGCACCACCGGACTCCGCCATCCGCGGAGGATACGCGCCCGCGGTCCGCCAGGGGCATGCGCGTTGTAGTCTCGCGGCATGTCGTCCACGGGCCACCTGTACGTGCATGTCCCCTTCTGCCGCCTCGTATGCGCCTATTGCGACTTCGTCACGGTCGGCGGCCGCGCAGCCGACATCCCGCGCTACGTGGACGCCCTGCTCGCCGAGCTGGCGCTGCGGCCCGCGCGCGGCCACCTGGCGACGATCTACGTCGGCGGTGGGACTCCCTCTCTGCTGCCGGCACCAGCGATGGCGGCCGTGATCCAAGCTGCCGTTACCGCGTGGGGGAACAGCGCGGACGAAATCACCGTCGAGGCAAATCCAAGCGCCCGCGAGACGCCAGACTGGGTCGGCCTGCGGACGGCCGGCGTGACGCGCATCTCACTGGGCGTGCAGGCGCTCTCCGACGCTCAGTTGCGCACGCTGGCTCGCGGTCACACCGTCGACGAGGCACGCGATGCCTACCGCGCCGTGCGCGCCGCCGGCTTTGCGAACGTCAGCCTGGACCTCATCTACGGGATTCCCGGCCAATCCGCCGCCGAGTGGCACCGGACCCTGACCGATGCCGTAGCCCTCGAACCGGACCACCTATCCCTCTACGCGCTCCAGCTTTCCCTGAGTCCCGATGAGTGGGCGGCGCCGCCGCGGCAGGGCGCACTCCGATGGCGGAGCCGGCTGGCGGCCAAGCAGGACGACGCACTGGCTGCGGAACAGTATCGGGCCGCGGCAGAGATGCTCGCGGCGGCGGGCTTCGTCCACTACGAGCTGTCGTCCTGGGCACGACCCGGCCGCGAGTCTGCCCACAACGCGGCGTACTGGGCGCGCCGCCCCTACACCGGCTTGGGCGCCGGCGCGCATTCCTATGACGGCGCATCTGTCCGCTCCTGGAACGAGCGCGACCTCGACCGCTACCTGGCAGCGGTGGAGGCCGGACGGCTGCCGCGGGGTGGCATGGAGGAGCTCGACGAGCCGACGCTCGCTTTCGAGGCTGTCGCGCTCGGACTGCGGAACGTCGCCGGATTCGAGCGCGCGACGTTTGCGGCCGAGTTCGGATGCGATCCCGTGGAGCGCTTCGCCACCGCGGTGGCCGACGCCGCCGGCCGCGGCCTGCTCGATGTCGATGCTGAATCCGTCCGCCTGAGCCCAGAGGGGCGGTTGATGGCCAACGAGGTCCTGATCGGGTTCCTGCCCGACGTGCCTCAGCCCGCTGACCGCCGGCGGCGCAACCAGGCCAGCATCCCCGCGTAGACGACCGAGCCTGCTGCACCGGCCAGCAGGTCGTTGACCGTTCCGTGGTGCGCGCACGTTGCGCAGCCCCAGCCAGGCGTCGCGGGAGTCACCCTTCGTTGACATCGGTCGCCCGCGGTTGGTACGATGCGGCTGCCCTTGTTAGCACTCTCGGCATGAGAGTGCCAACACCAACCGGGGCAACCAGCGGAGGAACGATGCCAGCAGAGCGCGAAGCGCACGACGAGCGGCTGCCGTTCCGTCCCGGCATCGAGCTGACGGACCGGCAGCGGTCCGTGCTGCGCGCCGTGGTGGAGGATTACGTCTTCAGCGCGAACCCCGTCGGCTCCAAGACGCTCGTCCAGCGTCATGGCCTGCGCGTGAGCCCGGCGACCATCCGCAGCGCCATGGCGGAGCTTGAGGCGATGGGCCTGCTCACCCACCCGCACACCAGCGCTGGCCGCGTGCCCTCGGACCTGGGCTACCGGATCTACGTGGAGTCGCTGATGCGCGAAGCGCAGCTCGACAGCGCGGATCAGCTCATGATCCGACACCAGTTCAGCCAGGTCCAGCTGACGAGCAACGAGTGGCTGCGGCTGGCGGCGAGCATCCTGTCGGCGACGACCCACTCCGCCGCGGTGGTGACCCCGGCTCGCTCGCGTCGAGCGAAGTTCGGGCATCTCCAGCTGGTGGAGCTGGCCGACCAGACGCGACTCGCCGTGCTGGTGCTGGCCGACGGGAACGTGGTCCAGCGGCGCCTGGATCGCGCCACGCTCGATCGGATGGCCGGCGCTTCCGCCATCGGCCAGGCAGAGCTCGACATGGCTGCCAACGTGCTGAATGCAGAGCTCGGCGGGCTTTCGGCTCCCCTGGTGCGCCGTCGCAGCGCCCGCTTCGGCCGCCTCGAGGGCCACGTGGCAGAGGTCGTCGCCCAGCTCCTCGAGGAGTCGGACGGCGCCGTGGTCGAGGAGGTCTTCACCGACGGCCTGCCCTACGTCCTGGAGCAGCCCGAGTTCTCGCAGGGCGCGAAACTGCGCGGCGTGCTGGAGATCCTGCAGCGCTCCGATTTCCTGGAGCAACTGCTGCCGGTCCTCACCCGGCGGCGTGGCGTGCACGTGATCATCGGCCACGAGAACACCATCGACGCGATGCACGAGGTGAGCCTCGTCTTCGCGCCGTACGGCGCGCCGGATCGGGCACTCGGCATGCTGGGTGTCCTGGGTCCGACCAGGATGCCCTACCCACGGGCCATCCCGACGGTCCGCTACCTGTCCAACCTGATGAACGAGCTGATCACCAGCCACTACGGCGAGACGCATGACTGAACCGAAGACCAACGGCGACGCGCGCGAGCATGTCCGCACCGATGAGCGGGGGCGGGGACCGTCCCGGCACGACCTCATCGAGAAGCTCGAGGAGATGGAGCGCGACCTGGCCGACGCGCGCGAGCGAGGCGAGGAGAACCTGCGCAACTGGCAGCGCACGTCGGCCGACTTTAGCAACTACAAGCGGCGGACCGAGGGGGAGCGCGAGGTGGTCGCGCAGTTCGCCAGCGCCATCCTGATCGGCAAGCTTTTGGCCGTGCTCGACGACTTCGATCGCGCCCTGGACCACGTGCCGCCCGAGGCACACGACGGCTGGGTCGACGGTGTCCGCCTCGTCGAGCGCAAGCTGCGCGGCCTGCTCGAGGCCGAGGGCGTGACCGCCATCGAGGCGGTCGGCAGGCCATTCGATCCAAACGTCCACGAGGCGGTCGTCCACGAGGAGACCGCCGACCATCCCGACAACGAAGTCATCGGCGAGCTGCAGCGCGGATATCGCCTGCACGACCGGGTCCTGCGCCCGGCACTCGTCCGAGTCGCGAACAACCCGAAGGAGCACTGACCGCATGGGCAAGATCATCGGCATCGACCTGGGCACGACCAACTCGGTCGTCGCCGTCATGGAGGGCGGCGAGCCGCAGGTCATCACCAACGCAGAGGGCGGGCGCATCACCCCATCGGTCGTCGCCTTCGCCAAGAGCGGGGAGCGGCTGGTCGGCCAGGTGGCGAAGCGCCAGGCCATCACCAACCCCGAGAACACCATCTTCAGCATCAAGCGCTTCATGGGGCGCCGCTGGGACGACCCGGAGGTCCAGCACAGCAAGGACCTCGTCCCGTACCAGGTGGCGAAGGACCCGAAGTCCGATGGCATGGTGGTGACGCTTGCCAACGACAAGACGTTCAGCGCCGCCGGAGATCAGCGCCATGATCCTGCAGAAGCTGAAGAGCGACGCGGAGGCGTACCTGGGCGAGAAGGTGACCGAGGCGGTGATCACGGTCCCGGCCTACTTCGACGACACGCAGCGCCAGGCGACCAAGGATGCCGGGCGCATCGCCGGCCTCGAAGTGAAGCGCATCGTCAACGAGCCCACCGCGTCGGCGCTGGCATACGGCCTGGAGAAGACCAAGGACGAGAAGATCGCCGTCTACGACCTGGGCGGCGGCACCTTCGACATCTCCATCCTCGAGCTGTCGGAGGGCGTCTTCGAGGTGCGCTCCACGAACGGCGACACGCACCTGGGCGGCGACGACTTCGACCAGCGCATCATCGACTGGCTGATCGACGAGTTCCGCAAGGACCAGGGCATCGACCTGTCCAAGGATCGGATCGCGCTGCAGCGCCTCAAGGAGGCGGCCGAGAAGGCGAAGATCGAGCTCTCGTCGACGACGCAGACCGAGATCAACCTGCCCTTCATCAGCGCCGATGCTTCAGGCCCCAAGCACCTCGTGGTGAACCTCTCGCGCGCGAAGCTGGAAGACCTGGTCGCCGACCTGATCAGCCAGACGGCCGGCCCCGTCAAGCAGGCGCTGGCCGATGCCAACCTGAAGCCGAGCGAGATCGACGAAGTGATCCTCGTCGGCGGCATGACTCGCATGCCGTCGGTGATCGAGGCCGTCAAGGGCATGTTCAACGGCAAGGAGCCGCACAAGGGCGTCAACCCCGACGAGGTGGTGGCGGTCGGCGCGGCGATCCAGGCCGGCGTGCTCGGCGGCGAGGTCAAGGACGTCCTGCTGCTGGACGTCACGCCGCTCTCGCTGGGGATCGAGACCCTGGGCGGCGTGGCGACGAAGATGATCAACCGCAACACCACCATCCCGACCTCGCACACCCAGATCTTCTCGACCGCGTCGGATAACCAGCCGAGCGTGGACATCGTGGTCCTGCAGGGCGAGCGCGAGATGGCCTCGGACAACAAGAAGCTCGCGACCTTCCGGCTGGACGGCATTCCGCCGGCTCCGCGCGGCGTGCCGCAGGTCGAGGTCACCTTCGACATCGACGCCAACGGCATCCTCAACGTGACGGCCAAGGACAAGGCCACCAACAAGGAGCAGAAGGTCACCATCACGGCCTCCTCCATGCTGGCCAAGGAGGACGTCGACAAGATGGTCCGCGACGCGGCGGAGCATGCCGAGGAGGACCGCAAGCGGCGCTCCGAGGTCGAGTCGCGCAACGAGGCCGATGCCCTCGTCTTCCAGGCCGAGCGGCTCCTCAAGGACCTGGGCGACAAGGTCTCCGAGGAGGAGAAGGCGGAGGTCAACGCCAGGATCGAGGCGGTCCGCGAAGCCCTGAAGGGGACCGATGCGGGCGTCATCGACTCGACCAAGCAGCAGCTCGCCGAGGTGCTGCAGCGTATCGGCACCCGCGCCTACGAGGCGGGCCAGGAAGGCCAGCAGGACGGTGACGGGACCGATGGTGCCGGCGGCGCCGGCGCGACGGGCGAGGGCGAAGGCGAGGCCGGCGGCGAGGAGGAGACGATCGAGGGCGAGTACAAGGAGGTCTGATCCTTCCCGGTACGGGATGGGCCGCCGGACCACCCCCTTGGCTGGCTAGCGCAACAGCCGGCGGGGGTCGCCCGGCGGCCCTTCGCATGTCGGGGAGCAGGCCTCCCTGCTGGAGTTCTTGCCCTCGGGCCTGTGCCGCCTTTAGGGCGTCGGCTCACCGTTGACAGTCGCGAGGTCACCGGCGCATCGTCGCGGCGACAAGGGAGTTGGCGACGCATGGACGAGCCCGGCCTCACCCCGATACAGCGCCTGGACCTCTACGTCGGCGGCGTGATACGACGCGTGATCCTGCTCATGGTCGCAGTGCCCGCGGCGGCGATCATCGGCTATGGGTTGGCGTCGATCTGGACCGGCCTGCCGGTGATCGTGGGGGCTGTGCTCCTGCTTGTATTCCTCATGCCGTTGTTCCGCGGGATTCGCCAGGGACTCCGCTGAGGCCAGCCCGTCCTCACCCCTGCCGTTGCCGTTTACGACTCCCAGTCGTGCTACGTGGCAAGAGCGTCCCATCCCTCGCGAGCCCCGAATCCCAGTCGTAGTAGCCGCGCCCATCGGCGCTGATTCCTGCCACCTACGAATGCCATTCGTGGTGAGCACGCTTTCAGGGGCTCAAGGTGGCAGCAGGCATACGCCGGGCGGCCGCGCGAGCGTGCCTTCGAGACGTATGCAGCGCAGAGACTCGCAAGTTCCCGCATAGCACGATCCCCGCTCGTAGATGGCGGGCACGGCGCAGTGAAACCGAGGGACGAAGCCGCGGAATGTCACGGCGGCATGCGGCATGCGGCTTGCGGCTCGTTGGCGGGAACGCAACGAGAGGGGAGACTGGCGTGGACAAGCTCGTTCAGATGATCCAGGACCGCACCGGCATCGGCGAGGACAAGGCGAGAACCGCGGCCGAGACCGCCATCGACTTCCTCAAGGACCGGCTGCCGGACCCGATCGCGAGCCAGATCGACGACGTTGTTTCGGGCGAATCCTCGAACGACGACTCGCCGATGGGCAGCGTGGGCAAGATGTTCGGCAGCTGAGCTGCCCGGTCCGGGACGCCACGTCCCGGCCTGACACCAGGCGCGCCGGGTTCAGCCAGCCGGCGGAGCCAACCGGCGCCGATCCAGCCCCCTACCCCAGCTCCGAGGTGCAGTTCGGGCAGCGCTTGGCGGCGACCGGGATGTCGGTCGCGCAGAACGGGCAGGCCTTGGCGGTCGGCGCCTCGCCCGGTTCCTGGGACGCCCGGCGGGCCTGGACGGCGTTCATCGGCCGGACCACGAAGAAGAAGAGCGCCAGTGCGATCAGCAGGAATGCGATGAGCGCGTTGAGGAAGTTGCCGTAGGCCACGACCGCGCCGCCAGGCGTCTCCCAGGTCAGCTGCGAGAAGTCGTCGACGCCCACCAGGCCAAGCAGCGGCGTCAGGATGTCGACCACGAACGAGTTGATGACGAGCGCGAACGCGCCGCCGATGACGACCGCCACAGCCAGGTCGATGACGTTTCCCCGCATGATGAAGTCGCGGAATTCGCGCAGCATGGGACGCTCCTCCGTATCGGCTCGGGATGGACGTACCGACTATACGGCCGCTGGCTAGACTCGGACCGATGCGCCTCGCCACCTGGAACGTCAACTCCCTGAAGGCTCGCCTGGACCGGGTCCTGGCCTGGACCGAGCGGCAGCAGCCGGACGTGCTCTGCCTGCAGGAGACGAAGGTCTCCGACGAGCAGGCACCCATGATGGACTTCCGCGCCCTCGGCTACGACCTGGTCCACCATGGCCCGGGCCGGTGGAACGGCGTGGCGATCGCCTCGCGCATCGGGATCGACGAAGTGGTCGCGGGCATCCCGGCCGATGACGGCTGGACCGATGACGGCGGCCGCTTCCTGGCAGCCACCTGTGGCGGCGTGCGCGTCGCGAGCATCTACGTCCCCAACGGTCGCATGGTCGACTCGGAGTTCTACCTGGCCAAGCTCGATTGGCTGGCGCGGCTGTCGGCATGGCTGGACGACAACGACCCGCACGCCGAGCTGGCGATCTGCGGGGACTACAACGTGGCGCCGGAGGACATCGACGTCTGGGATGCGGCGGCGGCCCACGGCGCGACCCACGTCTCGCCGCGCGAGCGCGCTGCCGTGGCGCAGCCTCCGAGCGTGGGGGATGGTCGACGTCGTGCGCAACTTCCACCCCGAGCCCGGCTACTTCACCTGGTGGGACTACCGCGCCGGGCACTTCCACAAGAACTTCGGGATGCGGATCGACCACGTGTACGTAACGCCGCCGCTCGCCGGCCGAGCCGTGGCCGCCGACCGCGACCGCGATGCTCGCAAGCCGTCCACCTACCCGGGCATACCCTCCGACCACGCGCCGATCGTCGTCGACTTCGCGGACAGCTGATCGCTCGCCTAGCCGAGACGCCGGATCGCGGCGCCGAGCTCGCGACCGGGTCGGGTGCGCGGCCAGGTGACCCGCGGTGCGCCGACGAACGACCGATAGGCCGCGAGCGCAGCGGCCAGGGCCGGGACGAAGTGCGGCTCGTCCATCGGCGCGAAGCCGTCCTCGAACCAGACGTTGAGGATGCGCAGGTCCGGGCTGGACTTGTCGCGGCGCGGCTCGATGCGGCCCACCAGCCGATCGCCGAACAGGATGGGCAGGACGTAGTAGCCCCAGCGGCGCTTCGCCGCCGGCACGTAGACCTCCCACACGTAGTCGAAGCCGAACAGGTCGCGCAGCAGTCCGCGATCCCACGACGAACGGGTCGAGCGGGGCCAGGAAGCTGACCTGCGGCGCCGTCCGGCGAGGGCTCTCGTGACGCCTCGAGGATCGGGAGCTCCTCGGCGGGAACGTAGCGCGTGCCCTTCAGGCCCTCCACCTCGACGGGCAGCAGCCGGCCGCTCTCCACCAGCTCCGCCGTCCACCTCCGGCGCTGCGCGACGGAGCCGGTGCCGTAGATGACGTCGGCACGGCCGGAGGCGTCCATCAGGCCGATCGCCCGGAAGCGACTCCAGAGCCGATGCTTCAGCGCCTCCTCCTCCGGCTCGCGCAGCTCGAGCAGATCGGCCGGAACGAGCCGCTCGATCAGGTCGTAGTGGCGGCGGCTGCCCGTCACGCCGCGCGATCCCCAGCCGGCCGGTGACGAAGAGCGCCTCCATGACGGCTCGTGCCGCGGGCGTCGGCGCCCACCACCAGTCGATGGCGTGGTTGTGCTCGCGGAAGGCGGCGGAGGAGAGCGGGCCATCGGTGCCGATGCGCTCCAGGATGGCCTCGGCGACGTCGGCCTGGTCGCGCAGCAACCCGTCACGGTAGTGCGCCGCGGCACGCTGCCAGGCCAGCCGGTAGTGCGGCAGCTCGGAGATCGGCAGGATGTTCAGGCTCTTGTTGTAGAGCTCGATCAGCCGCCGATCCTCGCCGTACAGCCATCGATCCAGCCACTCGCGCCGGTAGCCGGCGATCCGGGCGTGCAGCACGAGGTCGTGGTTGCGGGCCCCCGGCACCTCGAGCGGATCGAACTGCAGGCTGCCGAGCCGCTCGACCACGTGCAGGACCGATTCCGGCTCCGCCGGCAGGCTGCGCGGCGGGTCGAGCAGGTGGCGGCGCGACCAGGAAGCGGCGTGCGTGGTCGGCCGAGATGCGGAGCGGCTCGGACATGGATGCCGCGGATGGTACCCGCAGGGGCTTGACAGGCAAGCGGTCCAGGCCCGCAAACTTCGCGGCATGCAAGGCCTGCCCGGCGACCCGCGCACACATCCGCTGGCACGCGGCGGCTCCGCCGATACCGATGACGCGCGCCCGCCGCTCGCAGCGCATCCAGATCCTGGCGACGGAGCACTGGAACCTGCTGGCGACCCGATCGCTCTCGTGGAGCGAGTCGTTCAGCCGCGCAGGCATGTTCCTGACCGTGCTGAGCGGCGCGACGGTGGCGCTCGCCCTGGTGGCGCAGGCAACCGCCTTCGGCGAGGGATTCGTCCTGTTCGCGCTGCTCATCCTGCCGGTGGTGCTGTTCGTGGGCGGCGCGACCTACGTCCGCCTGGTCGAGGTGAACAACGAGGATGTGCACTGGGTCTACGGCATGAACCGCCTGCGCCACGCTTACCTGGACATGGAGCCCGACCTGGAGCCCTACTTCGTCACCGGCTACACGGATTCGGACGCTGCCATCATCCGCACCTACGGATCCCATGCCACCGGTTCGCCGCTGGCCCATGCCCTGGTCACGACGCCGGCGACGATCGCGTTCGTGAACGCCATGATCGCCGCCGTGCTGGGCGTGGTCGCGCTGATGCAGTGGTCGATGAGCATGCTGCCGGCGGTTGCCGTCGGTGCCGTGCTGTTCGTGGCGGTCTGCTCGCTGCAGATCTGGTTCAGCGGCTGCAGCGCGCGCAGCTACCAGCGGGAGCACGCACTGCGCGACCCGGCTGGGGATAGGCCCGCCGACGGGGAGCTCTGACGGTCGCCCATCGGCTGGCACTCTGAATGCCAGAGTGCCAATCGGTATAATCGCGCCCCAATGGCCGTGAAGCGTGACTACTACGAGGTGCTGGGCGTCTCGCGCGATGCCTCTGACGAGGAGATCAAGCGCGCGTTCCGCCGTGCTGCCCAGCGTCACCATCCCGATGTCGACACCAGCGACGGCGCCGAGCAGCGCTTCAAGGAGCTCAACGAGGCGTACCGCGTGCTCGGTGATCGCCAGCGCCGATCGGCGTACGACATGTTCGGCCACGCCGGCGTCGATTCCGCCAGCGCCGCGGGAGGGTTCGAGGGCTTCGGTGGCGCCGGCTTCGGGCCGTTCGGCGACATCTTCGACGCCTTCTTCGGCGGCGCGGCGGCCGGATCACGTCAGCGGCGCCGGGTGGTGGCCGGCGCAGACCTGCGCTACGACCTGACGATCGAGTTCGGCGAGGCGGTCTCGGGCGTCACGCGCGAGATCAGCTTCCCGACGCTGGTGACCTGCGACGTGTGCAGCGGCGCCGGCGGTGAGCCGGGCACCGAGCCGGAACGCTGCCCGGAGTGCAACGGGACCGGTGAGCGGCGGCGCGTGAGCCAGACGATCCTGGGCCAGATGGTCAACATCACCGCCTGCCCGCGCTGTCACGGCGAGGGCCAGGTCGTCTCCGCCCCGTGCCACAACTGCGGCGGCGATGGACGCGTCCGACAGGAACGCACGCTCGAGGTCCGCGTTCCGGCCGGGATCGACAGCGGCCAGCGCATCGCCATCGAGGGGCAGGGCGAGGCTGGGCCACGCGATGGCCCGTCCGGCGACCTTTACGTCCAGGTCACCGTGCGCGACCACCCCGAGCTGATGCGGCAGGGGACGGAGCTCTTCTACGAGCTGCCGATTACCTTCGCGCAGGCGGCACTCGGCGCCAAGGTCGAGGTTCCGACGGTGGAGGGCCGCGAGACGGTCGAGATCGCGCCGGGCACCCAGTCGGGCACCGAGATCAGGCTGCGTGGCGAGGGCGTGCCGAGGCTTCGCGGATCAGGCCGCGGCGACCTGCACGTGATCGCCACCGTTGTCGTGCCGCCCAAGCTGACGAAGAAGGAGCGCGACCTCCTCAAGCAGCTCGACGAGGTGAGTGGCCCGGCGGTGCTGCCGAACGCGCGCGAGGGCCTGTTCGACCGCCTGCGCGACATGTTCGGCTAGCCGGTCCTCGCCGTGCGCTGGCTGGAGTTGACCGTGGAGGCCGATGTCGAGGCGGTGGAGGCGGTCAGCGAGATCCTTGGTCGCGTTGCGGCGGGCGCCGCGGTTCGGCCGACCCGCCTCATCAGGGACCCGGCCGACGAGCTCGCCGCTCGCGAGGATCCCACGGCGCCGTACCAGGTGACGGCGCACATCCCGGAGGACGACAGTTCTGGCGCGGCGGTCGAGGCGACCGAGCGCGCGCTCTGGCACCTCCAGGCGTTCGGACTGCGACCGGTGGGCGAGCTGCGCGTGGAGGCGGTCGAGGACACTGACTGGACCGAGGGCTGGAAGGAGGGCTACGTCCCCCAGCGCATCGGGCGGGTGGTGATCGTGCCCTCCTGGCTGGACGAACCGATGGCGCCCGGCGAGGTCGCCGTGCGCCTGGACCCGGGTATGGCGTTCGGCACCGGCCTGCACCCGACCACCCGCGGCTGCCTGGAGCTCCTGCAGCGGGTGGGACCGATGCCGGCGCGCGTGCTGGACGTCGGCTCCGGGTCAGGCATCCTCGCGCTGGCCGCCCTCCGGCTGGGCGCCGGACGGGTCCACTGTCTGGACACCGATGCCGTCGCCGTCGATGCCACGCTCGCCAACGCCGGCGCCAACGGCCTCGCCGGGCGGGTGACCGCCACCCTCGGCACGCTGCCGCAGCACGCTGCCGAGCGGTTCCCGCTGGTCCTCGCCAACCTGGTGGCCGCGATCCTGGTCGAGCTGGCGCCGCGGCTGGCGGCCCACGGCGCGCCGGGCGGCACGCTGCTGGCCAGCGGCATCATCACCGCGCGCGCGGACGAGGTGGTCCAGGCGCTGGCCGGTGCGGGGTTCGCTTTGGCGGAGCGGCTGGACGATGGCGAGTGGGTGTCGCTGCGGATGCTTCGCGCATGACGCTCCATCGCTTCTTCGTCCCGGCACACGAGATGGCGGGGCCGCGCTTCCCGCTGCCGGACGGGATCGACTACCAGGTGTCGCGCGTGCTGCGCATGCGGACCGGCGACCGCTTCATGCTGCTGGACGGTCAAGGCGAAGCGGTCACCGCGCGCCTCCAGGACGGCGAATGCGTGGTGGAGGAACGATCGCCGGCCGGTGGCGAGCCGTCGCACCGCCTGACGATCTGGCAGGCGCTGTTGCGCGGCGACCACCTGGAACCGGTGATCCGGCACGCCACCGAGATCGGCGCGGCCGAGTTCCGGCTGTTCATATCGAAGCGGTGTGTGACCCGCGATCTGTCGCCGAGGCGGCTGGAGCGGCTGCGGACCATCGCCCGCGAGGCGGCCGAGCAGTCGGAGCGGGGGCTCGTGCCGCCGGTGGTCGAGCCGGTGGCCTACGAGGAGGTGCTGCGGGACGCATCGGTCCTGCTCTACGAGCGGACCAATGGGCCGCGGCTGTCCGAGCTGGAGGCTCCGGGCGACGTGGTCATCGGGCCGGAAGGAGGCTTCACTCCCGACGAGGTGGCTGCAGCGGAAGGCGCGGGTGTGGGGGTTGCCAGCCTGGGACCGCGCATCCTGCGCTCGGAGTCCGTGGCCGTGGCGGCCGCGGCGGTCGTCTTGTCGCGGACCGGTGACTTCGCCTAGGCTCCCCGACATGGCCGACTACGAACCCGACTGCCTGTTCTGCCGGATCGCGGCGGGCGAGATCCCGTCGGACAAGGTGCACGAGGATGACGCCGTCGTGGTATTCCGCGACGTCAACCCGCGCGCCCCAACTCACGTGCTGGCCGTTCCGCGGCGTCACATCGCGTCAGCGGCCGAGCTCAGGGAGGGGGACGGCGACCTGCTGAGCGCGCTGTTCGGCGCGCTGAACAGGTTTGCGCGGCAGGCGGGACTCTCGGGGTTCCGTATCGTGACGAACGTCGGTCCGGAGTCGGGCCAGAGCGTCTTCCACCTGCACTTCCATCTCCTCGGTGGCAGGCCGATGTCCTGGCCCCCGGGCTGATGCGGGCTCACGACGTCCGGCAGCTGCGAGGGGTGGTCACCGCCGATGCCTACGACGACGCCGTTGCCTACTGCCGCGACGTCCTGGGCGCCGGGCGAGCGACGCTGGAGGTCGCGGACCGCGCGGCAGTGGCAGCCACTCGCTGCTGCGTTGACCCTCCCGACCCGCGCTGCTAGACTCCGCGGGCTTGCGTGCCCGGCTGGCGCGTGGTGGGCCTGTGCCCGCCCATCAGTCAACCGAATCACGGCACGACTACGAAGGCAGAGAGGAGGCGAGACGTTTGGCAGAGGTCCGCGTGGGCGAGAACGAATCGTTCGAGAGCGCGCTGCGCCGCTTCAACAAGAAGATCCAGCAGTCGGGAATCCTGGCTGAGGCACGGCGACGCGAGCACTACGAGAAGCCCAGCGTGAAGCGTAAGCGCAAGGAAGCCAAGAAGCGGAAGTCGACTTCCCGCGCTTAGTTCGCCAGACGCTCACTCCATCCCGCGGGCCCGGTCGATTGGTCGAATGACTGGCCGATGCGCCCGCCGACAATGAACCCATGACGCTCCAGACGCGAGTCGAGTCTGCCATGCGCGACGCCATGCGCGCCCGCGACAGCCTGCGCACGTCCACGCTGCGCATGGCGATGGCCGCTGCCCACAACCGCCAGATCGAGCTGGGGCGTTCGCTGAGCGACGAGGATATGGTCGACGTGCTCACGCGCCAGGTGAAGCAGCGACGCGAGTCGATCGAGCAGTTCCGGGCCGGCGGGCGCGAGGAGAAGGCACAGACCGAGGAGGCGGAGGCTGCCATCCTGGTGGAGTTCCTTCCCCGGCAGATGAGCCCCGCAGAGCTCGATGCGGCGGTCGCACAGGCGGTGGCAGAGACCGGCGCAAGCGGCCAGGCCGACATGGGCCGGGTGATGGGCGTCCTCATGCCGCGGATCAAGGGAAGGGCCGACGGCAAGGCCGTTTCGGAGACTGTCCGGCGTCGCCTGGGGACGGCTTGACGATGTTCATCCCACGCACCCTGACGGAGACCGAGGGCGGGCGTGGTCGCGGCCCCTGGGTCCGAGCGCTCATCGTTGGCGTCCTGCTGGCGATCGCGCTGTGGCTGATCACCAGCGTCTCGATCGTCAGCGGCACGGCGGACTACGAAGTCGGCGATATCCCGCAGACGGACATTCGCGCGCCAGCGACGAGGAGCTTCGTCTCACAGTCGCAGACCGACGAGCTGCGTGCGGAGGCGGCCGCGGAGGTCCAGCCGATCTACGTCCCGATCGAGCCGCGCGCTGACATCCGAGACGCGCGAGTGCGGGCCTACGACTCGGTGGCGCGGACCATCACCAACGTCCTGAGCCGACGTGACAGTGGCCGGCTGTCCCAGGAGGACGTGCCGGCCGAGCTGGAGCGAGTGGCGCCCCAGCTGACCGCGACGCAGCGCGGACAGCTGGCCACCATGGCGCTCGGCACCTGGGAGGCGGTGGCGGATGCCGGCCGGGAGGTCCTGCAGGACGCCATGTCGGGACGCGTTCGCGAGGACGATCTCTCCGACGTTCGTGCCGAGGCGCGGTCGAACATCACCAACGAGCTGGCCCCGGAGCAGCGCGAACTGGCCGGCGACCTCGCAGCCGCTCAGGTGGTGCCAAACGAGGAGTTCTCCGCGACCGAGACCGACGCCGCACGGGCCGCCGCCCGGGAGTCCGTCGAGGACGTGGTGGTGACGGTTCGCCAGGGCGAGAACGTGGCGCGCAGTGGCGAGCCGGTCACCGCCCTCGCCATCGAGAAGCTCGACGCGCTCGGGCTCACCGGCCAGCGTCCGGCCACGTCCACGCTGGCCGGCAACGCGCTCATCGCGGTCATCGTGGCCACGCTCCTGGTCAGCTTCATGTGGCGCTTCGAGCCGAAGATCTGGTTCCGGAACCGGTCGCTGCTGCTGTTCGCGCTTGCGTTGCTGGCGACCACCGTCGCGATGCGCATCTCAGCCGACCGAACGCTCTGGACCTATGTGGTCCCCAGCGCGGCAACCGTGCTGCTGGTCGCGATCCTGCTCGAGGGCGCGGCGGGTGCGGCCATGGCCGTGACGCTTGCCGTGCTTGCCGGGATCATGAACCGCGAGGCCCTGGAGCCGGCGATCTATACGCTGGCCGGCGGGATCGCCGCGCTGACCGCGATCGTTCGCGCCGAGCGGCTCAATGCGTTCCTGCGGACCGGCCTGGTGCTCGCCGCCACGAACGTCGGCGTGCTGCTCGCCTTCGCCCTCCTGGAGCAGCGCGACGTGGCGGCGATGCTGCAGGGTATCGCCGCCGGATCGGTCAACGGCGCGCTCGCGGTGGTGCTCGCCGTTGGATCGTTCGCGGTGGTCAGCAACGTGTTCGGGATCATGACCGTCTTCCAGCTGCTGGAGCTGGCCAACCCCTCGTCCCGGCTGCTGCGGCGGCTGCTGCTCGAGACCCCCGGCACGTACCACCACAGCGTGATGGTGGGTAATCTCGCGGAACGCGCCGCGGAGACCATCGGGGCCGATCCGCTGCTGGCCCGCGTCGCGGCCTACTACCACGACATCGGCAAGATGAAGAATCCCCTCGCCTTCATCGAGAACCAGGCCGGCGCGCGCAACATCCACGACGACCTGAGCGCCGAGGTGAGCGCCCGCATCATCGCCAGTCACATCAGGGACGGGATCGACCTGGGCTACGAGCACGGGTTGCCGGTCCAGATCATCGGCTTCATTCCGCAGCATCACGGCTCGAGCGTGATGAGCTACTTCTACGGCAAGGCGCTGCGCGAGGTCGGCGGCAAGACGGAGCTCGTCAACAAGGACACCTTCCGCTATCCGGGCCCGAAGCCGCAGAGCCGCGAGGCGGCGATCCTGATGCTGGCCGACGGCGTGGAGGCATCGGTCCGCTCGCTCGACGACAAGGACGAGGCGAGCATCCGGGCCATGGTCGACCGCATCGTCGACGCGCGGGTCGAGGACGGACAGCTCGACGACGCGGAGCTGACGCTGAAGAACCTCGCGCAGATCAAGGAGGCGTTCGTCCAGCAGCTGCTCGGCATGTACCACAGCCGGATCAAGTACCCCGACAACGTGGTCCCGATCGAGCAGCGTTCGCAGCAGGCCTGAGCCGATACCGGCCAATTCGTCTTGAGCCCCCGCACGGGGTGCCCTACGATGGGCGAGGCATGGGCTGCAGCGTCACGTTCCACGATCACGTCGGGCGGGAGCAGGTCGAGGCTGCCATCGAGCCGATGACGATGGACGGCCTCCATGAGCTGCTCGAATCGGCGGTCGCGGAGACGGCGCGCGCCGCCATCGGCGATCGCGAGATCGAGGTGGAGATCACGCTCTGCGCCGATGCCGAGATGGTTCACCTCAACTTCGACCACATGGGCGAGCGCCAACCGACCGACGTGCTCGCCTTTCCGCTGCACGAGTGGGTGATCGAGGGACGCCACTCCCAGCTCGCCGATGACGACGGCTACGGCCCGCCGGGCCCGCTGCTGCTCGGCGACGTCGTGCTCGACATCGACCAGGCCGTGCGGCAGGCCTCGGAGGGGCGCTGGAGCGTTGCCGAGGAGCTTGCCATGCTGACCATCCACGGCTGCCTGCACCTCGTCGGCCATGACCACGCGGAGATGGACGAGGAGCAGGCGATGCGCGCCATCGAGCACTCGGTGCTCGGCACCCTGCACCGGCGGTACCGGGAGGTCGACTGGCAGCCGGGATCGCTCTTCGATCGCACCGGTCACGCGGTCTCGACCGGGAGCTGACCCGGCTCGGCGCCGGGCCGCGACCGTCAGTCGGATGCGGCGATCCGCTCCGAGACCGGCAGGATGGCGGACCCGACGACACGGTCGTCCACCGCCAGGCTGATCACCCAGCAACCCGCCGCGTCGAAGTTGACCTCGTCGAGCCACACGTACGAGGTGCTCCCGCCACGGTCCGTGCCCGGCAGGCGCGGCTCCTCGAGTCGGACCTCGCGGGGCACGCCGGCGCCAAGGGGCTGCGCCCAGGCCGTGATCACCTCGTGCTCGCTCGGCGCCGGCGCGACGCGGGCCAGGATGCGCACGCTTCGATCGTTCGCCCACCAGCTCGTCCCCGGACCCGGCAGAACCACGAAGCCGTTCGGACCACCGATCTCGCGCATGCCGGCAAGCTGACGCATGGGCGAGGCGGGGCACCCATCCACGATCTCCGGCGCCTGCCAGCCGTCCGGAAGCGGCACGACAACGTGAAGGCTTCGCGCGGCGTCGGTGAGGCAGGCGAGCCGGCCCCGCGGGATCGAGCCGGGCGGCGCATCGCCCCGGGGATCCCAGACCACCGGATCGCGCGGAACCTGTGCGTAGACCGGCTGGCTGGACTCGAGCATCGGGGCGCTGCCGCCGAGCTGCGTCAGGGTCGTCCATCCAGCGAAGGCGAGCTCGGCGTCTGCCGGCTGGATGCCGCAGTCGGCGAGGCTCGGCTCCATCGCCAGCTCCGCCACCGCAGGGAGCGGGGGTTCGGCCGCGACCAGCGCCGGGGTGCCGTCGGCACGCGGCGTTCCGGACGGGGTGAGGTGCGAGGTCGGGTCGCTCGCGCGCGGTGCCGTGAGCATCAGAGCTGCCAGCACCGCGACGCCGGCCGCGGCCGCCGCCAGGGGCATCGCTCGTCGCCAGGCGGCGCGAGGCGCGGGGAGCGGCTCGTCGATGCACGCCAGCACGGCATCGGGCGTGAGCGAAACGGAGAGACCGGCAACGTTCGCGGCCACGACCGTGCGCAGGTGGTCCGACCGGTCGGACGCCAGGCGGAGGAGCGCGCCGGCGCGCCGCCGTGCCCCTCCTCGCAATCCGAGCGCGTCGATCGCGGCCGAGGGCGCCAGCCCTGCCAACTGCACCAGGGCCACGGTGGCTCGCTCCTCGGGCCGCAGGGCGAGCAGCGCCTCCGCGCCGGGCTGCCGGATCGCGTCGACCTCGCGCACCGTCTCGCGGAGCGTCAGGGCCTCGCGGGCTGCGGCCGCGACGAGATGGGCGCAGGGGTTGGCCGATGACGCCGGCCACGCGGCGGGAGGCAGTCGCCACGAGCGCCCGATGGCGAGGGCCGCGGCCCTGGTGGCCGCTTCGCGATCCTGGAGGATCACGTGGGCGGCGCCCACCATCTGCCGGCCGCAGGTCGTCAGGAGCTCCGGGATGGCGCCGCGATCACGGGCGCGGAGGCGCCCGGCGGGCTCCTGCCTCGATCGCGCGTTCACCATGCAAGAGCATACGCCGCGGGACACGCTGCGGACTTCCGGCACTCAGGTCGCGAGTGGACGGGCTGCCCGCAGCTCGCGCGGAATTCGACCCGGATTGCTGATCGCGTCGACCGCCAGCGCGGCCGACGCTGGTCCGGTGGAGATGCCCCATGGCCCGTGGCCGGCGCACACGAAGAGCCCGTCCATCCCGGGCATCGGACCGATGAACGGGAGGCCGTCGACGGACTGGGGACGCGCGCAGGTGCGCACCTCGGCGACCGGCGCGGCGGCGACCGCGGGCAGGTATGCCACGGCCCGGTCGATCAGCAGCCGCGAGGTGCGCTGCTGGTCGGGCTCAGCCGACAGGAAGGTCGACCCGAGCGTCGAGATGCCCGCTGCGCTGGCGAGCGAGAAGAGGCTCGGCGGGTCGACCTCCTCTGTCGCTGCGGCCCGCGCGGCGGCGGCCGCCGGCCGGTTCGCGGCGTCCACCTCGTCTTCCTCGACGATATGGCGCGGGGCGGCCGCGCCAAGCGCCAGCTGAACGGTGACTCCCCAGGTCCGGACGATCGGCCGCCAGGCGCCGCCGGGGTCGGCGAGGCCGGGGGTCCAGGGCCCGGCCGCCACGAGGACGGCACCGGCGGCGACCGTCTCGCCGTTCGCCAGCCGGACTCCGACGGCGCGCCCATCGCCGAGCCAGGGCTCCGCCGCGACCCCGATCCGCAGGGTCGCCCCGCGCCGCTCCGCGAGCCGTGCCCAGCCGATGGTCGCGGAGGCCGGGGGAATCGGGTACCCGGTCGCCAGGCGGCACGCGGCAAACCCGCTCGCGAGCGCGGGCTCCTCGGCCGCCACGGCGTCGGCATCGAGGAAGGTCGGAGCCAGCTCCGGGACCGTGGCGGAGAGCCGCGCCGCCTGGGCGCGTGCGGCATCGGCGTCGGCGTTCAGCAGCAGGAGTCCAGCCGGAGCCGGCGGGAGGTCGAAGCCGACCTCTTCGTCGGCCAGGCGGGCGTATCGGTCAAGGCTGTCGTGGAAGAGGGGGGCCAGCACGGGATCGAACGGGTGCTGCAGGGCGCCGAGGTTGCGACCGGAGGCGCCCGCTCCGATTGCGGTCGCCTCGAAGAGGGTGACGCCGGCGCCGCGCTCCGCGAGGAGGGCCGCGGCCGAGCAGCCGATGATGCCGCCTCCGATGATCGCGACGTCCACGCTCAGCCGCCCCCCGCAATCGAGTCGTTCGCCCGGTTGCCGCGCCGATAGACCTTGGTCATGTCGCGTATCCCGAGCAGCACCCTGTCTCTCCTGTCAGCCGCGGCCCACCTCTGCGCCGCCCGATGTGACGACATCCACCGACGCCTTGTCGGAGATCCGAAGCTTCGCACCTCCCGACGCGCTCCCCGCGACCGATCCACTCGCCGGCACCTCGGCCGTCGCGGAGATCGTAGCCCGCGCACCGCCCGACGCGCGCGAGGGCGATGGCACGTGCGCGCACCGCGACCTACGACGAAGCCGGACCCGCGTCCACCGGGCTACCATCGGCTGCGTGAAGGTCATCTGCGGCCTGGGCAACCCGGGCGAGCGCTACCGGCTCACGCGCCACAACGTCGGCTTCCGGGTGGTCGACCTGCTCGCGGACCGATGGGCCCTGACCGGCCAGGGTCGGGTCAAGGATGGCGCTGCCCTGCTGGAGGCCCGCCGGGACCCGCAGTCCGAACCGATCCTGCTGGTGAAGCCGCTGCGCTTCATGAACCTGTCGGGCGGCCCGCTCGCCGCCGCCCTCCGCAACAGCCCCGCGGAGCCGACCGAAGACCTGCTGGTGGTCACCGATGACGTGGACCTGCCGCTCGGGAGGCTGCGGCTGCGGCGCGCGGGCTCGGCCGGAGGGCACAACGGCCTGCGGGACATCATCGCTCGCCTGGGGAGTGACGAGTTCGCCCGTCTGCGGGTGGGGATCGGGCGCTCCGGGAGCTCACGGGCGACGATGGACCACGTGCTCTCGACCTTCAAGCCCGATGAGCGCGAGCTCTCCGATGAGGCGATCGCCACGGCTGCCGACGCGGCGGAGCGCTGGCTGGCCGAGGGGATCGATCCGGCCATGAACGCCTTCAACGGCGTGGACCTGGCCGTCCCGCCGGCGTGACCACGACGCATTCGCGCCCCGCAGCCGGCTCGCCGCTCCCGCCACGGGGCGGTGCCGACCGGCGCATCGCCGCCCTCACGGCCCTCGTCGCGGCGGCCCAGCCGCCGCCAGGCCCGCTGCGCGTCCCGGCCGGCGCGCGAGCGGCCCACCTGGCAGCGCGCCGTGAGGCCGTCGCGTCGTCGCGGCCGCTGGTCGTGGTCGTGCGCAACGACGAAGAGGCCCACCGCCTGGCCGACGACCTGGCCGCCTGGCTGCTGCACGGGAGCGTCCGCGTGCTGCCCGAGCGGGCGGCAATCCCCTTCGAGCGCGCGCTGCCGGAGCACGACGAGTCGGCGGAACGGCTGCACGTCCTCGCCGCCTTGGGAGCGCCGTCCCGCTCCCTGGTCCTTGTGGCGCCGCTGCTGGCGCTCGTGCAGCGGACGATCTCGCCGGCGCAGCTGGCCAGCGGCCGCACAGGCCTCTCGGTCGGGGAGCGCATCGTCCAGCGCGACCTGCTGGCGGGCCTGGTCGGTGGCGGCTACGACGCCGCCGTCGAGGTCAGCGGCGTGGGCGAGTTCGCGGCCCGCGGCGGGATCATCGACGTGTGGCCGCCGGGCGCCGCCGAGCCGCTCCGCATCGAGCTGTTCGGCGACGAGGTCGAGTCGCTCCGCACGTTCGACCCGATGACGCAGGGGAGCCGCCGCCGGCTGGAGAAGGCGACGCTGCTGCCGGCGAGCGAATTCCTGCCGCCGGACGGCTGGGCAAGCCTGGCGGGGCAGGGTGCTTCCGCCAACCTGCCGGAGCAGCTGCGAGCCGACCTCGTGCGGCTCGAGCAGGGCAACCTCGCCGAGGCGGCCGAAACCTGGGCCCGATCGCTCACCGCGGGGCCAACCCTCGACCACGTGCCGGCGGCGGCCCACCTCGTCCTGACCGATCCGGGGGAGCTGCGGGCGATCGCCCTGGACCTGGACGTGCGGGCCGGCCAGCGTCTCGCCGCCCTGGCCGATCACGGCGAGCTGCCCGAGGACTGGCCCCTTCCCTACGACGCCGACGCCGCACTGCAGCAGCTCGCGGACCGGGCGGCCGAGACCCTCGACGAGCAGGACGGCGACGACCCGGGTTTCGGCCCGGCGCCGGCGCTGCCGGGACGCGCCGACCGCGTCGGCGCCTGGCTGGCCGAGCTCGCCGGCGGGTCGCGGCGCATCGTGATCAGCACCGACCAGGCCAGCCGCATCGGCGAGCTGCTCGAGGAGGCCGGCCTGCCGTCGGCGCCGGGTGCCGAGCTGCGGCAACCGCCGCCGGCCGGCGGCATCGGCCTGGTGCACGGATCGCTCTCCGCGGGGTTCGCGCACGCGCCCTCGAACCTGCTGCTGCTGACCGACCGGGAGCTGTTCGGCGCGACGAGGATCCGCCGCCTGACCCCGGCCAAGCGGGTGGTGACGCGCGACCTGGTCGGGAAGCTGGAGCCCGGCGACCTGGTCGTCCATGTCGACCACGGCATCGCGCGCTACGTGGGCATGACCCAGCGCGAGTACGGCGGAGCCACCAAGGAGTATCTGCAGCTCGACTTCGCCGGTGACGACAAGATCTTCCTGCCGGCGGATCAGATCGGCCGGATCACGCGGTACAGCGGGGGGGCCGGCCCCGCGCTCTCGAAGCTCGGCGGGACGGAGTGGGAGCGCACGAAACGGCGTGTCCGTCGGGCCGTGGCGGACCTGGCCAACGAGCTGATCGAGATCTACGCGGCGCGCGAGTCGTCGCCGGGCTTCAGCTTCTCCCCGGACACGATGTGGCAGCGCGAGCTGGAGGAGGCCTTCCCGTACACCGAGACGCCCGACCAGGCGCGGACCATCGAGGAGGTGAAGGCCGACATGCTTCGTCGGCGGCCGATGGACCGGCTGGTCTGCGGCGACGTGGGCTACGGCAAGACCGAGGTCGCGCTGCGGGCCGCCTTCAAGGCGGTGCAGGACGGGCGCCAGGTGGCGGTGCTGGTGCCCACCACCGTGCTGGCGCAGCAGCACCTGGTCACGTTCCAGCGTCGGCTGGCTCCGTTTCCGGTCCGCGTGGAGATGCTGAGCCGGTTCGTCTCGAAGCGGAAGCAGGCGCGAGGTTCTCGACCGGCGTGGCGGACGGCACGGTGGACGTGCTGGTCGGCACCCACCGGATCCTGTCCAGGGACGTCACCTTCGCGGACCTGGGGATGCTGGTCGTCGACGAGGAGCAGCGCTTCGGGGTGGCGCACAAGGAGCGCATCAAGTCGATGCGCCGCGAGGTGGACGTGCTGACGCTCTCCGCCACCCCCATCCCGCGCACGCTGCACCTCTCGCTGGTCGGTATCCGCGACCTGTCCGTGATCGAGACGCCGCCCGAGGCGCGCCTGCCGATCCAGACGCGCATCGCCGAGGACGACGACGGCCTGGTGCGCGACGCGATCAACCGCGAGCTCGACCGCGGCGGGCAGGTCTTCTTCGTCCACAACCGGGTCGACACCATCGAGGGCGCGGCGGAGCGGGTGCGCCGGCTGGTGCCGCGTGCGCGCGTCGCCATCGGTCACGGGCAGATGGCGGAGGGGATGCTGGAGCGGGTGATGCTCGACTTCGACGCGGGCCGCCACGACGTCCTGGTCTGCACCACCATCATCGAGTCGGGCCTGGACATCCCGAATGCCAACACCATCATCATCAGCCGCGCCGATACCTTCGGGCTGGCGCAGCTCTACCAGCTGCGCGGGCGGGTGGGCCGATCCGACCGCCGCGCGTACGCCTACCTGCTCCATCGGCGCGGGATGCCCCTCTCGCCGATCGCGCGCAAGCGGCTGCACGCCATCTTCAGCGCCTCCGACCTGGGCGCCGGCTACCAGATTGCGCTCTCCGACCTGGAGATTCGCGGCGCGGGCAACATCCTCGGCGCGGAGCAGCACGGGCACATGGAGGCGGTCGGCTTCGAGCTCTACACCCGGATGCTGGCCGAGGCGGTGGACGCGCTTCGCGGCCGGGTGGTCGCCGCCGAGCCCGGTCCGGTTCGCCTGGACCTGCCCGGCTCCGCCTACCTGCCCGATGCCTACGTCGAGGACTCCGGCGGCAAGCTGGAGATCTACCGCCGATTCGCCGCGATCCGTTCCGACGCCGATGCCGCCGCCCTGCGCGACGAGCTGCGCGATCGCTTCGGCCCGGTGCCGCCCCCGGTCGAGGGGCTCTTCCGTGCCGTGGCGGTCCGCATGGCGGCGGAGGCAGCTGGCGTCCCGGAGGTCCGCGCCGAGGCGCGCCAGGTGGTCCTCAGGTGGCCCCGCTACGACCGGTCGAGGGTGTCGCGCGCGCTCGGGGTCGCCGGCTTCCGTCCGTCGTTCGGCTCGAACCAGGTCCGCATCCCGGTCGCCGCCACGCGCCATGCCGCGGATGTCGCGCTCCGAGCGCTCACCGCCCTGGCGCGGGGAGCCGTCGAGGTCGAATCGCCAGCTGCAGACCGGAGTTGACACCAGCGGCAGCGATGCCTGTTGCCTGCTGGCATCGGTGATGCAGCCGCATCCCCCTGGAACACTGCAAGGGGAGAACACATGGGAACCGTTTCGGCTCCGCATCGCAGTCCGACCGCGCCGAAGGAGCGCGACTGGGACTGGGATGGCTCCGACAAGATGAACCGCATCATCGAGGAGCGCGGTTGGGACGGCGTCGCGCTGGCGCACGCCTGGCACGATACGGCCGAGGATCCGCAGCACGATCCGCCGCAGGAGAAGGGCGCGTACAAGCTGCCGCACCACGAGCTGGTAGATGGCGAGCTCCGCGTCGTGTGGCGTGGCGTGGTGGCCGCCATGACGGTCGTCAACGGCGCACGCGGCGGTGTCGATATCCCGGATGCGGACCGGCGCAGGGTGTACGACCACCTGTCCGAGCACTACGCCGAGTTCGACGAGGCGCCGCCGGACTACCAGCCCTAACCCCTACAGCTCCTGCCGTCGGAAGACTGCCCACGACAGGAGCGCCAGGCCCGCCACGATCCCCAGGTTGACCAGCACGGGACCGATGAGGCCGCCGCTATCGGTCCCGAGTGCCAGGGCCATGGCTGGCGCGCCGGAGATGCCCGCCGGCGTGTACGGCGCCACGCTGGGCAGCGCAGAGATGACGCCGACCGCGATCAACCCGCCGATCCCGATGCCGGCGGCGGCGATTGACGAGCGTGTGAGCGTGCTGCCGAGGAACGTGAGCGCCGCGTACGCGACCAGCGCCAAGAGGAGGAGCGCCGTCATCCCGGTCCAGCCAAGGACGCTGGGATATTCGAACAGGAGCCCGGTGTAGAACCAGGCGACGGCCGACGCGATCACCAGGCTGACGCCAAGCGTGCAGATGATGCCGACCAGCTTCGCCAGCAGGTACGCGCCGCGGGACGCCGGCTTGCTGAGGATCAGGGCCGCCGTGCCGCGCTCCTTCTCGGTGGCTACGCTCCCCATCGCCAGCAGGATCGCGGTCAGGATGCCGGCCTGCCCGACGTTCTTCAGCGTCTGGTCCACCGCGTCCTTCACGGTCGGAGTTGGGAACTCGATGTCGAAGGGGACGCCCCCCGCCGCCTGGATCAGCTCCGCGGTGTAGCGAGCCAGGAACGGGGACCCGATGCCCACCACGGCGAACACGATGGCGACCACCAGGAGGCGCCGTGTGCGCCACTGCTCCAGCAGCTCCTTGCGGAGGAGGGGCACGAAGCCGGTCATGCCGCCGCTCCGTTTCCTCGACGGCCGACCAGCTGCAGGAAGACGTCTTCCAGCGTTGGGCGCTGCCGCTCGAAGGTGAGCAGGCCGACGCCCGTGGACGCGACCGCCGCCAGGATGCGTGGTGAGATGCCCGCCTCGTCCGAGACGATCACCCGCAGCACGGCGTGCCCGGCGTCGACCTCGGTCACGCCGGGGATCGCCCGGAGTGCGTGCACCAGCCGCTCGCGCTCGGCGGCATCGGCGCCCTCCGGCTCCAGCAGGAAGACCGGCCGGGCGTAACGTGCCAGCAGCTCGTCCATGGGCGCCTCGGTGACCAGGCGACCGTGGTCCAGGATCGCCACTCGGTCGCACACCCGCTCCACGTCGTTGAGGATGTGGGTCGAGAAGAGCACGGTCGACTCTCCGGCGAGCCGCCGGATGACCTCCAGCACGTCTCGGCGGCCCTCAGGGTCGAGCGCGCTGACCGGCTCGTCGAGCAGCAGGACCGGGGGGCGGTTGAGAACCGCCTGCGCCAGGCCCAGTCGCTGACGCATGCCGCCCGAGTAGCCACTGATGGAGCGACGGCCGGCATCGGCCAGGCCGACCAGCTCGAGCGTCTCCGCGACGCGCGCGCGGAGCTCGGCACCGTGCATCCCGTACAGGTTGCCGACCAGCTCGAGCAGTTCGCGTCCCTTCATCCAGCCATGGAAGCGCGGGTCCTGGTCCAGGTAGCCCAGGAGGGCCATGCGGTTCGGCTCGCCGCTGCCGACCGGGACGCCCAGCACGGTGGCGGATCCGCTGCTGGCGTTCGCCAGCGAGGTGAGGATGCGCAGCGTGGTGGTCTTTCCCGCGCCGTTGGGCCCCAGGAAACCGAAGACGCTCCCGACGGGAACCTCCAGATCGAGGCGGTCGAGGGCGACGACGTTCCCGTAGCGCTTGCTGAGCGCGTGAACCGAGATGGCGGCGGCATCAGTCGACATTCGGCGGTGTCTAGGACTCTTCGCGACCGAACAGGAAGTAGACGAGCGGCCCGAACACGTTGATGACGACGATCACGATGCCCCACATCACCTTGCTGCCGCCTTTCACGCGACGGTCCGGACGGGTGAGGTCGTAGAGCCCGATCGCCATCAGTGCCAGCTGGAGGATGACAACCGGAATTAGGAAGGGGAGGAGCTGTTCAATCGTCATTCGCTTGTGACTCCATGCTCTGGCGGTTGTTGTCCTCCCGCCATACGAGGTACGAGTAGGCCACCGGCACGGCTACCACCACGATCAACCCTGGGATGAGCACTGGCAGCAGCCATGCGGGGTTGAGCGCACCCAGGAGCACCATCACGGCACCGTAGGCCGCGAAGAGGTAGCCCCCGAGCCGATGCGTCAGCGTCCACGACCGCTCGCTGGTCAGTGTCCACGGCGTGCGGATACCAAAGAACCAGCTGCTGCGCGTCTTGCCGAGGTAGTTGCCGATGATCACGAAGAGCAGTCCCACGCCGATGGCGACGACGCGCGCCATGTCGACGTCGCGACCGGTGGCCGTCACGACCGCTGCCGCATGCAGGGCCAGCAGCAGGGCCAGGACGGCGTAGGCGATGGCGCGGTAGGCCGGCTGCGATCGCAGGATGTTCGTCCTCCGCGGATCGATCCCGGGTATGAACGCGAGCAGCGCACCGACGCCCAGCGCGAGCGCCGGCACCAGGAGCAGCCCGACCTCCTTCGAGGCGAATCCGTCTGCTTCCCCGCTCGGGCCCCAGTGGATGGCGACCTGCGCATCTGCCGGAACCTGGCCCCATGCCCAGCCGCTGACGGCCAGCATGAGGAGGGTCGCGATGCCGGTGGCGATGAGGATGGATCGGGTCATGAGTTGCTCTCCGCCGGCTGGACGCCCAGCGTCTCCATGAGGCGTGCGAGGGCTCGTTCCAGCAGGCTCACGTTAAGGTGGTAGGTGATCGAGGTCCCGTGCCGATCGGCCTGAACCAGGTCGGCCTCGCGCAGCACGCGCAGGTGCGCAGAGATCGTCGGCCACGACTGCGAGAAGTTCGCCTGCAGGTCGCCTGCCGTCATGTCGCCGTTCCGCAGCAGGGCCAGGATCTGGCGACGCGTTGGATCGGAGAGCGCACGGTACACGTCATTCATTCGTCGTTCATCTAATTAGACAAACGACAAAATACATCATCCGTCACGGCGGCGCAAGCACCCTGGCCGGCTATAATTGGCGGACAACTCGACCCGGGACGGGCGCACCCGTCCGGCGCCGAACTCGACCGACACTCGCGCTCGCGGCAGGGCGCGGATGACAACGAAGGAGGCGCGTCCCGTGACAAGTTCTTCCCCCCTCGACCTCGCCCGGGCCCGGGCGACGCTGCGCGTCGGCGAGCGCAGCTACCGGTACTACCGCCTCGACGCCGCGGGCGTGCCGGACCTCGCTCGGCTGCCTTACACCGTCAAGGTGCTGCTCGAGAACCTGCTCCGCAACGCGGACGCCGGGGGCGCCCTGGTGCGCGCTGAGGACGTGACGGCCCTCGCGGCGTGGAATCCGGCGAGTCCGGGCGAGTACGAGGTTCCCTTCATGCCGGGTCGCGTGGTCCTGCAGGACTTCACCGGCGTGCCGTGCGTGGTTGACCTTGCCGCCATGCGCGACGCCGTCGCCGAGATGGGTGGCGACGCCTCGCGCATCAATCCGCTGGTGCCCGCGGACCTGGTGATCGATCACTCGGTGCAGGTCGACCAGTACGGGACCGATGCCGCCTTCCTCATCAACGTGCAACGCGAGTACGAGCGCAACGGCGAGCGCTACGCGCTGCTCCGCTGGGCGCAGCAGGCGTTCGACAACTTCCGGGTGGTTCCTCCGGGGACGGGCATCGTGCACCAGGTGAACCTCGAGTACCTGGCCGACGTGGTCAGCGTCAGGGAGGCGGGGGATGGAGAGCGCGTCGCCTTCCCGGATACCCTTGTCGGGACCGACTCGCACACGACCATGATCAATGGGCTGGGGGTGGTCGGCTGGGGCGTCGGTGGCATCGAGGCCGAGGCGGCGCTCCTCGGCCAGCCGCTCTACCAGCCCTTCCCGGTGGTCGTCGGCTTCAGGCTGGATGGGGACCTGCCGTCGGGCGCCACCGCAACCGACCTGGTGCTGACCGTGACCGAGATGCTCCGCGCGCACGGCGTGGTCGGGAAGTTCGTGGAGTTCTATGGACCCGGCCTCGCTCGGCTGGGATTGGCGGACCGCGCCACCATCAGCAACATGTCGCCGGAGTTCGGCGCGACCGCGACGATGTTCCCGGTCGACGACGAGACGCTGCGCTACCTGCGCATGACCGGCCGGCCGGAGGAGACGGTGGCACGCGTCGAGGCGTACGCCAAGGAGCAGGGCCTCTTCCACACTGCCGCGACGCCGGATCCGTCCTTCAACGAGTCCCTCGGGCTGGACCTGTCGACGGTCGAGCCCTCGGTGGCCGGGCCGAAGCGCCCGCAGGACCGCGTGCCGCTCACGATGCTGCGCGAGAGCTTCCGCGGCATCTTCAGCGAAGGGCTGCACACCCACGAGGACGGAACGGTCCACGAGCACGCCCCCCAACGCGGCCGCGATGGCGTCGTGGGCGAAGCGTCCGAGGAGAGCTTCCCGGCCAGCGATCCGCCTTCCTACACGCAGCGCACGGAGGGTGAAGGCCCGAAGCCCGGCCAGCCCCAGGCGCCGGAGCCGATGCACATCGACCACGGGGCGAGCCACTACCGGGCGGTCGAGGTCGAGATGAACGGGAGCGGCTTCAAGCTGCGTTCCGGCTCGGTGGTGATCGCGGCTATCACGTCGTGCACGAACACCAGCAACCCGACCGTCATGGTGGCCGCCGGCCTGCTGGCACGGAACGCCGTCGCGCGTGGCTTGCGGACGCCGCCGTGGGTCAAGACATCGCTGGCACCCGGCTCCCGGGCCGTCACGGATTACCTGGAAGGTTCCGGGCTGATGGACCCGCTGGAGTCGCTCGGCTTCAGCCTGGTCGGCTATGGCTGCACCACCTGCATCGGCAACTCCGGCCCGCTGGCGGAGCCAATCGCCGAGGCGATCGAAGCGAACGACCTCGTCGGGGTCGCGGTCCTCTCGGGCAACCGCAACTTCGAGGGGCGGATTCATCCGCTGGCTCGCGCCAGCTACCTGGCCTCGCCGCCGCTGGTGGTCGCCTTCGCCCTCGCCGGCCGCATCGACCTGGATCTGACCACCGAGCCGCTCGGGACTGACCGCGACGGCCGCGCGGTCTTCCTGTCGGAGCTCTGGCCCTCCGCCGATGAGGTCGCCGGCGTCGTCGCCGAGCAGGTGCGTTCGGAGATCTTCACCCGCAACTACGCATCGGTCTTCGACGGGGACGACCGGTGGCGCGACCTGCCGGTCCCGCCGGGAAACCGCTACGACTGGGACCCGCACTCGACCTACGTCGCGCTCCCGCCGTTCTTCAGCGACCTGGCACCCGAGCCCGCGCCGGTCGCCGATATCCAGGGCGCTCGCGTGCTGGCGCTGCTCGGTGACAGCGTGACCACCGATCACATCTCCCCGGCGGGGAGCATCGCGCGCACATCGCCGGCGGCCGCGTGGCTGATGGAGCGCGGCGTGGAGCCGCGCGACTTCAACTCGTACGGCAGCCGACGCGGCCACCACGAGGTGATGATGCGCGGCACGTTCGCGAACATCCGGCTTCGCAACCAGCTCACGCCGGATGCGGAGGGCAACGTCACCGAGCACCTGCCGAGCGGTGAGCGGATGAGCATCTTCGACGCCGCCATGCGATACGCCGAGGCAGGGACGCCGTTGGTCGTCCTGGCTGGCAGGGAGTACGGCTCCGGCAGCAGCCGCGACTGGGCGGCCAAGGGCCCGTACCTGCAGGGCGTGCGTGGCGTCATCGCGGAGTCATTCGAACGGATCCATCGGTCCAACCTGGTCGGCATGGGCGTCCTGCCGCTCCAGTTCCTGCCCGGCGATTCGGTCGCCGGCCTGGGCCTGACCGGGCGCGAGGCCTTCACCATCGAGGGGCTGGCCGCCCTGCAGCCGCGCCAGGAGGTGACCGTGGTCGCCCGCGCCGATGATGGGAAGGAGACGCGCTTCCGAACCGTGGCCCGGCTGGACGGCGAGATCGACGTGACCTACTTCCGCAACGGCGGCGTGCTGCAGACCGTGCTGCGGCGCCTGGCAAAGGAGGCTTGAGCCCGTGACTCCGCACCTCGATGCCATCGGCCTGGTGGTGGCCGACATGGCCCGCTCCCTCGCTTTCTATCGCGGTCTCGGGCTCGAGATCCCAGCCGAGGCCGATGGCGAGGGGCACGTGAGCCTGGAGCTGCCCACCGGGCTGCGACTCATGTGGGACACCATCGAGACCGTTCGCTCCTTCGATCCGGGATGGACCCCACCGCAGGGGGGACCGGGCACCAGCCTGGCGTTCCTCTGCGACACCCCGGCCGAGGTGGACCGGGCGTACGCCGATCTGGTCGCGGCCGGCTTCACCGGGCACCGTGAGCCGTGGGACGCGTTTTGGGGCCAACGCTACGCCACGCTGCGCGACCCGGACGGCAACGGGATCGACCTCTTCGCTGCCCTCTCGTAGGCAGTGCTCGGGCCCGCCGATCCATTGCCGGCCCGCAGGCATCGGTCTAGACTCCAGCTTCGCCCAACGCCAGCCTGCAACGGGAGTGACCCGTGACCGTCAGCTCCATCGACGATCTGCGCGCCAAGATCCGCGAGATCCCCGACTTCCCGAAGCCGGGGATCCTGTTCTACGACATCACCACCCTCCTCAAGGAGCCCGATGCCTTCGCCGCCGTCATCGACCGCATGGCCGATGCGGTGAAGGACGATCGCATCGACCTGGTGGTGGGCATGGAATCGCGCGGGTTCATCTTCGCGGCGCCCCTCGCCTACAAGCTGAACGCCGGGTTCGTCCCGGTTCGCAAGCTCGGGAAGCTGCCGGCCGAGACGATCGAGGTCGAGTACGACCTCGAGTACGGCACCGCCACCCTGGAGATGCACCGCGACGCCATCCAGGCCGGCCAGCGCGTCCTGCTGGTGGACGACCTGCTGGCCACGGGCGGCACGGTGCTGGGCACGATCGAGCTGGTTCGCCAGCTGGGGGGCGAGATCGCCGGGCTCTCGTTCATGGTCGAGCTCAGCGCCCTCAAGGGTCGCGACAAGCTGACCGAACACCAGATCCATACGCTGCTCACCTACTGAGCGCGAGCGGACGGACGAGGCACGATAGATGGCGGTGCTGCGGAGAGCGGACCTCTACGCGCGGGCCGTCTCCGACCGCGACGAGATTGCCGCCTACCTTCGCACCGACCGCATCTACGCCGCCTACACCCTGGGCGACCTCGACGGGCCGAACCGACATCGCTGCAGCTGGGGCATCGCGTATGACGACCTCGGCCGCCCGGTCGCGCTGGCGATGCACCAGGAGGGGCTCGTCCCGCAGCCGCTCTTCCTGATGGGCGATCCCGCCGGCTGCCGCGAGATCCTCGACAGCGTGATCCGGCCGCGCGACGCCTACTTCATGGGAACGTCGGCGATCGACGAGGCGCTCACCGACCTCTACGAGCTCGATGCCCCGCAGCTCCTGTTGCGCATGGCGGTCGACGCGTCGAGCTTCCGGCCCTTCGCCGGCGGCGCGGAACGGCTCGTCGGCGCCGACATCGATGACCTCAACCAGCTCTACCAGCTCGGCTTCCGCGGCGGCTTCCCGGCATCGGTCCTCGAGGACGGCGTCTACTACGGCGTGCGCGTCGGCGGCCGGCTGGTGAGCGCGGCGGGCACACATGCCATCAACCTGCGCGAGCGGATCGCGGTGGTCGGCAACGTCATGACCCACGCCGACTACCGCGGCCACGACTTCGCCAAGATGGTGACGAGCGCCGTGACCGCAGAGCTGCTGCAGCGCGTCGACGACGTCGCGCTCAACGTCCATGCCGGGAACGACCCCGCGGTGGCGGCCTACCGCCGGCTGGGCTACGTTGACACCGACCTCCTCACCGAGCGGCTCGGGCGGCGCCGCGCCGGCGGCTGGGGATTGATGAGACCGATACGAGAGGCGATACGACTGCCGTGGCAACGCGACCAGAGGTGAGAGGCGACATCGCGGACATCGGCCAGGCCGATGCCGGCGCCCTGAAGATCGATTGGGCCGACCGGCAGATGCCGGTGCTGGCCGGCATCCGTGAACGGTTCCGGGCCGAGCGGCCGCTGGAGGGCTGGCGCATCAGTGCCTGCCTGCACGTCACTGCCGAGACGGCCAACCTGATGCGGACGCTGGCGGCGGGCGGTGCCGATGTGGTCCTCTGCTCCTCGAACCCACTCTCCACCCAGGACGACGTCGCCGCCTCGCTGATGGCCCACCACGGCATCCCGACGTACGCCATCAAGGGCGAGGACCGGGACTCCTACTACGCTCACATCGGCGCCGCGCTCGATCACCGGCCGCAGGTCACCATGGACGACGGGGCGGACCTCGTGAACGAGCTCCACAGCCGCCGCACCGAGCTGCTTGAGGGCGTCGTCGGCGGGACGGAGGAGACGACCACCGGCGTCATCCGGCTGCGGGCCATGGCCAGGGCCGGGAAGCTCGCGTACCCGATCGTCGCGGTCAACGAGGCGCTCACCAAGCACCTCTTCGACAACCGCTACGGCACGGGCCAGAGCGCCATCGACGGCATCCTGCGCGCGACGAACATCCTCTTCGCGGGCAAGACCGTCGTGGTGGGCGGCTACGGCTGGGTCGGGCGCGGGATCGCCACCCGTGCGCACGGGATGGGCGCCAACGTGGTGGTCGTCGAGGTTGATCCGGTGCGGGCCCTGGAGGCTGCCATGGACGGCTACCGCGTCATGGACGCCCTGCAGGCGGCCCGCATCGGCGAGGTCTTCATCAGCGCCACCGGCAACCTGAACGTGTGGGGCGGGCTGCACTTCCCCGAGATGCGCGACGGGGCGATCCTGGCCAACGCGGGTCACTTCAACGACGAGTTCGAGCTCGGCGCGCTCGAGGAGCAGGCTGCCTCCTCGCGCGAGGTCCGGCCCTTCACCCGCGAATACCTGATGCCCGACGGGCGGTGCCTCTACGTCCTGGCCGATGGCCGCCTGGTGAACCTCGGCGCGGCCGAGGGACATCCGGCCCTGGTGATGGACATGAGCTTCGCCAACCAGGCGCTCGGGCTGGAGTGGCTGCGGGCCAACGTGGACGGGCTCGGGCCGAAGGTCTACGGCATTCCCGACGAGATCGACCGTGACGTGGCTCGCCTGAAGCTGGCCAGCATGGGGATGCAGATCGGCGAGTGGACGCCCGAGCAGGCCGCCTACGCCGATTCCTGGGAGTCGGGCACCTGACCTAGCCGCCGATCGGTTCGTCGCGCGAGGTCTCGAGCACCGCTCCGGCCGCGCCGACCAGCAGCGGCCGTCCATGCAGCGGCTCGGCAGGCAGGCTGCGCAGCGAACGAGCCGGCGAGAACCAGAGCGCGGCGGCGGCGAGCAGCGCACCGGCCGGCGCAACGAAGAGCGCTGCGCGCAGCCCAACCGCCTCGGCCAGCACCCCGCCGGCAATGGTTGCCACCAGCTGCGCCATCACCGCGGCGACGCGGAAGGACGACGCGACGCGACCGAGCGCGCGGTCGTGCACGAACGATTGACGCACGGATGTCTCGGTGACGTCGTAGAGGGTGATGGCGCTGTCCCCGACGAGCTGCTGCGTGACGAGGAAGGCAACCGCGAGCAGGGGAGCGCCGGCCGGGGCAAGGGGAATCAGCATGTTGCCGGCGAATGCCAGCAGCATCGTGAAGATCGCGACCCGGCCAACGCCCCACCGCGCGGTCGAGCGCTCGGCGACGACCGCACCGCCGAATGAGGCGATGCCGCCGACGGCGGCAATCAGGCCGATGGCCGCGGGGCTCAGCGCCAGCTCGCGGGTGGCGAAGAGCAGCCACACGGCCCCCACGACGCCCCACAGGGCCGATTGAGCCATCTGCGCGAGCGCGAAGGCCCGCAGCGTCGGGTCGCGGAAGGTGATGCCCAGCCCGGCGCGGATCTCGGTCAGCACCGCCGCGCGCTGCTCGCGCGCCGGTGGCTCCGACTCCGGCCTCCGGATGCTGAGGAGCAGGAGGGCCGAGACCGCGAAGCTGATCGCATCCACGAGGATTGCGATCGGCGCCGTGAGGACCTGGATCAGGAATCCGCTGAGGCCGAAGCCCGCGAACTCGGCCGCGGATCCGCTTGCCTCCAGCGCGCCGTTGGCGCGTACCAGCTGCTCCCGTTCCACCACGGACGGCAGGTAGGCGTTGTCAGCCGAATCGCCGAACGTGGCCAGGGTCGCCGTGGCGGCCGCCACCACGAAGAGCTGGGGCAGCCCGAGCACGCCCAGGACGAACGCGGCCGGGACCGATGCCAGGACCAGCGCACTGAGCACGTCCGACCAGATGAGGATGGGACGGCGACGGAGGCGATCCACCCAGACGCCGGCGAAGAGCCCCACCACGAGCGCCGCGGCCAGGTCCACCGAGCGCAGGATCGCCACCTCGACCGGGCCGGCTTCGAGCGCCAGGATGGCCACGAACGGCAGGGCCAGGCGCGTGACGAGGGATCCGAATATCGAGACCGTCCGGCCTGACCAGAATCGAACGAACGCGCCGTTCCGCCAGAGGCCCGGGGTGGATGCCTGCACGACGACCGAGGATACGCTCCCGGGAGGCCACCGCCGGAGGCAGACTGCGGCGCGGTACACTCGCCGGCATGGCAGACGCCGAGATCCGCATCCCCTTCACCTCCGAATCGGTCACGGAGGGACACCCCGACAAGCTGTGCGACGCGGTGGCGGATGCCATTCTCGACGACGTCCTGGCCAGGGACGCCACGGCGCGCGTGGCGGTCGAGGTGACGGCCACCACGGGCCTGGTCCTGGTGCTGGGGGAGATGACCACCCAGGCGTACTGCGACGTGCAGACGGTGGTGCGCGAGACCGTCCGCGAGATCGGCTACAACGACAGCCGCCTCGGCTTCGACTGGGAGACGTGCGGGACGCTGACCGCCATCAAGGAGCAGTCGCCGGACATCGCCCGGGGCGTGGACCACGCGCTCGAGGCGCGCGAGGGTCTGGACCCCGATGAGCTGGGTGCCGGCGACCAGGGGATGATGTTCGGGTACGCGGTGAACGAGACGCCGGAGCTGATGCCGATGCCGATCCAGCTCGCCCACCAGGTCGCGCGGCGGCTGTCCCAGGTGCGCAAGTCCCGGGCGCTGCCCTTCCTGCGCCCCGACGGCAAGAGCCAGGTCACCGTCGAGTACGGTGCCGACGGGCTGCCCGTGCGGGTCAGCACCGTCCTGGTCAGCACCCAGCACGACCCGGACGTCGCCCCGCGCGACCTGGAGCAGGCGGTGCGCGACGTCGTCATCCGGGAGGCGATTCCGGCGGAGCTGCTCGATGAGCACACCCGGTTCCTCGTCAACCCTACCGGCCGCTTCGTGATCGGCGGACCGATGGGAGACTCGGGCCTCTCGGGCCGCAAGATCATCGTCGACACCTACGGAGGCATGGCGCGCCACGGCGGCGGCAGCTTCTCCGGCAAGGATCCGACCAAGGTCGACCGCTCGGCGGCCTACATGGCGCGCTACGTGGCCAAGAACGTCGTCGCCGCCGGGCTGGCGCATCGATGCGAACTGCAGGTCGCGTATGCCATCGGCGTGGCGCGCCCGCTCTCCGTCAACATCGACACGTTCGGCACGGGGCGCTTGCCGGACGAGCGGATCGTGGCCCTCATCGAGGAGCTGTTCGACCTGCGCCCGGGCGCGATCATCGAGACGCTGCAGCTGCGCCGCCCCATCTACCGCCAGACGGCCGCCTACGGACACTTCGGGCGCAGCGACCTCGATCTGCCCTGGGAGCGCGTGGACCGGGCGCCGGTCCTGCGCGACGCGGCCGGCCTGCGCGACTAGCCGTGGCGAGCGACTCCCCGGCCGGCGGGGCGCCGCGCTGGGGTCCACCCCGGCCGAACCCGATCGCTCGGCTGGCGGGAAGGGTCCGCGCCGTGGTCGGCTCCGATCGCGAGGTGGCGCCCGGCGTCCTGGCCGAGCTCCCGGTCGCCCTCCGTCGCAGCGAGCTGGCCGCCCCCTACCTCGAGGCCGATGCGGCACGTGACCACGCGCGGGCCGGCGCCGCCGCCACCGCCGCCATGCAGCGCTCCGTTGAGGAGGCGCAGTGGTGGCCGGCCGACATGTGGGGACACCGCGCGCTGTGGCACTTCGAGCAGGAGGGCATGCAGCTCGCCGCCACCCGCGCGGCAAGGCTCATCGGCGAGGTTCGCGTCGCGGGAGGCGATCCCTCCAGCGCTCGCCGATACTATGCCGAGGCGATCAGCGAGGCGCGCGACATCGGCGCCGAGCGCGAGGAGGGGTTGGCTGCCCTCGGATTGGGGCGCGCCCACCTCCAGCTCGGCGAGGTGACGACTGCGCGACGCCTTGCCCAGATCGCGATCGACCTGCTCGAGCGCTGCGGGGCCCCGGCCGCCGAGGTCTCTGCCGCGCGAGAGCTGCGAGGCGAGGAGAAGGAGGCCAAATGACGGCGAGGTCCGAGATGCGGGTCGCGATCGTGGGGGCCGGCGTGATGGCGGAGGCCATGATCACTGGCCTCCTCGCCGATCACGCCCTGAGCGCCGCGCAGCTGACCGCCTCGCACCCGCGCCGCGAGCGTCGCGACGCCCTCGCTCGGGACCATGGGATCGGCGTGGCCGCCGGGAACGCCGAGGCGGTGCAGGGCGCCGACATCGTGGTGCTTGCCGTCAAGCCGCAGATGCTTGCCCGGGTCATGCGCGAAGTCGGGCCGGCGCTTGCCGAGGGCCAGGTCGTCCTGTCGATCGTGGCGGGCGCGACGCTCCGCACGTTGAGCGTGGGCCTCAACCACCCCGCGGTGGTGCGCGCCATGCCCAACACGCCGTCGCAGATCAGGCGCGGCATCACGGTATGGGCGCCGTCGCCGGCCTGCACCGCCGACCAGCGCGACCTGGCGCGCAGGGCCCTGCGCGCCATCGGCTCCGAGAAGGAGGTTGCGGACGAGTCCTTCGTGGCCATGGCCACCGCCCTGTCCGGGACCGGCCCGACCTACCTCTTCGCGGTCATGGAGGCGCTGATCGACGCCGGCGTCCACATGGGCTTCCCGCGTGAGCTGGCGCACGACCTCGTGGTGGAGACGCTCATCGGCTCGGCCGAATACGCGGCCAGGTCGGAGCTGCACCCCGCCCAGCTGCGGAACCTCGTCACGTCGCCCGGGGGCACGTCGGCTGCCGCGATCTACGAGCTGGAGAAGGGACGGATCCGGACCGTCTTCTCGGACGCCGTATGGGCAGCATACCGGCGCACGCTGGAGCTCGGCGAACGGCTCGAGAACGAAACGGGCGGCTGAGCGGTCGCGCCTGGAAAGAGGCGCACGCGCGAGCCGCTCCGGTGCCGAGGGTGGTAGCGTCTCCCTGATGTTCGCGATCGTCATGGCCGGCGGAGTCGGCTCCCGGCTCTGGCCGCTGTCCCGGCGCAAGTCACCCAAGCAGCTACTGGCGCTGACCGGCGAGACGAGCCTGCTGCAGCAGACGGTCACCCGCCTGGGGACGCTGCTGAAGCCCCATGACATCTACGTCATCACCAGCCAGGCGCACGTGCGCGCCACCCAGGAGCAGCTCCCGCAGCTGCCCGCGGACAACGTGCTGGGCGAGCCGCTGGCGCGCTCCACCGCCGTCGCGGCCGCCCTGGCAACGGTGCTGGCCCGACGAGAGTCCGACGAGGTGGCGCTGGTCCTGCCGGCGGACCACTACGTCGAGCATGAGCCCGCGTTCGCCGACGCGATGCGCGAGGCCGTCCGGGTCGCGGAACGCGGCTACATCGTGACCCTGGGCGTCGTGCCGAAGCACCCGGCCACGGGGTACGGCTACGTCAAGGTCGGGGAACGGTTCCACCCGTCATCGAGCGCCGCGCTCGTCGAGCGCTTCGTCGAGAAGCCGGACGCGGAGCGGGCGCAGGTATTCCTGGACGAGGGCGGCTACCTCTGGAACGCGGGGATCTTCCTGTGGCGCGTGTACGCCTTCCGCCAGGCCATGGAGCGCTTCCGACCGGAGCTCGCCCAGGCGATGGACCGCATCGCGGCGCTGCATCGCACCCCGGGGTGGATGAGCGACGTGCGCGAGATCCTGGAACCGATACCGGCCATCACCATCGACACCGGGATTGCCGAGCCTGCGGCCGCCGAGGGGCGGGTTGCCGTCGTGCCGCTCGACGCCGGCTGGAGCGACATCGGCTCGTGGTCGGCGCTGCTGGAGGCGCTCTCGGCAGAGAGCGGCGACAGCCTCGTCGCTTCCGGCCGTCACCTCGACCGCGATTCGCGCAACGTGCTCGTGCACGGCGGCGAGCGCCTGATCGTGACCGTTGGCCTCGAGGACGTGATCATCGTCGATACGCCCGATGCGCTGCTGGTCTGCGCCAGCGACCGCGCCGAGGAGATCAAGCCCGTGCTGGACGAGATCGCCGAGAAGGCCGGCGAGTCCTACCTGTAGCTGGACCGATGGACGAGCCACCCATCGGTCCGCAGGCCGATCTGACCCGCGAGGAGCCCATCCCGTTCGGCTGGCTGGCGCGCCTGTTCGGACGCGCGCTGGCGCTGTACGTGCGGCTGGTGGCGCGCACCGCCAGGGTCTCCGGCCCGCAGGTGACCACCAGCCAGGTGGTGTTTGCCATCTGGCACGAGTCGAACCTGGTGGCCGCCGCGGCGGCCTACCGGCTGCGGCGCGACCAGGAGCACGTCTCGTTCAGCACGCGGCGGTTTCGGGGGATCGTGATGAACAACATGCTGCGCGGGCTCGGCTGGGGCGCCGTCACCCTTCCCGATCCGGATTCCGCGGCGAGCCGCGCGGAGGCGACGAGCGTGTCGCGCGCGATGGCGCGCGTCGGGCGCGAGGGGAAGAGCCTGGTGGTCAGCTGCGACGGGCCGCTGGGCCCGTATCGGGTCGCCAAGCCCGGCGTCCTCATCGTGGCGCGAGAATCCGGCGTGCCGGTGCTGCCCTGGGCGGTGGCCGTGCGTCCGCCACTGCGCCTCACGCGTCGGTGGGATCGTCAGCTCGTCCCGCTGCCTTTCTGCCGGATGCGGATCGACGAGGCACCCCTCATCAACGTGGGGCCGCGCGACCGCATCAAGCCGCTGCTCACCGTCCTGCAGGGAGAGCTACTCCGCGTCCAGGCACGTGCCGATGCCCGCATGGGGGAGTAGCGCATGGCGGCACCGGCCCACGTGGACCGGTGCCTGTCGCGCTGAACGGAGCCTCAGTGAAGGTAGCGCCCAGCCCACCCGTCGGTGACCTGCTGGCTTCGTGCCGGCACCAGGAGGCGCCCAGCCCAGCCATCCGTCACGTCCGTTGGTCGTGTCCCGACCAGGTAGCGGCCCGCCCACCCGTCGGTGACGTCGGACGCAGGTGCCGCCAATGGCGCCGCGAGTGCGGATGTCCCGAACATCCATCCGTCGGTGACCTGTGCCGCGGTGCTGCCCGCGGACGCATCCGGCATGCGGATCGCGATGTTGACGGCGGTCGCCAGGGCCACCACTACTGCGACGGTGCCGATCATCGCGCACACCAAAGCCCTGCGATCCTGCGCAGGCACCAGCGGAACACGGCGGCCGGTTTCCTGGAGCTGGCTCATCTTGTCCTACCTCAGTTGTGTTCCGCTCCCCGGCGGAGCGGTCTCGACCGGTAGGCGTGAGGATCGATTGAACGGCCGTTCACCGCTGCGGAACGCCTACCTACCGAGATGGAACGGATACATCGATCACTCGCCCTCGACGCGGGAGGCCATGGCGTGGCAACGTACGGCTCCCGGTCGCCGGCCCTGGTTCCAGCGGCCAGCATGGGTGAGAGAAGCGGGATGACGTTCGTCGGTCGAGATTCCGAGCTGGAGGAGCTCGTCGCCGCTCTTGAGGAGGGTCGGGCGGGGCGAGGACGCATGGTCCTCATCGCGGGTGAGCCAGGCGTCGGCAAGAGCCGCCTGGCCGACGAGCTGGCGCGCCGAGCGCGCGACCAGGGCCTTTCCGTTCTTTGGGGGCGGGGCTGGGAGGACGCCGGAGCTCCTCCCTACTGGCCATGGATCCAGGCCCTCCGAACGCATGTGCGCGAGACGCATGCCGACGTCCTTCGTCGGATGCTGGGCAGCGCTGCGTCGGATCTCGCGCAGATGCTTCCCGAAATCGTTGCTGCGCTGCCCGATGTCGCGCCGAGCCCCGATAGCCAGTCGGACTCCGCGCGCTTCCAGCTGTTCGACTCCGTCAGCAGCTTCCTGCGCCGAGCCAGCGCGGACCGGCCAATCCTCGTCGTGCTTGACGACCTGCACGCGGCCGACCAGGCCTCCCTGTTGCTGCTCCGGTTTGTCGCGAGCCAGCTGGCGGACATGGCGATCCTGCTGGTTGGCACTTACCGAGACGTGGCGCTTACGCCCGACCATCCGTTGACGGCAACCATCCCTGAGCTTGCGAGAGAGCCCGCAACCCGGATCATGGCCCTAGCCGGCCTGCAGCCGGCAGCAGTGGGCCGGTTCATAGGCGCGACCGTGGGTGTGCAGCCGCATGATTTGCTGGTCAATGCCGTGTGGCGCGAGACAGCAGGAAATCCCCTCTTCGTCACCGAGGCGCTCCGCCTGCTGACTGCGGAGGGACAGCTGGACAACGTGACGGACCTCCCGTCACTTCGGGTAGCCGTTCCGACGGGAGTGCGTGACGTCATCCTCCGGCGAGTTGACGGCATCGGCCAAGAAGTCGCGCGCCTCCTCCGCCTGGCGGCGGCGCTTGGTCCGGAGTTCCGTGTGGAGGTGCTGCGACGCCTGGCCGAGATCAGTCCAGAGGATGCCGTCATCCAGCTTGATACGGCCGTCCGCGAGGGCCTCCTGCTTCGCGCCGCGGCGACTCTGCACACCTACCATTTCGCGCACGACCTCATCCGCGAGTCGCTGTACGACGATCTCGCCGCATCCGAACGCATCGCCCTGCATCACCGGGTGATGGACGTCCTCGAATCAACCTACGCGGAAAACCTCGACGAACATCTCGCTGAGTTGGCGCACCACGCCTTCGAAGCGGTGGGCGGTCCGGTCCCGGGTGGCGATGGTGAGGAGGCGCTCACCCTATCAAGGCGCGCCGTTGACTACGCGACCAGGGCTGGCGAACGGGCGTCTCGCTCGCTGGCCTACGAGGAGGCCGCTCGGCTCTACGGCATGGCGCTCGCCCTGCTGGCGCGCGACTTCACCGATGACAATCCTGCCCGCGTCGAGCTGTTGCTCCGCCAGGGCGATGCGCTCGCCCGCTCCGGCGAACTCGCACTGTCACGCACGGCGCTGCTGGACGCAGCGACGCTTGCGCGACGGACCGGCTCGGGGACGGCGCTTGCGAGGGCTGCGCTTGGGGTCGGTGGCCGGCTGCCGTGGGCACGCCCTGGCAGACACACGGCGCTCCCTCCCTTGCTGCAGGACGCCCTCTTCATGCTGGGTGGCGCCGATGACGGGTTGCGGGTCAGGCTCCTCGTCCGCCTCGCCTGCTCGTGGCGCAGCAGTCCCGAGCGTCGGGAGGAGAGCGCGAGCTTGGCCATGGAGGCGGTTGAGCTGGCGCGCCAGCTGGAGGATCCGGCAACCCTCACGTACGCGCTGGCGGGACTGTATTGGGCCACGTGGTGGCCGGAAAACGAGGAGCAGCGCCTCCTCCTCGCCGAGGAGATGGTCGAGCAGACGAAGGCGCTCGGCGATGCCGAGCGGCTCATCGACGCGCACCTGATGCTGTACATGGCCCATGCCGAGATCGGCAACATGCAGAAGGCGAAGCAGGAGTTCGAGCAGGTTGCGCGGTTCTGCGACGAACTTCGGCAACCGGCCCAGCTCTGGCTGGGAACCGCGCCGCGCACGCTGATCCACCTCCTTGAGGGACGGCTCGCCGCCGCGGAAGACACGCTCGCGCGTGAGCTGGAGGCAACGCAGCCCCTGACGCCGGCGCGCGACGAGGTCTCCGCTGCCCGCTTCCACGTCTTCCTCCTCCGCCGGGAGCAGGGTCGTCCCGAGGACGCCATCGCCGAGACGCGGGCCGCGGTCGCCGACTTCCCCTGGTACCCGCTCCACCGGGCGGCGCTGGCGCTGCTCCTCCTTGATCTCGGGCGCGACGATGAAGCACGTGCGGAGCTGGTGGAGATCGGGCAGGACCGCTTCGCGCTGTTCAATCGCGACAACGAGTGGCTGGTGGGAATGTGCCTGGCGGCGGAGGCCGCGGCGCGCCTCGAGCTACGGCCGGAGGCGGAGGTCCTCTACGGGATGCTGCTGCTCTTCGGCGGACGGCACGCGATCGCCCAGGCTGAAGGCAGCGTGGGTGCAGTCGACCGCTACCTCGGGCTCCTGGCAAGCGTGCTCGGTCGGGCTGGCGAGGCCGTGGATCACTTACGCAGAGCCGTCGACGTGAATAGGAGGCTCGGGGCGGTTCCGTGGGTCGCGCACGCGCAGCACGACCTGGCCGATGCCCTGCGCGTGACCTCGACGCGAGGTGCGGCCCGCGAAGCCCAGGCACTCGACGCCGAAGCCGGGGCGGCCGCGCTACGGTTGGGGCTGGTGGCCCTGACGAGGCGCCTCGGCGCCGGAGGGGCCCAGACCGACAGCGCGGCCAGTGGCGCGCCTGCTCTCGGATCGGCGCAGGTCGGGACATTCCGTCCGGAGGGTGAGTACTGGAGCGTCGCTCTTGACGGCCGGGCGGTCCGGATCAGGGCCTCCAAGGGGATGGGCTATCTCGCCAGGCTGCTCTCGTCGCCGGGGCAGGAGCTGCACGCCCTGGACCTGGCCGGAGCGACCGCTGGAGGGAACGTCGGCGGGGTTGGGCGCGCGCGTGGCGGAAGCGACGACCTCGGCACCGACCCGTTCGACGGGGCCGGCCCACTCCTCGACGCCGAGGCGAAGGTAGCGTACCGATCCCGCCTGCGCGAGCTCGACGACGAGCTCGCCGAGGCGGAGTCGTGGAACGACTCGGAGCGTGCGGCACGCCTGCGTGAAGAAAAGGTGCTGATCGTTGCAGAGCTGAGCCACGCCGTGGGGATGGGCGGTCGGGACCGGCCGTCCGGATCCGCGGCAGAGCGTGCGCGGCTGAGCGTGACGCGGGCCGTGCGGTCGGCCATGCAGCGGATCTCGGAGCAGCACCCAGAGCTGGGAAAGCACCTGCATGCGACAATTCGGACCGGAACCTTCTGCTCGTATACGCCCGATCCTCGCGCGGAGGTTCAGTGGGAACCTTGATCGGTGGCATGGCCGATGCTGGCCGCTACCATAGGTGCATCACACCGGTTGAACGATCACCAGGGAGCAGCCCATCCCCGTGACCAAGATCAAGTTCGGGACCGATGGCTGGCGCGCCGCCATCGCCGAGGACTACACGTTCCATAACGTCCGCCGCTGCGCCCGCGGCGTGGCCGAGTACCTGCAGCAGACCGGCGCCGCGGACCGTGGCGTGGTGGTCTGCTACGACCGGCGCTTCGCATCCGAGCACTTCGCGCGCGCCTGCGTGGAGGTGCTTGCGGCGCACGACATCCGCAGCTTCACCCCGCCGGAAGCGGTACCGACCCAGGTCGGCTCGTTCTTCACGCGCGAGCTCGGCGCAGGCGCAGGCATCGTCATCACCGCCAGCCACAATCCCTGGACCGACAACGGGTTCAAGGTCAAGGCCGATACCGGCGGCGCCGGGGCGCCGGAGATGCTGGGAGCCATCGAGGCGACCATGGACACCCACCCCGAGGGGGAGCTGCCGTCCCGGCGCGACTACCAGGACGCCGTGGACGCGGGCCTCGTCGAGTCGTTCGACCCCTACCCGCGCTTCCGGGCCCAGCTCGAGAGCATCGTCGACATCGACCGGATCAAGGCCGCCGACAAGCGCGTCCTGGTCGAACCGCTCTACGGTTCCGGCGCCGGCTGGTACACCCGGCTGCTGGGCGATGGCCGCATGACGATCCGCGAGCTGCACACCGAGCGCAACCCCTACTTCGGCGGGGTCAATCCCGAGCCGATCCGCCCCAACGTGGACGGGTGGCTGGAGGAGATCCCGCGCTGGGGCGCCGACATCGGGATCGCGTTCGACGGCGACGCCGACCGGGTGGGCATGGCCACCGAGCAGGGCGTCTTCGTCAACCAGCTGCAGGTCTACGGCCTGCTCTACTGGTACCTGCTCGAGGTGCGCGGGCAGATCGGCCCGGCGGTCTACACCGTGACGACCACCTCCATGGCGCCGCGCCTGGCCGAGATCTACGGCACGCAGGCGTACGAGACCGGCGTCGGCTTCAAGTTCGTGGGTCCCAAGATGACCGAGACGAACGCGGTCATCGGTGGCGAGGAGTCGGGCGGCTTCGGCTTCGGGATGCACATCCCGGAGCGCGACGGCCTGGCGTCGGGCCTCTTCCTGCTCGACCTGTGGCTAACCAAGGGCAAGCAGGCCTCCGAGGTGCTGGCGGAGCTGCAGGCGCTGGCTGGGCCGTCGTACTACGACCGAACCGACATCCGCTTCGCGCGGGAGGGGTACGACGAGGTGAAGGCCGATACGCTGGCGCGACTGGAGCACGAGGCACCGGAATCGCTTGCCGGCCAGGCGGTCGTGCGGCGGCAGTCGCTGGAGACGAACGACGGCTTCAAGTTCTACCGCTCCGACGGCTCCTGGCTGCTGATCCGCTTCAGCGGAACCGAGGCGCTGCTGCGCATCTACGTCGAGGCGCGATCGCCGGCCGACGTCGAGACGCTCATGGAAGAGGGGCGGCGCATCGCGGCCGCTCCCTCGGCGGCCTAGGACGCGATGGACGCTCGCGACTTCTTCGGCTACAAGCACTCCGACGAGGAGCCCGGCCGGCGGCCGGAATCCGAGGACGGCGGCGAGCCGGACTCCCCACCGCAGTTCGATGAGGCAATCACGCTCGACAACCCCGAGGTGATCAGGCGAATCGACGCAACGGACATGCTCGGCCGCGTGACGAGCCTGCCGCGCCAGGTGGCACTCGCCCGCCGCGTGGCGGCGACCGTCGAGCTCGACGAGCGCCACCGGGAGGTGGACAGCGTCCTCGTGCTGGCCATGGGCGGCTCGGCGATCGGTGCCGACCTCGTCAGCGGCCTGGCGGGCGACCGGCTCCGCGTTCCGCTGATCGTGCAGCGGGACTACGGGCTGCCTGCCTGGGCGGGAGCCCGAACCCTGGTCATCGCCGCCAGCCACTCAGGAGAGACGGTCGAGACGCTCTCCGGCCTGTCCGCGGCACGGCGGCGAGGCGTGCCCCTGGCGGTTGCCACCACCGGCGGGGCACTGGGTCGCCAGGCGGAGGCGGACGGCGTCCCGTACCTCCACTACGAGCAGTCGGGACAGCCGCGCGCCGCCGTTGGCTTCGGCATGGTGCTCCTCCACGAACTGCTGGCAAAGGTCGGCCTCCTCGTCGAGCCGGACCCGTACGGACCGGCCGTCGAGGCGCTGGAGGCCGTGCTCGAACGGAACGCGCCATCGGTGCCGACGGAGGACAATCCGGCGAAGCAGCTGGCATGGTCGATCTTCGGACGCATCCCGGTCATCTACGGCGCCGGCGCCATGGCCAGCGTGGCGCGCCGCTGGAAGACGCAGCTGAACGAGAACACGAAGGCATGGGCGATGTACGAGCCGATGCCGGAGGCGAACCACAACGCCATCGAGGGCACCCTCAACCCTCGCGAGCTGTCCGATGCCCTCTACGTCGTCGAGCTGCGCGAGCGTGAGGAGGCGGAGCCCATCGCGGAGCGCTACCGGGTCGTCGAAGAGCTGCTCGGCGAGCGGGCCACGAACCGCAGGCGGGTCTGGGCCGAAGGGCCGTCGCCGCTGGCGCGGACGCTCTGCGGGGTGGCGTTGGGCGACCTCGTGAGCGTGTATCTCGCGATCCTCTACCAGACCGATCCAACCCCGGTTACACTGTTGGCAATGTTGAAGGAGCGGCTCGCCAGGACCGACTGACGGGCGCCGTACACACGGCGCCGGATGCCGGCGCCGGGAGGAGACGCGACGTGCATTCGAGCATGATCGGCAAGGTCGAGAAGGCGATGCGGTACGCGCATGAGCCGGACCGCGTGAAGATCCAGGGGCTGACGGCGACCTTCGCCGGCGACAACGGCTCGCACACGATCACCCTCGACGCCGACACCTGGCATTGCGACTGCCACCTCTTCGAGTCCGCCGGCGGTTGTTCGCACACGCTCGCGGTCCAGAAGATGCTCGACCCCATGCTGACCGACGCGTCCCGCCAGACCCCGCTCTACAACCACGCCGAGGCAGCGACGCCCGTCTAACTCCGCGGTCTCCCACGCATCCGAGGCCCGCCCGTCACCGATGGCCGGCGGGCTTCGCGCTGTCTCGCGCCCAACGACCGCCGAATTGGCCCCGGGGCTCCGGGATCAGTGGGGGTGATGATCTGCAGGCTGAGGCACCTTCCCGCCAGCCGCGCTTTCGCCACCGCTGATGGATTGGCGAACGAACGGCGCGAATCGGACCGGACGCCGGAGCTCGCCCCCCAGGTCATCGCTCCCACCGATATTCCGGCGGAGGCAATGGCGGGGGAGCCACCGGGAGCCGGCGGAGCGGTCTGCTAGGATCGCGTGACCAACTGAAGACCGCGACAGGTGCCGCCGCCGAAAGGCCGGCGGATAAATGGCGAAGCCGGTGCGAAGCCGGCGCTGTCCCGCAACTGTATCCGGCCGATCCTCCAGGAACTCGGTCGGGAGCCAGGTCGCCCAGCCGGGTCGCGATGTCACTGACCCTCGTGTGAAAGGGAACGGCATCACCCATGGCTCATCGTCTTCGTACCCTCTCCATCCTCGCCGGCGCGCTGCTGATCACCGGCTGCGTCGGACTCGATGCATCGGCCGGCGGCGAACCCTCGGCGCCGGCCACCGCAACGCCGGCCACCGCAACGCCGCCAGCCTCGTCCACGCCGGTGCCCGCCTACCCCCTCACCCTGACCGATGACGCCGGGCGGACGGTGCTGATCCCGGCCGAGCCGGAGCGCATCGTGAGCCTGGCGCCGTCGAACACGGAGATCCTCTGCGCGTTGGATGCCTGCGATCGCATCGTCGGCATCAACGATTACCGCGACGGCTTTCCCGCCGGGGTCGCCGCCGCGCTCGAGGGCGTTCCGGACGTCGCGTCGTTCACCGGGGTGGATCGCGAGGCGATCGTGGCCGCGGAGCCCGACCTGGTGCTGGCCGCAGGCAACGAGCTGACGTCGAGCGCGGACATCGACGCCATGAGCGGGATGGACATGCCCGTACTGGTGCTCTACCCCGAATCGCTCGACGACGTCTACGCCGATATCCTGCTCGTCGGCCGTGCCATAGACGCCGGCGCGGCGGCAGCCGACCTGGAGGCCGCGATGCAGGACCGGGTCGCGGCCGTCGCCGCCGCCGTCGAGGGGCTCGACGCCCCGCGCACCTTCTACGAGGTGGGCGTCTTCGAGGGCTCCATCTACACCGCCGGCGCGGACTCGTTCCTCGCCGCGCTGATCGATCTCGCCGGCGGCGAACCGATCACCGGCGACGCCCTCTCGACGTCGATCCAGCTGGAGGACCTCGTCGCCGCCGATCCGGAGCTCATCCTGCTGGGCGACGCCGCCTACGACGCGACCATCACGGCGGATGCGGTTGCGGCACGTCCGGGCTGGGACGGCATGCGCGCGGTGGTCGACGGCAACGTCTGCGCCATGCCCGAGGACATGCTCATCACCCGCCCCGGTCCGCGGATCGCGGACGGCCTGGAGGCGCTGGCGCGGGCCATCCATCCCGAGGCGTTCGACTGATGCGTGCGACGGCTGCGTCACCGGCCACCCCGTCGACCGAACCGTGCTGCACGGCCCGTCGCTGACGAGGGCCGCCGCGGTGCTGGGCATCGGTGGGCTGCTGCTGCTGGGCGTGCTGGTGGTGGCGGTCGGGCTGGGCAGCGTCGGCGTCGGGTTGGGCGATACCGTCGCGATCCTCGCCCATCGACTGCTGGGCCTGCCGCTGGCGCAGACCTGGACGCACCCGGCGGAGACGATCATCTTCGACATCCGCCTGCCACGCGTCCTGACCGCCATGCTGGTCGGTGGCGGCCTGGCGATGTCGGGTGCCGTCTTCCAGGCGCTGCTGCGGAACCCGCTGGCCGACCCGTACATCATCGGCACTGCGGCCGGGGCGCAGCCTGGGCGCGGTGAGCGGCATCGTGCTGCCCCTGCTGGTGCCGGCGCTGGCGATCGGCGCAGGCAGCGCCTGGCTGGGCATCGGCCTGGTGCAGGTGCTCGCCTTCGTCGGGGGCCTGGGCACCGTCCTGCTGGTGTACGCCGTCGCGCGCAGCGGTGGACGTGTCCCCGTGGTCACCCTGCTCCTGACCGGCTATGCCGTTTCGGCCGTGCTGGCCGCGGTGGTGGCCCTGCTGATGTTCATGGCGGGCCGGGCGCTGGGCGCCATCTTCGGCTGGTTGATGGGCTCGCTGGCCGATGCCTCGTGGTCGTCGCTGGCGTTTGCCGGGCCGCTGCTCGGTGTCAGCTTCCTCCTCCTGCTGGCCCGATGGCGCCGCCTCAACGTCCTGCTCCTGGGCGACGCCCAGGCGGCCACGCTCGGCGTCGACGTCGAGCGCGAACGGCTGCGCCTGACCATGCTGGCCACGCTGGCCACGTCGACGGCGGTGGCGGTCTCGGGAACCATCGGCTTCGTGGGGCTGGTGGTCCCGCACCTGCTGCGCCTGGCCATCGGTCCCGACCACCGGCTCCTGCTGCCGGCGAGCCTCCTCTTCGGCGCCGCCCTGCTGGCGCTGGCCGACCTGGGCGCACGGCTGCTGGGCGGGCTGCCGGTGGGAATCGTCACCGCGCTGATCGGTGCACCCTTCTTCCTCTACCTGCTGCGCAGGAGCCGCGTCAGGATCAGCGGCGCCGCGGCGTGACGCTCGCCGCCGCCCCCCTGGCCCAGCTGTCCGGCATCGACTTCGGGTACGCGCTCACCGGCGGGGAGCGGCGCGAGGTGCTCCGCGACCTCTCGCTGTCGCTGCGCAGCCGCGAGGTGGTGGCGCTGGTCGGCCCCAACGGCAGCGGCAAGACGACGCTGCTGCGGGTCATGACCGGGCAGCTGCGCCCGCGAGCGGGATCCGTGGCGTTCGCCGGCCGTCCGCTGGGGGAGTGGAGGCGCGACGAGCTCGCCCGACGGGTGGCGGTCCTGCCACAGCAGCTGGATCTGCCCTCGGGCTTCCGGGTGGTCGAGCTCGTCGAGATGGGCAGGGCCCCGTACGCCCGGCGGCTCTTCGCGTCGACGGCCGAGGACGAGCGAGCCGTCGCGCGTGCGCTGGCGGAAGCCGACGCGCTCGAGCTTGCGGACCGGCAAGCGGACGAGCTGTCCGGTGGCGAGCGGCAGCGGGTGCTGGTGGCGATGGCGCTGGCGCAGGAGCCGGAGCTGCTCCTGCTCGACGAGCCGACGCTTCACCTCGATCTCGCGCACCAGGTTTCGCTGCTCTCGTCCATTCGCCGGCTGCGGGAGCAGCGCCAGCTCGCCGTCGTGGCCGTGCTCCATGACCTCAACCTGGCCGCCGCCTTCGCACCCCGCATCGTCGTCCTGGACGACGGCCACGTCTCGGCCGACGGCGCGCCGGATGAGGTGCTGACCCCCGAGCTGGTTCACCGGGTCTTCAGCGTGGACGTCGACGTGGCGTACACGGGCGAGCGCCGCCGGCAGCTGGCGCTGCGCCTCGAGCCCTAGCCAGAGCCTAGAGCCCCTCGTCCTCCTCGACGACGATGTCCACGTGCTCGCTGCCATCCTCGCGAAGGGACCGGTGCACGTGGATATGCGGGTGCGTCTCGTCGCTCACCTGCTCGCGCTGGACGCGCACCATGGTCGCCTCCGGAACGTCCTCGAGCCGCTCCTGCTCGGGGAGCGCCGCGTTCGGCAGCTCGGACCAGAGGACCAGGTTGAGGAACACGTTGAGCACCGCGATGATCGGGATCCCGAACAGGGCTCCCCACACGCCGGCGACCTGGGCACCGACCAGCAGGCCCACCAGGACGAGGATCGGGTGGATGCCCAGCGCGCCGCGCATGAGGCGTGGCTGCAGCCAGTTGACGATCACCGTCTGGACGATGACCAGCAGGATCGTGATGACGAGCCACCACTCCGGGACGTAGATCCACGCTGCGGCGATGGGAGGGATGAGGGCCAGCGGCGGACCGAAGAACGGGATCAGCATGGCCAGCGTGGAGAGGGTGCCGATCAGGAAGAGGTACGGCATGTCGAAGGCGATGCCGACCACGGCGACGAGTACCCCCTGGATCGCCGCGAGCAGGATCTGGGCGCGCAGGAAGCCGCCGAAGGCGCGCGCGATGCTGCGTTCCAGGATCGCGAGCTCGTCGCTGTAGCGTCGCGGGACGGCGCGGTTGATCTTCGCCGAGATCCGCTCGCTATCCATCAGCATGTAGAGCGACAGGATCAGGATCAGGGCCACCGATCCGAGCGTGGTGAGGGTCGCGCTGGCAATCACCTCGGCCTGGTTGAAGATGTCGCCGGCGAGGTTGCCAACCTGGCGCTGCGCCGACTCGAAGAGCTGGACGAGGTCGATCCGGAAGCGCTCCAGGTCGAAGTCCGATTGGAAACCCTCCAGTCGAGATCGAATGTCGGACGCCGTTCGCGGGAACTCGGTCGTGACCTGGGTCACCTCGCGGGTGATCGACGAGACGACGTAGAAGACGACGAAGCCGAGCGCCAGCAGCGCCAGGACGTAGGCGATCACCACGGCAGGCTGGCGGGAGATCGGCAGGCGATCGTCGAGCCAGCGGGCCACGGGCGACATGACGAAGGCGAGCAGCCAGGCAAGGAACAGGATCAGGATGATCTGGCTGAAGCCGAGCAGGAAGGCGAGCCCGAGCTGCAGCAGCTGCAGCCCGAAGAAGAGCGAGCCGGTGATCAGGAAGATCAGCAGCCAGCGCCGATGACGAGGACCAAGGTCGATGAGCGGCCCCCGCGAGGTCGTCATCCCCGCTCTCGGCTCCGGCCGATGCCGACCGCCGATCGCACCTCGTCCATCGTCGCGTCGATGATCGGCCGCACCTTCTCGGCACCGTCCGCCAGGACCCGTTCCACGTAGCCGGGGTCGGCCGCGAGCTGCAGCCGCTTCTCGCGCATCGGACGGAAGAACTCGATGACACGCTCGGCCAGGAGCTGCTTCGTCTCGACGCAGCCGGTGCGCGCCGTCCGCTCGCCGTCCTGGATCTGGAGGTAGTCGCTGCCGAAGAAGCGGTGCAGCTGGCACACGTTGCAGACCTCCGGCCGGCCGGGGTCGGTGCGCTTGATGCGCTGTGGATCGGTGACCATGCTCATCACGAGCTTCCGGATCTCGTCCGGCTCGGCGAAGATGGGGATGGTGTTGCCGGCGCTCTTGCTCATCTTGCGGACGCCGTCGATGCCAAGCACCACGGGGGCATCGGTAAAGACGGCCTGCGGCTCCGGGAAGACCTCGCCGTAGCGGCGGTTGAAGGCGCGCACGATCTCGCGCGAGATCTCCAGGTGCGGCGCCTGGTCCTTGCCAATCGGTACGCGGCTCGCCTTGTAGATCACGATGTCCGCCGCCTGCAGGACCGGGTAGGTGAGCAGCCCGTTGCTGTTCTCCTTGCCGTTCTGGCGAGCCTCCTTGTAGGTCGGGTTACGCTCCAGCCAGGTGACCGGCACGACCGTGTCGAAGATCCACATCAGCTCGGAGTGCTCCGGAAAGTCCGACTGGCGAATGAGGGCGCAGCGGTCGGGATCGAGGCCAACGGCGAGCAGGTCCAGCACCATGTCGTGGCTGAGCGTCCGAAGCTGCTCCCCGTCGTGCACGGTCGTCATGGCGTGCAGGTCGACGATGGCGTAGATCGCGTCGTATTGGTCCTGGAGCGCCACGTAGTTGACCTGGGCGCCGAGGTAGTTGCCCAGGTGTGAAGCGCCTGAAGGCTGAATCCCGGAGAACACGCGCTCGCGCGTGCCGGGCCGCGCGGTCTCGACGCGTGGCGCTGTCTGGCTCATGAGGCTGCCGAGTGTAACGCACGGCCGTACCGGCCCAAGCACTCGGCACTGGACCACCCCACCCATAATGGCCCGATGATCCGCGCGCGCGACGACTGGCAGCTGGCCGGCGATCCGGCGAGACGCCTCGGCCACAGCGTGGAGTTCCACGCCTCGATCGGCTCGACCAATGACCGGGCCCGCGCGGCGCTTGCCGAACCCGCCGGAGAGGGGCTCGCCATCGTGGCCGACCTGCAGACCGCGGGTCGCGGCCGGCAGGGTCGCAGCTGGGTCTCGCCGGCCGGCCGCAACCTGGCGGCGAGCGTGGCCTTCCGGCCGCAGATCGGGGTTGACCGGGCAGGACTCCTCGGGGCGGCGGCAGCGCTCGCCGTCCGCGACGCGTGCGCGGCGATCGTCGGCGCTCCGCCGCTCGCCATCCGGTGGCCGAACGACGTGGTGGCCGTCGACGGCGCCAAGGTGGCGGGCCTGCTGGTCGAGACGTCGATGGCCGGGGAGCGGCTCACGGAAGCGGTGGTGGGCGTGGGGATCAACGTCAACTGGCGACGCGCCGAGATGCCCCCCGACCTCAGGCGGCGAGCCACCTCGCTGGCGGACCTCGCCGGCCGCGACCTCGACCGGGTCGCTCTGCTCGCGGGGCTCCTGCAGCGGCTGGATGCCGAGCTCTCGGCGCTCGAGACGGGAAGCTCGCCGATTGCGCGGTTCGCCGCCTCGTCGGCGCTCGACGGGCGGTGGGTGACCGTGGACCTCGGCCTGTCCCGACTCGAGGGGGTCGTACGTGGCGTCGGCGACGATGGGTCGCTCCTGCTGGAGGCGGGCGGGCGCGTGCGCGCGCTCAGCGTCGGTGAGGTCATCTCCGTGCGGGACGCAGAGGGTGCGCTCGCATGACCCGATCGCAGCCGGATGCCGGTCGACGGGATGGGCGCACCGGCGAGGGCGATCCGGACCTCTTGGCGGTGCTTGCCGCGCAGCGCGACCGTGCCGCCTTCGCGGTCATCTACCGACGCTACCTCGACCGCGTCTACGCCTACGCGTTCTACCAGCTGCGCGACCACCACGATGCCGAGGACGCCACCGAGCGCACCTTCCTGGCGGCGCTGCGCGGCCTGCCCGAGTTCCGTGACACCGGGGCGACGTTCCGGGGCTGGCTGTTCAGGATCGCGCACAACACCATCGCGAACGCGCATCGCACCCGGTCGCGACGCGGGACCCTGCCCCTGCCCGACGGCTGGGACCGTGCGGAGCCCGATGCCGATCCCGCCGGGCTGGTGAGCCGCGCTGACGAGCTGCGCAGGGTGCTCAGAGCAGTCGACGACCTCGCGGATGACCGCCGACAGGCGGTCCTGCTGCGCTTCGTGGACGGCCTGACCTCCGTCGAGATCGGGGAGGTGCTCGGTCGTTCGCCCGGCGCCGTGCGCGTCCTCCTGCACCGAGCGCTCCGCCAGCTCGAGGCGCGGCTCGGCTCCTGATCCTGCGGCGCCGCCAGCACGGCGGCACGTCCGCGAGTAACGAACGCCCTCCTGCCGGTGTTCGCCTAGGATGAGGACCGCAGGAGGAGATTGCATGCCCAGCCCAACCCCGGCAGGGCGGCTTGAAGTCGCCCTCGAGTCGATGCTCTCCGGCGAGCGGCCGATCGTCGAGGCCGAACTGCGCCCGCTGCTGCGCGTCGCGGAGCTGACGGCTGCTGCGCTGCGCCCGATTCCGCCCGGCGCCGCCTTCGAGCAACGGCTTGCCGGGCGCCTGGCCGGCGAGGGCATGGTGCGGCGGGCGGCCGGTGCCGTCTCCAGCTTCACCCGTCGCGAGCTGTCGCAGCCCGGCCGCCTGCTGGCAGCTGGCGCCGTCTCCTCCGCCGCGGTGGGCGTCACGGTGACGGCATTCGCCGTCTGGCGGTCGTCGCGCCAGCATCCCGGACCGTCGCATCGGCTCCTGGGCCGCTGAGGAGCCGCTGCCGATGCGCATCAAGTTCCCCCTGGGGCGACGCGACGGTCCGGCCGATGCCTGGACGAAGTGCCCGAGCTGCGACTCGCAGATCTTCATCCGTCAGCTGGAACGCAACCTGCGCGTCTGCCCGACGTGCGGCCACCACTTCCGGATGAGCATCGGTGAGCGGATCGACCTGCTGGTCGACGAGGGCAGCTTCGTCGAGCACGACGCTGGCCTGATCTCGGGTGATCCGCTCGCGTTCCACGACCAGAAGCCGTACACCGACCGGCTCGAGGCCTCGCGGGTGAAGACCGGACTGCGTGAAGCGGCGGTGTGGGGGACGGCACGCATCGAGGGGCACGACGTCGCCATCGGCCTGTTCGACTTCCGCTTCATGGGCGGCAGCATGGGGAGCGTCGTGGGCGAGAAGGTGGCGCGCTGCTTCGAGGCCGCACTCTCGGCACGCGTCCCCGCCATCATCGTCACCGCCTCCGGTGGCGCACGCATGCAGGAGGGGACCCTCTCCCTGCTCCAGCTGGCGAAGACGACGGCGCCGCTCGGGCGCATGGACGTCGCGGGCGTCCCCTTCATCTCGATCCTGACCGACCCGACCACGGGTGGCGTCCTGGCGAGCTTTGCCAGCCTGGGCGACGTGATCCTTGCCGAGCCGCGCGCGCTCATCGGCTTTGCCGGCGCCCGTGTGGCGAGCGGAACGGTCGGCGAGGAGCTTCCCGAGGGCTTCCAGACGGCCGAATTCCTCCTGGAGCACGGCTTCGTGGACCTGGTCGTTACGCGTGCCGAGATGCGCGCGACGCTGGCCCGCCTGCTGGCGCTCCTGCCCGTCGCCCGACCGGACACGGAGTGGCCGTCGTCGGAGGACCGGCCATGGGGGCCGATCGGCGTCATCTCGGACCTCGCCGAGCGCCTCGGTGGCGCCGTCAGCGAGACGATCGGGATCGACGTGGACGAGCACGCGGAGAACGGTGGACCGCCTGCTGCGGCCACCGCCGGCGGCAGGAGTCGCGAGCGGACCGGGGCCTCGGAGGATGGCTCGTCATGACCGAGATGCCGCTCGGCGTCGGGGCCCTGGCCGCGGGGCCACCCACGAAGGAGGAGGTCGACGAGGCATGGCGGCGCGTCCAGCTCGCCCGTCATCCGAAGCGCCCGCGTACCCTGGATCTCGTCGCCCAGATCTTCGACGACTTCCTCGAGCTGCACGGCGATCGCTCGTTCCGGGACGACCCGGCGATCGTCGGCGGGCCGGCCCTGCTCGGGGGGCGGCCGGTGATGGTGATCGGCCACCAGAAGGGCTCCGATACGGAGTCGAACATTCACCGGAACTTCGGGTCGCCGCACCCCGAGGGCTTCCGAAAGGCGCACCGGCTGATGGGGCTGGCAGAGAAGCTGGGCATGCCCGTCGTGACCTTCCTCGACACGGCCGGCGCCTTTCCCGGGCCCGCTGCGGAGGAACGCGGCCAGGCAGAGGCGATCGCCTCGAACATCAAGCAGATGACCGGCCTCCAGGTGCCGATCGTGGCCGTCATCGTCGGAGAAGGCGGTTCGGGAGGAGCGCTCGCGATCGGCGTCGGAGACGAGGTCCTGGCGCTGGAGAACGCCGTCTACTCGGTCATCAGCCCGGAAGGCTGCGCCTCCATCCTGTGGCGCTCGGCCGAGCGCGCTCCCGAGGCAGCAGCGGCCATGCGCATGACGGCGGCCAACCAGCTGGAGCTCGGCGTCGTCGACGCAATCGTGGAAGAGCCGGCCGGAGGCGCCCAGGAGGACACGGCGGCGACGGCGAGGTCGATCAAGGCGGCGGTGCTCGACGCGCTCGGGCGGGTGACCCGCCACGAGCCGGAAGTCCTGCTGGCGACCCGCTATGCTCGGCTGCGCGGCATCGGCCTGGTGCTGCAGACCGACGTCGGGCCTGCAACCGCCGTGGAGGAGCCCTCCCTGCGCCGCCGTCTCGGGCGGCTGCTGCGATTGCCGGGGGTGCCGCGCCGGCCGAGGTGGAGCGACGTGTGGCCGAGCAACGACGAGAACAATGACGCCGAGGGAGGCGCATGACCCAGCACGATGACGATCTCTCCCAGGTTGAAGTGGCGGCCCGCGAGCTCGTTCCGCGCCTGACCGAACGGCTGGCGCGGCACCGGCTGGGGGAGCTGGAGGTGCGCCACGGCTCCCTGCGGGTCCGTGCGGTCGCCGGCGAGTGGGCTCCGGCTGCTGCGCCGGACGTCCACTCCGAATCCGCTGGGCAGCCGCGCCGTCAGGCGCCGGCGCCACCGCCGGCAGCCTCGTCCGCCCACGGCGTCACCTCGCCCGCCGTCGGGTACTTCGGGTTCGCCGATGGCCTGGGACCCGGCCTGCAGGTCGACAAGGGGGACGAGCTCGGGCACGTGGAGATGCTCGGAGTTCGGCATGACGTTCGCGCTCCGCGGCGGGGAGTCGTCAGCCACCTCGTGGCCGAGTCGGGCGAGCCGGTCGAGTACGGCCAGGTGCTGGTCGAGCTGGAGCCGAGCGAGTGAGCGTAGCGCTGCTGTTCTCTCCGCAGGGCTCGCAGGTGGTCGGTATGGGCCGGGATGTCGCGGCCCGCTGGCCGAGCGCCGCAGCGGTCTATCGCTCCGCGGATGCGGCTCTCGGGTGGGGCGTCTCGACGACCTGCTGGGACGGCCCCGAGGAGCGCCTCAACGACACCCGCCAGACGCAGCCCTGCCTGGTCGCAACCTGCCTCGCGATCCTGTCGGCGCTGCGTGACGAGCTGCCACTGCACCCCAGCTACGTCGCCGGGCACTCGGTGGGTGAGTACGCGGCCGCGGCGGCGGCAGGGGTCCTGTCCGTCGCCGATGCCATCCGCCTCGTGGCGCTTCGGGGCCGGTTGATGGCCGAGGCCGCGCCGGACGGCGGCATGAGCGCTGTCATCGGCCTGGATCGCGCTGCGGTGACCGGGATCGTGACGGCCGCGGATTCGGGCGACGACCTGGTGGTCGCCAACGACAACGCACCGGGCCAGGTGGTGATCAGCGGGACCCGCGCGGCGCTCGAGGCAGCCGGCCCCGCCCTGCAGGCCGCCGGCGCACGGCGCGTCATTCCGCTCAAGGTCTCGGGCCCGTTCCACTCGCCGATGATGGCGAGCGTCGGCGAGGCGCTGGCGGACGCCTTCGAGGACGCCACCTGGGGTGATGCCGATCCGCCGGTCGTGAGCAACGTGACCGGCGAGGCCGTCCGCGATGCGGGTCGGATCCGGGCGCTGCTGGCCCGGCAGGTCAGCTCACCGGTCGAGTGGGTTCAGGGCGTCAGGTCGATGCTTTCGGACGGGGTCGACACGTTCGTGGAGATTGGTCCGGGCGCGGCACTCACCGGCATGGTGCGACGCATCGCCCCTGGTGCGCGCACGCTGAACGTCGCGGACGAGGCGGGGCTGGCCACCGCCGTGGACGTGCTGGCAGGTGCCAGGGAGGTATCGGTCCGCACATGAGCTTCAACAAGATCCTCGTCGCCAACCGTGGCGAAGTCGCCGTGCGCATCCTGCGCGCGTGCCGTGACCTGCAGATTCCCGCCGTGGTGGCGTACAGCGAGGCGGATCGGGAGTCGCTCGCCGTGCAGATGGCCGACGAGGCAGTCTGCATCGGTCCGGCCGAGGCTCGCAAGAGCTACCTGAACCAGCCCGCGGTGGTGTCGGCCGCCCTGATCACCGGCTGCGACGCGATCCATCCCGGCTATGGCTTCCTGTCGGAGGATGCGGGCTTCGCCGAGGTGGTCGCGGCGCACGACCTCCACTTCATCGGTCCACGTGCAGACGTCCTCGAGCGATTCGGCAGCAAGTACGCAGTGCGCCGCATGCTGGCCGCCAACGGGCTGCCCACGGTGCCCGGCAGCCGCGGCATCGTGAACGACATCCGCGACGCGCTGCAGCAGGCCGAGGAGGCGGGTTACCCCGTCCTGCTCAAGCCCTCGGCGGGCGGCGGTGGTCGCGGGATGCGCCTGGTCCGCTCACCGCGCGAGATGGAGACTAGCCTGCCGCTGGCACGCTCGGAGGCGCAGGCGGCGTTCGGGGACGACAGCATCTACTTCGAGAAGTGGGTGGAGGAGTCGCGGCACGTGGAGGTGCAGGTGCTCGTCGACCAGCACGGCAACGGCATCCACCTGGGCGAGCGCGACTGCAGCGTCCAGCGACGGCACCAGAAGATCATCGAGGAGGCGCCCTCCCCGGCGATGACCGATGCCAACCGGGACCGGCTGCGAGACCTGGCCATCCGGGCGGTGGTGGCCGCTGGCTACGAGAGCGCCGGCACGCTGGAGTTCCTGCTCGACAAGCAGGGAAACTTCTACTTCATCGAGATCAACTGTCGAATCCAGGTCGAGCATCCCGTGACCGAGATGCTGACCGGGATCGACCTCATCGCGCAGCAGATCCGCCTGGCGGCGGGCGAGCGGCTGACGATCGCCCAGGAGGCGGTGCAGCTACGCGGTCATGCCATCGAGTTCCGCATCAACGCCGAGGATCCCGGGGACAACTTCTCGCCGCAGACGGGCGTGATCGAGGAGCTCACGCTTCCGGCTGGACCGGGCGTGCGGGTCGACACGCACCTCTACAGCGGCTACGAGGTCCCGCCGTACTACGACTCGCTGCTCGCCAAGCTGATCGTGTGGGGCGAGGATCGCGCTGAGGCCGTGGCACGTTCGCGCCGCGCGCTCGCCGAATTCCGCGTCGAGGGGATCAAGACCAACCTCCCATTCCACCGCGGAATCATCGAGAACGACGTCTTCCTCGACGCGGAGGTCAGCACGAACCTCCTCGATCGCGTCGGTCCGGCTGCCTTCGTCGCCGGAGGCGCCTGACCGCCATGCGCTGTAGCCTGAGGTCGAATCGATGACCGACCAGACAGCCGCGACCGACCTCCAGCTCCCGATGGAAGCGGCCGACATCATGCGCATCCTCCCGCACCGCTACCCGTTCCTGCTCATCGACCGCGTGGTTGAGCTCGAGCCGGGCAAGCGCGTCGTGGCGATCAAGAACGTCACGGCCAACGAGCCCCAGTTCACCGGCCACTTTCCGGAGCGGCCGATCATGCCCGGCGTGCTGATGGTCGAGGCGCTGGCGCAGACGGGTGCCGTGGCGGTCCTCGCGCTCGCCGAGTACCGCGGCAAGCTCGCGCTGTTCGCCGGCATCGATGGCTGTCGATTCCGCCGCACCGTCCTCCCCGGCGATACGCTGCGGATGGAGGTCACGCTCGAGAAGCTGCGGGGCATGTTCGGTCGTGCGCGGGCCGTGGCCAGCGTCGGCGACGAGGTCGCGGTGGAGGCGACCATCAGCTTCATCATCCCTCGCGACCAGGCCATCGCCGGAGGCGCCGATGCAGCTGGATGAGCGCTGGCAGCGCCCGAGCTCGACGGAGCGCGGCGAGCGCCGCGTGGTGGTCACCGGGATGGGGGCCGTCACGCCCATCGGCAACGACGTGGCGAGCACGTGGGACGCCATGGTCGCCGGACGCAGCGGCATCGGCCGGATCACGCTCTTCGATCCCGACCGCGTCGACAGCAAGGTGGCCGGCGAGATCCGCGGGTTCGACGCCGAATCGGTCATGCCGAAGAAGGAGGTTCGGCGCAACGACCGCTACGTCCACTACGCGTGGGCTGCGTCCGCCGAGGCGCTAGGCGATGCCGGCCTCGAGAACCCCGCGATCGATGAACGGGCCGCGGAGCGGACCGGCGTGATCATCGGCTCCGGCATCGGCGGCATCAACACCATGATCCGCGACATCATCGAGGCCCACGAGCTCGGCCCCGAGCGGGTCGGCCCGTTCCTGGTCACGGCCATGATCCCGGACATGGCGGCCGGCTACGTGGCCATCTACGCGAACGCCCGCGGCCCGAACTACGCGACCGTGAGCGCCTGCTCGAGCAGCAACCACGCGATCGGCGATGCCATGTCGATCATCCGCCGCGGCGACGCCGACGTCATGATCGCGGGGGGAGCGGAGGCGGGGGTGGGCGAGATCCCCGTCGCGGCGTTCGCCGCCATGCGGGCACTCTCGACGAAGCGCAACGACGAACCGGAGGCGGCGTCGCGTCCCTTCGACGCGCAGCGCGACGGGTTCGTGATCGCCGATGGCGCCGGCATCCTGGTGCTCGAGGACCTCGAGCACGCCCGGGCGCGTGGCGCGCAGATTCACGCGGAGGTCGTGGGCTATGCCGCCACCGACGACGCATCGCACGTCACCCTGCCGGCGCCCGGTGGCCGCGGCGCCGTCGGGTCGATGAGCCTGGCCCTCGCAGATGCGGGCCTCTCGCCCGACGCGGTCGACTACATCAACGCCCACGGCACCAGCACTCCGCCGAACGACCGGGCGGAGACGGCCGCCATCAAGACCGTCTTCGGCGAGCGCGCCTACGCGCTGCCGGTGAGCTCCACCAAGAGCATGACCGGGCACATGCTCGGTGCGGGCGGGGGCGTGGAGGCGATTGCCTGCATACGGGCAATCGAGGCGGGGATCGTGCCGCCCACCATCAACTACCAGTTCCCCGATCCCGACTGCGACCTCGACTACGTCCCGAACGACGCGCGCCAGGCCGATGTCGACATCGCGATGACGAACTCGTTCGGTTTCGGCGGGCACAACGCCACCGTGATCTTCCGGCGGTACCGGCCGTGAGCGATCCTACCGGCGAGCGGCTGCTGGCCGCCGTGGACCTGCTGGCCCCGGTCTTCGAGGCGAGTGACCTTGCTGAGCTCGAGGTCGAAGCCGGCGAGCTGGTCGTGCGGCTCGCGCGACCGCGACATGCGGCCACGCCGATGGCGACCCCCCCGTCACCTCCCATCCCGTCCGCTCCTGAACAGCCGGCCGCACCGTCGTCGCCGTACGGCGAGCCGGCGCCCGGGATGCGCTTCGTCGCCGCCCCGCTGACCGGGGTCTGGTACACCGCGCCGTCGCCTGGGGCGCGGGCCTACATCGAGCGAGGCTCGGAGGTCGGCAGCGGCACGGTGATCGGGCTGATCGAGGCCATGAAGCTGTTCAACGAGATCAAGTCGGACGCGGCCGGCCGCGTCACGCGAATCCTGGTCGAGTCGGGAACGCTGGTGAAGCGCCAGCAGCCGCTCATCGAGATCGACCCCAGCGCATGAGGAGATGAGGCAATGTCCACCAACGCGGTGATCAGCGGCTGGGGAATGTACGCGCCGAAGCGCGTGATGACCAACGACGAGCTCTCCGGCATCGTGGAGACCTCGGACGAGTGGATCGTGACGCGCACCGGGATCCGGGAGCGGCGCATCGCGGCGGACGACGAGACGACGACGACGCTCTCCGTCCATGCGGCGCGGGACGCCCTCGCCGTAGCGGGTGTCCCCGCCTCCGACGTCGACCTCGTCATCGTCGGTACCTGCTCACCCGACTACCCGCTCCCGGCGACGGCGGTGCTGGTGGCGACCGAGCTCGGCGCCACGCGGGCGGCGGGGTTCGACCTCCAGGCCGCCTGCTCGGGGTTCGTCTACGCCCTCGCCACGGGGACCAGCTTCATCCGCAGCGGCATGTACCGCAACGTGCTGGTCATCGGCGTTGAGATCCTGAGCCGCTTCCTCAACTGGCAGGACCGCGGCACGTGCGTGCTCTTCGGCGACGGCGCCGGCGCGGTGCTCCTCTCGGCATCGGACGAGCCCGGCGGCCTCCTGGGCGCAGAGCTCTACAGCGACGGCACCGGCTGCGAGGGGATCATCGTCCCGGCCGGCGGGACGAAGAACCCGGCCTCGCACGAGACCGTCGACCAGCGGCTGCACTACATCCACATGGCTGGCAGCGACGTGTACAAGTACGCCACGCGCCAGCTCGCCGAGTCGGCTGTGGCGGCGCTCCGCGACGCCGGCCTGACCGTGGATGACGTCGACCAGTTCGTCTTCCACCAGGCCAACCTGCGCATCATCCAGAGCGTGGAGAAGGCGCTCGGGATCCCCGCTGAGAAGGTCTTCGTCAACATCGAGAAGTACGGGAATACCTCGGCGGCATCGGTGCCGATGGCCCTGGTGGAGGCGGTCGCTGCCGGACGCATCAAGCCGGGCGATCGGGTGCTCATGGTGGCGTTCGGGGCCGGCTACACCGCCGGTGCCGCGGTGGTGGAATGGACGGCCGACCCTGCCTTGGCGTTCCGCGCCCCGGGCGAGCAGACGCGGCTGGGCATGCCGCGCGTCGGCCGGCAGGAGGTCGGTGCCACGGGCTGAGGGGCAGGACCACGTTCGACAGGAGGACGCGATGTTCGATCTGACCGGCAAGGTCGCGCTGGTGACCGGGGGCAGTCGCGGGCTCGGACGCGCCATCGCGCTGGCGCTGGCCGCGCAGGGTGCCGATGTCGCGATCAACTACCGGGGCAACGCGGATGCCGCGGAGGAGACGGTCCAGCGAATCCGCGCCGCCGGCAGGCAGGCGACGGCGCTCCAGGGAGACACCTCCGCCGGTCGCGAGGCGTGCGAAGGGATCGTGCACGCGGCGATGGATGCCTTCGGCAAGATCGACGTGCTCGTCAACAACGCCGGCATCACCCGCGACAACCTGCTCATGCGCATGGACGCCGAGGAGTGGGAGGCGGTGATCTCCACCAACCTGTCCGGCCCGTTCTGGATGACCCGCGCCATCGCCCGGCCGATGATGAAGGCTCGCTCCGGGCGCATCATCAACATGAGCTCTGCGGCGGGGCGCATGGGCAACGCGGGACAGGCCAACTACGCCGCCGCCAAGGCGGGGCTCATCGGCCTAACCAAGACGACCGCACGTGAGCTCGCCAGCCGCGGGATCACCTGCAATGCCATCGCCCCGGGCCTGATCGAGACCGATCTCACCGCCGACTTGCCGGAGGCCGCGACCGAGGCCATCAAGAGCCTGACGCCCATGGGTCACGTCGGCTCGGCGGACGACGTGGCCGCCGCCGCCGTCTACCTGGCATCCGACGAGGCACGCTACGTCACCGGCCAGGTGATCGGCGTCGACGGCGGGATGGTCATGGGGTCATGATGGGGGAGCAGGAGGCCACTGCCTCCTCCGCATCCCTGCCGACGAAGCGCATGGCGGCAGGCGTCATCTTCAGCGATCGGGCGGGGCGCGTCCTCCTGGTGCAGCCGTCCTACAAGCCGACTTGGGAGATTCCCGGGGGCGTCGTCGAGGTTGGCGAGTCGCCGCGAGGCGCGGCCCGTCGGGAGGTTCGCGAGGAGCTGGGCATCGAGGCCACCATCGGCTCGCTGCTGGTGCTCGACTGGATGCCCGCTCGCGAGAGCGTGGCGGACGGCCTGGCGCTCGTCTACGACTGCGGAACCCTCGACGATGCCGACGCGCGACGCATTCGGCTGCCGGTCGGGGAGCTGCGCGCCTACGGGTTCGTGGATCTCGAGTCGGCAGTGGGTCTGATGTCCAGGAGCCTCGAGCAGCGGGTCAAGACGGCGCTCCGCGCTCGGCGCCTGGGGCGCACCATCGAGCTGGAGGACGGGCGACCGCAGATCGCGCGCGAGCTGGCATTCGACGAGTAGGCCTTCTCGCTGACCGAGCGAGCGCCTGCCGACGGCACGCGGATTGCTGCGAAAATGGCCGTACAACGAGCCATTGTTGCGACTAGACGAGAGGAGACCACATGCTGACCGTGCGCAACGTGCTGCGCCCACGCCGCGTCCATGCCCACTGCGACATCCCCTGCGGCGTCTACGATCCCGAGCAGGCGCGGATCGAGGCCGAGTCCTGCCTCAAGATCATCGAGAAGTACGAGGCGAGTGACGACCCGGTCTTCCGTGCGCGGTGCATCGACGTCAAGGAGAAGCGGGCCGAGCTGGCGAAGGAGCATCTCTACGTCCTCTGGTCCGACTACTTCAAGCCGGAGCACCTGGACAAGTACCCGAACCTGCACGAGACCTTCTGGAAGGCCGCCAAGCAGGTCTCGCAGGTCAAGCACACGATGGACGCCGGCGCCGCCCGCGAGCTGCTCTCCATGATCGACACCATCGACGAGATGTGGAAGAGCACCGGCGGTCCGGAGAAGACGCGCGTCAACGGCCGGCCGGGCTGAGCGACCGATCCGGTGCCGACGAGGTGAGGGGCCGCTTGCGGCCCCTCCTCTTCGTGTGCGGCCTGCTCGCCGGGCTCGCCACTGCGCTCGCCGTCGCGCGGCGCCTCGACGTCGTGGAGGTGGACGGGCGTTCCATGGCGCCGGCGTTACGCCCCGGAGACCGGCTCCTGGTGGAGTCGATCACCTACGCGCGCCGTGCGCCGCGACCCGGTGAAGTGGTCCTGGCGCGCGATCCCCGCAGCCCCGCGCGTGAGCTCGTCAAGCGCGTCGTGGCAATTGACCGAGGGATGGTGCACCTGCGTGGCGATGCGTCGGACGAGAGCACCGATTCCCGCGATTTCGGAGGGGTGGCGGTGTCGTCCGTGGCGTGGCGCGCCGTTGCCCGTTACTGGCCCCCGCAGCGGGCCGGCGTGCTCGCTCCTCCAGATGCCGCGGTTCGGCGCCGCGACGGCTAGGCGACCGAAGCGCTGCAGAAGACCGCCACGGCTTGCACGCACCCGGGCTCGTCGGCCGGAAGCATCTCGACGCCATCGCCGGCCTCCGCCGCCACGAGCCACTCGGCCCCGGCCGTGGGCCGGACCGCGATCCGGGCCTCCGCGGCGCGCTCCCGGATGAAGCCGACCACCGGACCCAGCCCCGCGTCACCGTACTCCTGGCGGATGGCGCCGGTATCGACGACGACCGCATCGGGACGGCGCAGCACGATGGCCTGGTGCAGCCGCGCGGCGTCGTTGTAGAAGAAGGCCAGCGCCCGCGACAGCCGCGCCTCGAGGTGCGCTGCCAGATCTCGGTCCCGGGTGAGGCAGTAGACGATCGACTCGTCGGCCCGCCGCGCGCTCATCGTTCCGCCTCCGCCGTCCGCAGCAGCGGGCCGGGGTAGTCGCCGACGGAGTGTCCCGCGGAGGACCTTTTGCTGGCGATCTCGCCGATGTGGAAGTAGTGGTGGGCGAAGACGCGCAGCAGCGTGTAGCGCAGCGTCACCTTGCGCCCTCGCAGCTCGGGCAGCGAACCGGGGTAGGGGATGGTGCGATCGAGCTCGGATCCACCCGTCCCTTGCAGGAACGCGGCGGCCGTGCGCCGAACCTCCTCGGACGCGGCCCACAGCTCCGCCCAGCCGACGGCGCGGCCGTCGCCGCCGAAGCGGTAACGGGCGTCGGACACCAGCGGGTGTGGCGCGGTCGCCGCGAAGCGGACGTTGATCCAGCTGTCGACCTGGTTGGCGAGGTGCCCCACTGTCCAGGCGTACGAGCTGCCCGCCTCGTTCGCGGTCGCCTCGCCGGGATCCATGCCAGCGCAGACCCGGTCCAGGTCGGACCATGCGTCGACCAGTGCGGCCGCCAGGGCATCGTGCGTCACGCGATGAAGCATAGCCGCGCCGAGCTCTGGCGCGACGCGGCGGTTGCCCCCGGGATGGGCTTCCTCCTCTCGCACCCGTACAATGGGTGGTCCAGATGGCCACCACGACACCCGCCCGCCGCGATCCCGCCCGCGACCTGACGGCTCCGCGCCACCAGGCGCTGGGCAGCCTGCTGGGCCGTGTCTGGCCGGTGGATCAGGTCGGCGTGGAGGAGCGTGCCGCCAGCCTCGCGAAGCGCAGCATCAAGCGCGAGGCGAAGCTCTGGGCGCTCGACCTCGTGATCCGCATGACCGACCTCACGACGCTGGAGGGCAAGGACACGCCGGGAAAGGTGCGTGCGCTGGCGGGCAAGGCCCGGCGGCCGGATCCGACCGACCCGTCGATCCCGCACGTCGCGGCGCTCTGCGTCTACCCGAACATGGTTCCAGCCGCCGCCGCCGCGCTCAAGGGCTCCGGTGTGAAGGTGGCATCGGTGGCCACCTACTTCCCGTCAGGCCAGGCGCCGCTGGAGGTCAAGCTGGAGGACGTCCGCATGACGGTCGCCATGGGGGCCGACGAGGTCGACATGGTGATCGACCGCGGCGCCTTCCTGGCCGGCGAGTATGCCAAGGTCTACGACGAGATCGTGGCGGTCAAGGAGGCCTGCGGCGACGCGCACCTGAAGGTGATCCTCGAGACCGGCGAGCTCGAGACCTACGACAACGTGCGGCGCGCATCGGTCCTGGCCATGGCGGCCGGCGCCGACTTCATCAAGACCAGCACCGGCAAGGTGCAGCCCGCCGCCACGCTGCCGGTGACGCTGGTCATGCTGGAGGCGATCCGCGACTTCTACCATCAGACCGGTCGCGCGGTCGGCATGAAGCCGGCCGGCGGGATTCGCACCGCCAAGGAATCGATCGCCTACCTGACGACGCTCTATGAGACGCTCGGGCCGGATTGGATGACGCCCGACCGATTCCGGTTCGGCGCCTCCTCCCTCCTCAACGACGTGCTCATGCAGATCCGCAAGGAGCGCACCGGTCGCTATTCCGGCGGCGACTACTTCACCCTCGACTAGGGCGATGCAGGCCGAGCCGAACACGATCCAGGTCTGGTCGGACATCGGCTGTCCGTGGGCGCACGTCGCCGTCTGGCGGCTCTGGGACGCGCGACGGCAGCTCGGCGTGGAGGATCGCGTCCGGTTCGACCACCGCGTCTTCCCGCTGGAGCTCTTCAACTCGCAGGCCACGCCGCGCAACGAGCTGGAGCCGGAGATGCCCGCCTGCGCCGCCCTTGCGCCGCGCGCTGGCTGGCAGAGCTGGAGCGCGCCGGACTGGGAGTGGCCCGGCACCATGCTCCCGGCCATGGAGGCCGTCCAGGCGGCGAAGGAGCAGGGCCTGGCCGCGTCGGAGGCACTGGACCGGGGCCTGCGCCGCGCCTTCTGGGGCGAGAGCCGCTGCATCAGCCTGCGCCACATCATCCTGGAGGTCGCCTCGGAGACCGATGGCCTGGACCTTGCCGCGCTGGCCGCGGCGCTCGATGATGGCCGTGCTCGCCGTGCCATCTTCGAGCAGTGGGAGGTCGCCAAGACGGACGCCGTGCAGGGATCGCCGCACGTGTTCGCGCCGGACGGCAGCAACGCGCAGAACCCCGGGCTGGAGATGGACTGGAACGAGGGGGCCGACGGGGTCTGGCTGCCAACCATCCTGCGCGACGAACCGGCGGCCTACGTCGATCTCGTGCGACGCGCAGCCGCGTAGAGCTCACGCCCCGTGCCGGCGCGACGTTCACCGGGTGTGCAACTGCCACCGTTCCAGGTGCTCGTCGATGCCCATGCAGCCGAGCTGCATCGGTTCCTGGCCGGCTTCCTCGGACATGATGACGCCGAGGACTGCCTGCAGGAGACGCTGATCTCGGCGCTGCGCGCCTATCCGCGACTGCGGAACGGCGACAACCTGCGTGCCTGGCTCTACACGATCGCACGGCGCAAGGCGGCCGATGTCGGCCGGCGGCGGGCCCGGCGGCCGGCCCACCCGCTCGATGGCCTGCCGCCCGCCGTCGAACCGCAGGTGCAACCGGTGCCGATCCCCGACGACGGGCTCTGGCGGCAGGTCCGCTCCCTCCCCGAGAAGCAGCGCGCAGCCGTCATCCATCGGTTCGTGCTGGACCTCGACTACCGTGCCATCGGCGAGCGGATGGGAACCAGCGATGCGGCGGCTCGCCAGAACGTGGCGAGCGGGCTCCGGCGCCTGCGAAAGGAGATCGAGGCATGAACGAGCTCGAGCGCCGCCTGTCGGGGGTGGCTCAGCCTCCCTTCGACGAGGGGCGTCTGATGACCGGTCTGCGCCGCCGTGCGGCAGACGAGGGGCTCCTCGACGTGGCCTATGCGGAGCACGATTCGCCGCTCGGCCGACTTCTCGTTGCCGTGACGCCGCGCGGGCTGGTCCGCATCGCCTACGAGGGAGAGCCCGACGATGCGGTGCTCGGCGAGCTGGCGCGCGAGCTGAGCCCACGGCTGCTGCGCTCCCCGGAACGCACCGACGAAGCGCGGCGCGAGCTGGACGCCTACTTCGCCGGCGAGCGGCGTTCGTTCGAGGTCCCCGTCGACTGGTCGTTGATCCGCGGCTTTGCGCGGAAGGTCCTGCACGCAACCGCGCGCGTTCGATTCGGGGAGGTGACCACCTACGGCAGCGTGGCCGCCGAGGCCGGGTCGCCGCGGGGCGCGCGTGCGGCCGGCAACGCCCTGGGTTCGAATCCGATCCCGATCGTGGTGCCCTGCCACCGCGTGCTGCACGCCGGCGGCGGGTTGGGCGGCTACGCCGGCGGCCTCGACCGCAAGCGTTTCCTGCTGGAGCTCGAGGGCAGGAGCTAGCCCTGCAGCAGCGGGCGATACCGCGCCAGCAGCTCGGCTGGGACACGGATCGGTCGGCCGTCGGAGGTAGACCGCGTTGTTGTTCACGTGGCCGTTCTCGTCGACCTCGTAGGTGCGGACCCCGAAGCGATGGCTGTGCGCGAGAAGGGGATCCACGGCATGGGTCATGCTGGCGAGTGTAGGCCGAAACGACCGGCGACCGGCCGGGGCAAGGAGGCAACCGTGGCAGGAAGCAGCATCGACCTGGTGCAGCGCTTCATCGACGAGGTATTCGTGGCGCGTCGGGCAGACGCCGTGAAGGAGTTGGTGACGCCGGACTTCGTGTCCCATCCGCTCCCCGGCGCCGGTCCTGAGGTCATGGAGGCGGCGATCGGCCGCGTGGCCGGGGCGCTGACCGATGCGAGCTTCGAGATCCAGGACACGATCGCGGAGGATGATCGCGTCGCCGTGCGGCTCGTTTCGTCCGCCGTGCATTCGGGGACGTTCATGGGCATTCCGCCCACCGGACGCCGCTACACCATCGAGGAGATCCACATCTTCCGCCTCGTCGACGGGCGCGTGGCAGAACACTGGCACCAGATGGATTCGCTCGGGATGCTGCAGCAGCTGGGCGTTTCGCCGGGTGGCGGCGGGTGAGGACAACTGCCGCGGTGCGATAATCGGTCCCGTCATGACCTTGACCAAGAAGGACGAGACCCGCCCGGGGGCCGGCGCGTGGGGGCTCGCTGCACGGGGCAACCTCCCATGGGAGTACGCACCAGCCCCCGAAGCGACCGATCACATCCGGATCCGACCGGAGTACGGCCTCTTCATCGGCAACGAGTTCGCGCCATCGCGTCCGCGAGCCTGGTTCGACGTGATCAACCCCGCCACCGAGGAAACGCTGGCGAAGGTCGCCCGGGCGTCGAAGGCCGATGTCAACCGTGCCGTGACCACTGCCCGGGACGCCTACGACTCGACCTGGTCGCGCCTTCCCGGCAGCGAGCGCGCCAAGTACCTCTACCGCATCGCGCGCATCATCCAGGAGCGCTCCCGCGAGTTCGCGGTGGTGGAGACGCTCAACTCGGGCAAGCCCATCAAGGAATCGCGCGACGTCGACGTGCCGCTCGCTGCGGCGCACTTCTTCTACTACGCGGGCTGGGCCGACAAGCTGGACTACGCCTTCGCGCACCGCGAGCCGCGCTCGCTGGGCGTGGCCGCCCAGATCATCCCGTGGAACTTCCCGCTGCTGATGCTGGCCTGGAAGATCGCACCGGCGCTGGCGGCCGGCAACACGGTCGTCCTGAAGCCCGCATCCACCACGCCCCTGACCGCCTACCTCTTCGCCGATGTCGTGCAGCAGGCAGAGCTCCCGCCGGGCGTGGTCAACATCATCACCGGGCCGGGCGAGATCGGGATGGAGCTGGTGAAGCACCCCGACGTCAACAAGGTGGCTTTCACCGGCTCGACCGCAGTCGGCAAGATGATCGCTCGCGCGGTCGCCGGGTCGCACAAGAAGCTGACCCTGGAGCTGGGCGGCAAGGCGGCCAACATCGTCTTCGACGACGCGCCGCTCGACCAGGCCATCGAGGGCATCATCAACGGCATCTACTTCAACCAGGGCGAGGTCTGCTGCGCCGGTTCGCGGCTCTTCGTCCAGGAGAGCGTCTACGAACCGCTCCTCGACAAGCTGAAGGACCGCCTGGGCACCATGCGCGTTGGTGATCCGCTCGACAAGAACACCGACGTCGGTGCCATCAACTCGGCCGCGCAGCTGGCGAAGATCACGGAGCTCGTCCAGTCCGGCGTCGATGAAGGGGCCGACATCTTCCAGCCGGATTGCCAGCTCCCGGATCGCGGCTTCTTCTTCCGGCCCACCCTCTTCACCGGCGTGAGCCAGTCGCACCGAATCGCCCAGGAAGAGATCTTCGGGCCGGTCCTGTCGGTCCTGACCTTCCGGACACCCGAGGAGGCGATCGAGAAGGCGAACAACACGCCGTACGGCCTCTCCGCCGGCGTCTGGACCGAGAAGGGCAGCCGCATCTTCAAGATGGTGAGCGCCATGCGCGCCGGCGTGGTCTGGGCCAACACTTTCAACCGCTTCGATCCGACCTCGCCCTTCGGCGGCTACAAGGAGTCGGGGTACGGTCGCGAGGGCGGCCTGCATGGCCTCGCCGCCTACCTGGACCTGTCAGCGAACGGTACACCGGGCCGATGAGCGCCTGGGAGCGCGCCGAGACGGCGCTTGGTGCCGCCTGATGGCCAGTCCTCGCCGGACCACGACGCGCACGCGGGCCACGCAACGGGCATCGGTCCTCGACGAGCCCGCGCGTCAACCGCTGGCGGCCGCCACCGGGGGCGGATCCGCCGCGGAGCGCATCGGCGTCCGGAAGACCTACAAGCTCTACATCGGCGGCCAGTTCCCGCGTACCGAGTCGGGCCGCGCGTACGAGATCCACGACGCGAAGGGCCGGCTCCTGGCGAACGCCTGCCGCGGGACGCGCAAGGACATCCGCGAGGCGGTGCGTGCCGCCCGCAAGGCGTTCCCAGGCTGGGCCGCGAAGACGGCCTACAACCGCAGCCAGATCTTGTACCGCATCGCGGAGCTGATGGAGGGGCGGCGCGAACAGTTCGTGGCCGAGGTCATGACCGCGGAGGGCGTCGGGCGCCGTCGGGCGACGCGCCTCGTCGACGCGGCAATCGACCGATGGGTCTGGTACGCCGGCTGGGCCGACAAGTTCTCGCAGATGCTGGGAACCGTGAACCAGGTCGCCGGGTCCTACTTCAACTTCAGCGTCCCCGAGCCGACCGGCGTGGTGGGAGTCATCGCGTCGGAGGAGAGCAGCCTGCTGGGCCTGGTCAGCCGCCTCGCGCCGGTGATCCTGTCGGGGAACTGCGCGGTCGTCATCGCATCGGAGTCGCGCCCGCTGCCGGCCGTCACGCTGACCGAGGTCCTCGCCACCTCTGACGTGCCGGGCGGCGTCGTGAACCTCATCACCGGTCTGCGTGGGGAGCTCGTCTCGCACCTGGCCAGCCACATGGATGTCAACGCGCTCGACGCCTACGGGCTGGATCCGGATCAGGCGCAGGCCATCGAGGAGAACGCCACGGAGAACGTGAAGCGCTTCGTGCGGCCGCCGGCCGGTGGCGATGGGGCGGTTGACTGGCTCAGCCCGCGCGCCCAATCGCCGTACCTCGTCGGCGAGTTCGTCGAGACCAAGACGGTCTGGCATCCCATCGGCTCCTGAGGCTTAGCCGAAGAACGAAACCACCGTGCTGGCCAGCAGGACCAGCGTGAGCAGGATGACCAGACCGGTCATCGTCCACGCCACGACGTTCAGCCAACGTGGGTTGGTATGGCGACCCATGATCCGCGGGTTGTTCGCCAGCCGCAGCATGAAGACCAGGATCACCGGCAGCAGGATGCCATTCAGCAGCTGGCTGGCCAGGATGAGTCCGATGAGCGGCAGGCCCGGGATGAGGACGACCACCGCGCCGATGACGATGAGCGCGCTGAAGAGGCCCATGAAGACCGGCGCCTCCGAGAAACGCCGGCTGACGCCCGATTCCCAGCCGAAGGATTCGCAGACGGCATAGCTCGTCGTCAGCGGCATCACCGTGGCGGCCAGGACCGACGCGCCGAAGAGACCGAAGGCGAAGAGCACCCCGGCTGCGTCGCCAGCAAGGGGACGCAGGGCGACGGCCGCATCCTCCGCGCTTTCGATCCGGACCCCGGTGCCGAAGATCGTGGTGGCGGTGGCGATGATGATGAAGAGGGCGATGACGTTGGTCCACAGCGCGCCCAGCACCGCATCGGCCTGCTCGAAGCGGAGCTCCTCGGGCCCGAGCCCCTTGTCGGCCACCGATGACTGCAGGTAGAAGAACATGTAGGGCGTGATGGTCGTGCCCACGGCGGTGACCATCAGCACCAGGAAGCTCGGCTCCAGCGAGACCGATGGCACGACCACGCTGCGCAGCACGCCGCCCCAGTCGGGCCCGACGACGAACGCGCTGACGACGTAGGCGATGAAGACCACGGCCACCGACAGGAAGACCCGCTCCACGACCCGGTAGCTGGCGAAGACGACGAGGGCCCAGATGGCCGCCGCGACGACCGGAACCGTCACGAAGCGAGGGATCCCGAACAGCTCGAGTGCCGCGCCGGCACCGGCGAACTCGGCGACGACGTTCATCCCGTTGGCAGCGAGGACGACCAGCATGGCGACGGCCGTCCAGCGGATCCCGAAGTCGTCCCGGATGAGATCGCCCAGCCCCTGCCCGGAGACGGCTCCCATGCGTGCCGCCATCTCCAGCACGATGGCCAGCATCAGCGTCGTGAGCGGGAGGATCCAGAGCAACCGGAGGCCCGTCTCGGCTCCCAGGACGCTGTAGGTTGCGATGCCGCCGGCATCGTTGCCGGCCAGGCCGGCAATGAGCCCCGGGCCCAGGACCGCCAGGAACGCCAGCAGGCCGGTCCGGTGGACGCGGAAGTTGGGGAGCCGATCGCGCAGGCTGCGCTGCATTCGACGTAGCGGCAGCCGCACGCCCGGTCGCGCCACGCCTCAGCGCTCCTCGGCCGGTTCGAACACCTCCGGCAGCCGCTTGCGCCAGCCTTCACCCAGCGCGCGCTCCAGCGCATCGTCCACGGTCACGATGCCCCGCAGGCGTCCTGCGTCGTCGACGACCGGCAGCGCGAGCAGGTTGTAGCGCGCGATGGCGAGACCGACCTCACCCGCGTCCGTCTCTAGCGTCACGCTGATGGGGTCGGGCCGGAGAAAGTCGCGTACCGGTGTCGCGGGGTCCGCGACGATCAGGCCGCGAAGGGTGATCGTCCCCACCAGCAGACCGTCGGCATCGGTGACGTAGAGGTAGTAGACCTGGTCGGCCGAGGGCGCCAGCGTGCGGAGCATCTCGATCACCTCGCCGGCGGTCTGGTCGGCGGTCAGGGTGATGAAATCGGTCGTCATGAGGCCGCCCGCCGTCTCTTCGCCGTAGGCGAGCAGCTGCCGGACCTCGGAGGCCTCCTCCGGCTCCATCAGGGCGAGCAGCTCCTCCTGCCGCTCCGTTGACAGGTCCGCGACCAGGTCCGCCGCCTCGTCGGGGCCCATCTCCTCCAGGATGTCGGCGGCGCGCTCCGGCGGCAGGGCCTCCAGGACGTCGACCTGGTCGTCGGCGCCGAGCTCCTCCAGGACATCGGCTGCACGCTCGTCGTCGAGGGCGGCAAGAATGCCGGCGCGGTCGCGCGGGGCGAGCTGTTCGACGATGTGCGCGACATCGGCCGGGTGCAGGGTCGAGAGCGCCTGGTGGGGGACCCGAAGCTTCAGCGACGAGACGCTCGACTCGACCGGATCCACGTCCTCCCACTCGATGTAGTTCTCCGTCTCGACCCCGATGGCCCGCGCCAGCCGCTCGCCTGGCCCCGCCAGTCCCAGCCGACGCAGGATGCCCGCCAGGCCCACGTCGACGGCCACCAATCGGAGGCGGCCGCGGACGGGCGCCAGCTGGATGTCGTTGACCCGCACGATCTTGCGGCCCTCGACGTCCACGATCTGCTTGTCCTGCAGGTCGAGCCAGAGCCGGATCTCGTTCGGCCGTTGCTGGTAGGCGGTGATGTCGATGCTCGAGGTGCGCAGGCGCGCGCCCGAGGCGTCCACCTCCTCGACGTCGGACCAGGGCAGGAAGATGTCGCGGCCGCCGGCGACGCGCAGCACCAGTCCGGTGACGGGCGGGTAGCGCTCGCCGAGCGCGACGATCAGGTCACGAACCTTGCCGAAGGGCTCGCCGTTGCGGTCACGTGCCGTTCGGCCGACCAGCCGGCTAAGGAAGAGCATCTCCACCACCTCGCGTTCGGCGCGCGTCCGGCCGAACGGGAACCCAGGGGATGGCGTGCGACGGTCGGACCGCCGGTGATTCTAGACCGATGCCCCCGATGCCGGAACCCCATCTCCCGTCGCCCCCTCCCGAGAGCGGGCCCGATGGCGGGCCGCCTTCGCCCGGTTGCCGCAGGTGCGCATGTCGCACCAGCGCCGACGGCCGGTGGGGGAGTGATCGACGAAGAGGTAGCGGCAGCCGGGATTGGCGCACACGCGGAGGCGCTCGGCTCGGCCCGCGGCCAGGAACTCCGCGAAGGATTCGGCAATGGCGGCGCGGGCCTGGTCCAGCCGGTCGCCAACCTGCGCGACCGCGTAGCTCGTTCTGCCCGGTGCGTGTCGGAGCTGGTGGTAGTGCAGGCCGTGCCTGAGGATGTGGTTGAGCTCACCGAGGTGCGCCGGGCTGGGCGCGCCCAGCTCGTCGATGTCCACCGCAACGGCACGCAGGACGTCCCGCAGGCGGCGGAATCGTTGCAGCCGCCGCGCCGCCTCCTGCGGCTGGCGTCGCAGCCGGCCGGCCTCCGCCGCGCGGCCGCGGGCGCTGATCAGCTGGGCGTCGCGAAGCCACCCGACGAGGGCGTCGACATTGGGGAGATGCTCAACGGCCTCGTCGCGGCTGAACTCCAGGGTATTCGCGAAGCGGACGAAGAGCTCGTCCACCTGCTCGGGCACGTCGACTGCACCATGCTTGTGGATCATGACGTAACCAGTATAACTCGCTTGACAAGTTACTCAAGCGTCAGTAGAATGATGCCATAACCGATATAATCCCAGATAGCAGTTATCCCGGAGTGCAGCCATGATCCAACTGATCCTTCTCCTCGCGGCCGTGGTCGTCTTCGACCTCGCTGCCGTACGGTTCGGCGCAGACAGCCGGTCGTCTTGAGGATCACGCGTACTTCGCGGCTCGCGCGAGCCGTGGTGACCAGGAGGTAAGCCATGAGTCGAGGTGCCACGTACCTCGGTCTGCTGGCAGCGCTGCGCCAGGATGAACTCCTGGGTGAATCGATGCGACGGCGCCGTGCGACGACCGTGATTCGTCACCGCCGCAACCGTTCGATTTCCGACCGCCTGCGACAGGTGATGCGCATTCCACGCAGCTGAGGCCAACGACCAACCGCGACGGCCCGCTCCGAAAGGGCGGGCCGTCTTGCTGCCCGTAGAATTGCGGGCAATGCCCAGACCCCGCACCGTCACGCGATCGTCCGACGTTGGGATCAGCAACGGCGAGCTGGCCGGTGTCTTCCGTGAGATTGGCGACATGCTCGAGATCATGGGCGAGGTGGTCTACAAGTCGGTCGCCTACCGACGCGTGGCCGATGCCATCGAGCGCTATCCCGATGACGTGGCCGCCCTCTACCGTGCCGGGGCGCCGCCGAAGCTGCCCGGCGCGGGCCCGGCGCTCGGCGCGAAGCTCGCCGAGCTGGCCGAGACCGGTGCCCTCGGCTACCACGAACGGCTGCGAGCGCAGGTACCGGAAGGCCTCCTGGGGATGCTGCGCATTCCCGGCGTCGGTCCCCGGACGGTGAAGCTCCTTTATGCGGAGCTGGGCATCGACTCGGTGGCCGCATTGCGCGCCGCCGCCGAAGACGGACGCCTGCGCGACGTGAAGGGGCTCTCGCGGCGCACGGAGGAGAACGTCCTGGCCGGGATCGCTCGGTTGGAGCGGGTGGGAACCCGCCTATTACTGCACGACGCCGACGCGTTGATCGCCGGCCTCCTGGAGGAGCTCGGTGACGTTCCGGGCGTGACCCGGCTCGAGCCGGCAGGTTCCCTCCGGCGGCGCCGAGCGACGATCGGCGATCTCGACCTGCTGGCCGCCACCACGCGGCCGGACGCGCTCGTCAAGCGGCTCGACGGGCTGCCGCAGGTCGAGCGGGTCCTGTCGGCCGGGACGGACAAGTCGTCGATCGTGCTTCGCGCCGGCCCGCGCGTCGATCTCATGATCTGCGCACCTGAGGCGTGGGGCACGCATTTCGTCCACTTCACCGGCAGCAAGGAGCACAACGTCGCCCTGCGCGGCATCGCCCTCGATGCGGGCCTCTCGCTCTCGGAGAAGGGGTTCAAGGTGGTCGAGACCGGCGAGCTGCTCCGGGAGGCGGACGAGGCGGGCGTCTACGCGCGGCTGGACATGCCCTGGATTCCGGCAGAGCTGCGCGAGGATAGCGGGGAGATCCAGGCCGCGAGGGAGGGACGCCTCCCACAGCTCGTCACCGACGACGAGATCCGGGGCGACACGCACGTCCACTCCGACTGGACCGATGGTGTGGATACGATCGAGGCGATGGCGCGGGCGTCGCGCGACCGCGGGTTGGAATGGATCGTCCTCACCGACCACTCGCCGTCGCTCGGCATCACCCGGGGACTCACCCCCGACCGGGTTGATGAGCAGCGCCACGAGCTCGCGCGCTTGAATGCCGAGCTCGCACCATTCAGGATCATGCACGGGACGGAGATGGAGATCCGCGCCGATGGCAGCCTCGACTACCCCGACGCGCTGCTGGCCGGCTTCGACCTGGTGGTCGCCTCTGTCCACACCGCCCGTAGCCAGTCGAGCGAGGCGCTCACGCGGCGGACCGTGGCGGCCATCGAGAATCCGCACGTCGACGTGATCGCTCATCCCACCGGACGCATCGTGAACCGGCGGGATCCCGTTTCGCTCGACTGGCCGCGGGTCTTCGCAGCGGCCAGGGAGCACGGGACCGCGCTCGAGATCAACGGCAGCCCGCGCCTCGACCTCGATGATGCGCTGGCGCGCGCCGCGCGCGAAGCCGGTGCACGGCTGACCGTCGCCAGCGATGCTCACCGCACCGAGGAGCTGGACCAGCTGCGCTACGCCGTCTCGACGGCTCGACGGGCATGGGTGACTTCCGCCGACCTGCTGGGAACGGCATCTGCCGACGAGTTGCTGGAGCGCCTCAGATGACCATCCGCCGGGTGACGGGACACTGGTCGTGGCGCCTCTCGGCGCGCGTCGAGCGACCGGAGGTCGTGCTGCTGGCCGTCGCGCTCGCCGGCCTCGCCGGGTACGGCTGGTACGCCTCGGCCTTCGGGCTCGCCGTGGTGGTCGGCGTGCAGCTGGCGCTGGGTGGGCTGGGGACCGTCTGGATCATCGGGCCGGCCACGGCGCGGCTCGGGTTCGCTCGCTACGGGACCACGGCGCTGGCCGCCGTCGCCATGACGCTCTTCGGGCGTGCGGTGGTGGGCGACGTCGGCCTCTACCTGCTACCCGTCGCGCTGGCGGTAGTTTGGGCCACCCTGCGCCTGGAGCTCGAGCTGCAGGCCACGCTGCGCGGCCGCCTCGCGCTGGAGCTGCTCATGGTCGCCGTCGTGTTCGCGGCGGCCGAGGGCTCGATTGCACTCGTCCCCCGCCAGTCGTGGAGTGACGGCCTCGCGCTGCTGGTGCTGGTTTCCGTCGTACCGGCCATCCGGATGGGCGAGGCAAGCGGTCGCTACGGTGTACGCGCGGTGGGTGAGGGCCTGCTCCACCTCCTGGCTGTCGCCCAGGTGGCGGCAGCCGTCCATATCCTGGCCGTGCCCGCGCTGGTGGGCGCGGCGCTGGTGGCCCTCACGTTTCACGCCTGGTCGGGAGCCGCGGAGGCACTGGAGGGCGGAGCATCGGCCCGGACGGTCGCGCTCGAGTTTGGAGCACTTGCGATCCTCGGCCTAGTGGTGGCACTGCTCCTGCAGGGCGGGTGAGGCTCACCGCCGGTCGCGTTGACACCCCTATCCGGCGGTGCTACAACAAGGCGCTTTCGGCGACCCGGCCGGTTGCCGCAGGCCATCTGCCCAGAAGAGAGATCCGCTTCACGCGGGGAGACGTAGCCCAAACATGACCCTTGGGGATACCGAAACCATCAGCCGCCAGCGCCGACAGCTGGCCGATGCCGCCATCAGCAGCGCCACGCGCGGGGACTGGGAGTCAGCCGTCGAGGCGAACCGTCAGCTCCTGGAGAGCGGCCCGGACACCGATGCCTACAACCGCCTGGGCAAGGCCCTCGCGGAGCTCGGGCGCAATGCGGAGGCATTGGAGGCGTACCAGAGCGCACTCGCTCGCGACGCGACCAACCGCATCGCCGAGCGTAACGTTGCCAGGCTGCAGGTCATCATCGGCGGCCGGGCAAAGCGGTCGAACGGCAACGGCAAGTCCGAGAAGGCCTCCGCCGCATCGTTCATCGAGGAGATGGGCAAGACGGGCCATGCCCGCCTCGTGAACCTCGCGCCACCGCGCCGGCTGGCGCCGCTCTCGCCCGGTGACGCCGTCGATCTCGTGCTCGACGGGGAGCAGCTGCTCGCGCGCTACGGCGACATCGACGTGGGCCACGTCGAGCCACGCATCGGGAACCGGCTCGCCAAACTCATCGGCGGCGGCAATCGCTACGACGCGGCGATCACCATGATGGATCGGGACGACGTTCGCATCATCGTGCGTGAGGTCTTCTCCCACCCGAACAACTTCGACAAGGTTTCCTTCCCGGGGAGCGTGGGCGCTCGGCCGGGTGACGTTCGACCGTACCTGAAGGGTAGTCCGCTCCGCTACGATGACGAGGAGGAGAGCGAAGAGCTCGACGAGGAGCAGGAAGAGGTCGAGGAGCTCGACACCAGCCTGCCGGAATACTCGGACGAGCCCGAGCTCGAAGAGGAGCTGATCGAGGAAGCGTAGGAGGCGCTATGGGCGACTCCGGCCGGAAACGGCTCGACCACGTCGTCCTTCCGCGCCGCCTCCCCGGCCTGGCGCTGTTGGAGCGCTACTTCCCTTCCCCGGCCGACAACCAGCTCGACGCGGAGCTGCTCGCCTTCTCACGCCCGGGGGACACCGTGCTCGATCCGTGGGCGGGTATCGGCTGGACGGCCCGTCGCGCGGTGGCCCACGGCATGCGTGCCGTCGCTGCTGATCCGAGCCCGTTCGCCCAGCTCGCCGCCCAGGCGTTCCTGCTGGCACCCGATGCCGGAGCCATCGACGCCGCCTTCAGCGGGTTGTCGACGTCCCGACGTGTCGACGTCCCGCTGCGCCAGCACATCGAGGAGCTGTACGCCACTCGCTGCCCGAACTGCCGCCACCCGGTCGTCGGAGAGCAGTTCATCTGGCCGCGCGATGCCGGCGCGCCCTCCCGCAAGATCTACCGCTGCGCCAGCTGCGACCTCTCCGTCGGCGGCGGCGAGGATCGCGTGGCCGCCGTCGACGAGATCGACCTCGCAAAGCTCGGGATCGAGCGGCCGCCGGTCGACGAGGCCGAGGAGGCCATCACCGACGCCGATGCCGATGACGAGCTGCCGCCCGCGCCCGTCGGCCTCACCGGAGAGCCGCCGCCTGAACCCGATGCCGGCGCCCTGGGCGAGGGGGGAGAGCCGCCCGCGCCGCCGGCGTTGAGCGTCGACCCGCCCACGGGTCCGCGCGGCGACCGACCGCACTTCGCCTCGACCGTGCACCCAGATCCCATCCAGCCCAACACCGCCGTGGATGCCAGGCGGGCCGTTCACTACCAGCAGCTCCGCGAGCGATTCCCGGTGCTCGACGGGCGTGGCGAGCTGGTGGACGAGATCCTCGAGCTCTACACCCCCAGGAACCTGTACGCCCTGCAGGCCATCGCCGCCAAGATCGAGGCGGACGTGCGCGACCCTGCCATGCTCGCCGTGTTCCGCCTCGCGCTGGCCGCGTGCCTGCTGCCGGCAAGTCGCCTGAATGGCTATCCCGGCCGGGTTGCCTCGCTGCGCATCAGCGGCGGACGGGTCCGCCAGCCCGCCTCGCGCTTCCAGCGCGAGGTCAACGTCTGGCGCCTCTTCGAGGCCGCCGTGCGCGACGTGCGAACCGCGGTGGCTGCCCTCGGCAGGGATCGCCGGCCGGTGCGCTTCGCGGCGAGCCTCGAGGAGCTTGGCGGGGTCTCTGCAGCGAACGTCCTGTGGATCCGCTGCCGCCCGGCCGTCGTCGGACAGTATCTGCCGCCCGACGGGGTCGACATGGTGCTCGGTTCGGTCTCCGATCCCGCGAACGTGGATGAGCTGAGCTTCGAGTACCTCGCGACGGCCTGGCTCATCGGACGGGAGGCCGCAGAGACGCTGCGACTGGAACCGATCTTCGGGGGCGGCCCGGCGCGGAGCGACGGGACCGAGGCCACCGCCCTGCGCCACGCATTCGCGTCGGCGGCGGGTGCGCTCAAGCCCGACGGATGGTTCAGCGTGATCGTCGAAGGCGACGATCCGGACCGGGTGCTGGCTCTGGCGCTCGCGGGTGCCGCGGCCGGCCTGCGGCTGGCCGACGTCATCCACCGCGAGTCCCGGCGTGCCGGGGACGGCGTGACGCTCCACCTGCGCAAGCCATCGGCCGAGGATCACCTGCGCGAGGCGATGCAACCGCAACCCCTGCGCCTCGGCGCCGAGGAGGGTCACCTCACCTACCCCGAGCTTGCCGACGCGATCGACCGCGCGGCGGGCAACCTGCTGCGAGCGCGCGGCGAGCCGGCTGGCCTCATGCGGATGGCGGCGGCCGTGCTGCTGGAGCTCGAGCGCAGCGGCCTCCTCGTCCGCCTGGCGCAGTCGCGCAGCGGTGCGGAGGCCGGCGGTGACCGACCCGGCCACGAGCTCGACGAGCGCCTGGAGCGAGGCCCTGCGGCCCTGCTCAGCATGCTGCTGCGCGAGGAGCTCGGACGCGACGATCATCCGACGCTGGTTCGGCTCGGCGATCCTGAACGGCGGATGTGGTGGCTGCGCCAGCCGGAGCTGGCCGAATCTCCGCTCGCCGATCGGGTCGAGTGGGCGACCTACTCGATCCTCTCCACCGCCGGACGGCTCGACGAATCTGGCTTCCTGGAGCGGATCTACGCCCTCTTCCCGGGGCTGGAGGCGCCCGACGAGGAGCTGGTCCGGGCGTGCCTGGCGGCGTACGCCGCGGTCGGCGAGAAGGGCCAGCTGCGCACCGACGAGGAGCTTGGCGTGCGGCTGCACGACCACGCGCGCATCATCGGCATGCTGGTCGACTACGCCCATCGGCTGGGGCTGCGGGCCTGGGTGAGCCGCCGCGAGCACGATCGGCCCTACGCCGGGACGACGCTCTACGAGCGGCTCCACGAGGACGAGCGACGGGCTTACCTGCCGCTCGTGGTGCGTGCCCCGTCGGACGTGCTGGGGGCGGTGGATGCCCTCTGGTACCGCCGCGGCCGGATGGCCTTCCTGTTCGAGGTGGAGTGGACGGCACAGATGGGCGAGGCGGTCCTGCGACGCGGCCGCGGGATCGAGCCGACCGATCAGCAGGCCCGCTTCCTGGTGATCCCGGCGGAGCGAGCCGAGCTGATCGGCCTCAAACTGGAGCGGTCGCCCTGGCTGCGGAGCGAGATCGAGCGCCAGAACTGGCACTTCCTGAAGTGGCAGCACTTCGAGGCGCTCTTCCGACGGGAGGGGGCTGGCCTCGAGCGGCTGGAGCCGATCCTTGGGCTGACCCCGCTCGTCGAGCGCGGCGGCCAGCAGCTGACGATGTTCGGCGAGTAATCGCTCGGCTGCTATCCGGTCGAACGCTCAGCCTCCACGCCACCTTGACCCGCCCGCTATTCTTCTCGCCGGGAGTGCCGTGGTTCCCCCCTGCGGCACTCCCGCTTCATTCCCCAGAGCGTTTCCGCGGGGCTTTGCGGCCGACGGCGCGCCGCACCACCGACATCACCTCGTCCACGTACGGCTGGCCCTGGCCGGACTCGATGGCATGCGTCAGGCAGCCCGAGATGTGGTCCTCCAGGACGAGCATCGCGACCTGGTCGGCGGCCGCCGTCATGGCCTCGACCTGCTGCAGCACGTCCAGGCAGTAGGCTTCGCCCTCGACCAGCCGCTGCAGCCCCCGGGCCTGGCCCTCGATTCGCCTGAGCCGATGCAGGAGCTCGGTGCGGTCCCTGGTGTAGGAGTGCCGGAAGTGCTCGCCAGCGTGCGCCGCGCGCTGCGTGGAGTCGCTCGTCATACTGTAGGGCAGTATGCGGGGGACGGAGGGAAGTGGCAACCACGCTAGGATGGCCGGATGGTGATCGATCTGGAACGACACGAGCTGATCAGCCCGCTCGAGCGGGTGCTGGTCGTCTTCAGCCACCCCGATGACGCCGAGTTCGGTGCCGCGCCCACCATCGCCGCCCTCTCGGCCACCGGCGCGCGGATCGACTACGTCGTGACGACGGACGGCGGCAAGGGGACCGATGACGCCTCCGTCTCGCCCGAGGCGCTGGCCGCGACGAGGATCGCGGAGCAGCGGGCCGCTGCCGACGTGCTCGGGGTGAACGAGATTGTCCACCTCGGCTACGCCGATGGGTACCTGACGCCATCGCTCGATCTGCGTCGCGACATCACCCGCCAGATCCGGCGGTTTCGGCCCGACCTGGTCATCGCGCAGCATCCGCAGCGCCGGCTGGACGCCAGCCCCTTCATGAACCATCCCGACCACATCGCCACCGGAGAGGCGACGCTCGCCGCCGTCTACCCGGCGGCTCGCGACCGGCACAACTTCCCGGAGCTGGTCGACGAGGGATTGGAGCCATGGAAGGTACGACAGGTGCTGGTGACGGGTGCTGCGACGCCGAATTTCTGGATTGACGTCGCCGACACGTACGAGACCGGGCTGGCGGCGCTGCGCTGCCACGTCAGCCAGGTCGATGACTGGGGACCCGTCGAGGAGCGCCTCCGGGAGCGCGTGGCCACGGCCGGCGCGGCGGTTGGGCTGCCCATGGCCCAGGCCTTCCTCTCCATCCTGCTCACCTGATGCGCGGACGTGGTGGGCATTGGGGTGGGTCGGAGCCGGACCTGACGGCTCGCCCGGGCAGCGGACGCCGCACGGTGCGGCAGATCGCCGGCTTCTTCGCGCCCTACCGCACGCGGCTCGTGGTCATCGCGGGCCTCATCGTGGTGACGGTCAGCGTCGGCGTGGTCAACCCCATCCTGCTCAAGCTGGTCATCGACAACCTGCTCGGTCCGCAGGACATCGGTCTGCTCTACCTGCAGGTCGCCCTGATGGTGGTGCTGCCGATCATCAGCTCCGGCATCGGCGTCGGCCAGTCGTACCTCTCGAACGTTGTCGGTCAGCGCGTGATGGACGACCTGCGCCTCGCGCTCTATACCCACCTGCAGTGGATGCCGCTGCGCTTCTTCACCGAGACGCGGACCGGCGAGATCCAGAGCCGCATCGGGAACGACGTCAACGGCGTGCAATCGGTGGTCACCGACACCGCTGCCTCTCTCCTCTCGAACTTCGCCACCGTGGCGACCACGGTCATCGCGATGCTCGTGCTCGACTGGCGGCTGACGATCCTGTCGCTCGGCATGCTGCCAGTCTTCGCCTACATCACCTTCCGCGTCGGCAAGGTCCGGCGCGAGGTGAGCGGCGCCACGCAGCGTTCCATGGCGGAGGTGAGCGCCATCACCGAGGAGACGCTCTCCGTCTCGGGCGTGCTGCTCTCCAAGACCTTCGGTCAGCAGCGCAACAGCGTCGAACGTTTCCGCAAGGAATCGCGACGCCTGGGCGACCTGCAGATCCGCCAGCAGATGATCGGGCGCTGGTTCTTCGCCATGATCGGCACCTTCTTCAGCATCGCGCCGGCGTTCGTCTACCTGCTCGCCGGATCGCTGATCATCGGTGGCGACACGCACGTCAGCGTCGGCACCATCGTGGCGTTCACCACGCTGCAGAGCCGGCTCTTCTTCCCGCTGGGGCAGCTGCTGAACGTGCAGGTCGAGATCCAGGGCGCGTTGGCGCTGTTCGACCGCATCTTCGAGTACCTGGAGATGCCCCACGAGATCACCGACGCGCCGGACGCCATCGTGCTGGCCACCTCCGCGATGCATGGCGACGTGCGCTTCGCGGACGTCGCCTTCCGCTACCCGCGCAGCCCCGCTGAAGCGGCGATCCGGGCAGAGGCGGAGCTCGCCCAGGCCACCGGGCGGGCGGTCTCGGCGGCGATCCGGCCGTTCGAGCTGGCCGACATCGACTTCGAAGCTCGCCCTGGCCAGCTCGTCGCCCTCGTCGGTCCGTCTGGCTCGGGCAAGACGACGACGACGTACCTCATCCCGCGCCTCTACGACGTGGAGTCGGGGACCGTCGAGATCGACGGGCACGACGTGCGCAGCATCTCCCTGGAGTCGCTGGGGCAGGTCATCGGCGTGGTCACCCAGGAGACCTACCTGTTCCATGCATCGGTCCTCTCCAACCTCCGCTACGCGAAGCCGGAGGCAAGCATGGACGAGGTCGAGGAGGCGGCACGTGCGGCCGCCATTCACGACCGCATCATGCAGCTGCCCGAGGGCTACGACACCATCGTGGGAGAGCGTGGCTACAAGCTGTCGGGTGGCGAGAAGCAACGGGTGGCGATCGCGCGCGTGCTCCTCAAGGACCCGCGCATCCTCATCCTCGACGAAGCAACGTCGGCGCTGGACACGGTCAGCGAGCGGCTCATCCAGGCGGCGTTGAGCCGGCTGATGGAGGGGCGGACGACGATCGCCATCGCCCACCGCCTGTCGACCATCCTCAAGGCGGACCAGATCCTGGTCTTCGAGCGGGGGCGGATCGTGGAACGCGGGACGCACGGGGAGCTGGTTGCGCACGAGGGCCTCTACGCCCGCCTCTACGCCGAGCAGTTCGCCGCCGAGCAGCCCGCGTAGCCCACGGCGCAGCCCACCGCCCAACTCGACCGTCCAGACCGGCCGTGCCACACTCGCGGCATGCCCAACCGCCTCGCCGACCAGACCAGCCCGTACCTCCTGCAGCACGCCCACAATCCCGTGGACTGGTACCCGTGGGGACCGGAGGCGCTCGGGCGCGCACGCGCCGAGGACCGGCCGATCTTCCTCTCGATCGGCTATTCGGCATGCCACTGGTGCCACGTCATGGAGCGCGAGTCGTTCGAGAACACGCAGATCGCCGCACAGCTGAACCGCGACTTCATTGCGATCAAGGTCGACCGCGAGGAACGGCCCGACATCGATGACGTGTACATGGCAGCGGTGCAGGCCATGACCGGCTCCGGTGGCTGGCCGATGAGCGTCTTCCTGACCCCGGAGCTGGCACCCATCTTCGCTGGCACCTACTTCCCGCCCGACGACCGGCACGGCATCCCGGGCTTCCCGCGGGTCCTCGATGCGGTTGCCGAGGCGTTCCGCGAGCGCCGCGGCGAGGTCGAGGCCCAGGGGCGGCAGATCGTCGCGCACCTGCGCGCGCAGCTCGACGTGGAAGCCGGCGTCGGCGAGCCGGAACTGCGCCAGCTGCAGGGCGCGGCTGCGCGCCTGCTCGGCGCGTTCGACCCCAGCGACGGTGGCTTCGGGGGAGCGCCGAAGTTCCCCGCGCCCATGTCACTCGAGTTCCTCCTCCGCGGCTGGCGTCGCACGGGAGACACGGCGCTGCTCCGGGTGGTGACCGTCACCCTGGACCGGATGGCCGAGGGAGGCATCCAGGACCAGATCGGAGGCGGATTCGCGCGCTACGCGACGGATGCGCACTGGCTGGTGCCGCACTTCGAGAAGATGCTCTACGACAACGCCCAGCTGGCGCACGCCTACCTGGAGGCGTACCGCGCCACGGGTGAGCAGCGGTACGCGAGCGTGGCCTCGCGGACCGTCGACTTCATGCTCTCCGAGCTGTCGACGCCGGACGGTGGCATGGCATCCGCCCTGGATGCGGACTCGGAGGGCGTCGAGGGGAGCTTCTACGTCTGGGATCACGGCGAGTTCATGGCGGCGCTCCAAGCGGCGGGCGTGGATGATGCCGACGCGGCCTTACTGGCCGCGTACTGGGGCGTTACGGCCGGGGGCAACTGGGAGGGCCGGAACGTCCTCCACCGTCCCCGCGACGCCTCGGCCGCGCCCGACGAGCTGGTCGAGCGCGGCCGCCTCGCGCTGCTGGCCTCGCGCGCCCGGCGGCCGCGCCCGCCGCGCGACGACAAGCAGCTGGCATCCTGGAACGGCATGGCGCTCCGCGCCGTCGCGCTGGCCGCGCTGGTGCTTGACGATCCCCGCCACTTCGATGCCACGCGCCAGCTGGCGAGATTCATCCGCGATCGCCTGCTGCGGGACGACAACCGCCTGTGGCGAACGTCGCGCGACGGCACCTCGCACACTCCGGGCTTTGCGGAGGACTATGCGAACGTCGTCGACGGGCTGCTGGTCGCCTACGCGGCGCTGGGAGAGGAAGAGCTCCTGCTGCTGGCGGTCGCGATCATGGAGCGGGCCGTCGCCGACTTCTGGGACGAGGCGAGCGGCACCTTCTTCGACACGTCCGCCGAGCACGATGCCACGTACACGCGGCCGCGTTCCCTCGTTGACAGCGCCACGCCGTCGGCCAACTCGGTTGCCGCCGACGTGCTGCTGCGCCTTGCGCTGCTCACCGGCGACGCCGATGCCGACCGGCGGGCGCGAAGCATCCTGCGCGCGGCAGTGCCCGCCGTCGAGCGGCAGCCATCGGCGTTCGGCCGGATGCTGTGCGCCGTCGACCGGTCACTGTCGGGGCCCATCGACGCCGTCGTGGCGGGCGCGTCGGCCGATCCCATCGCCCTCGGCCTGCGACGGGCCGTCGCCAGCGTCTACGCCCCGGACCTCGTGATCGCGCCGCGAGAGCCGGGAGGGCGGCTCGAGGACTGGGAGCTGTTCAGGGGGAAGGCGTTGCTCGGCGGCAGCCCCACCGCCTTCGTCTGTCGCGGCTACGCCTGCGAGGAGCCGACCAACGATCCCGAACGTGCCCGCCAGCAGGTGCGAGGGCTGTCGGACACCGGCTGAGGCCTCGGTCAGCCGGGCAGGAAGCTCATCCGCAGGTGCCGCCGCGCGTTGTCGGCGTTCGGGTCGAGCACGGCGATCGACTGCCAGGTGCCCAGGGCCAGCCGTCCGCGGAGGACCGGCACGCTCAGCGAGGGTGACGCGAAGAGCGGAACCACGTGATCTGCTCCGTGGCCAGCCGAGCCGTGGCTATGTCGCCAGCGATCGTCACGGGGCAGCAGGCGGTCGAGAGCATCGACCAGGTCGACATCCGAGCCGGCTCCGAGCTCCATGACGACCAGGCCGGCGGTGGCGTGGGGCAGGAAGAGGTGGAGCAGGCCGTCGCCGCCGTGCGCCACTTCGCGACAGTAGTCCGCGCATTCGGCGGTCACGTCGAGCAGGCCGCGCCTCGGGCTGCTGAGCTCGACCTCGCGCGAGTCCATTGGGCGATGCGTCAGTGCAGCGCGGGGACGACCATGGTTGCGCGCGTGCCGCATCGGTAGCAGGACTCGGCCGCAGCGCGGATGGTGCTCCCACAGTTCGCACAGCTCAGCGAGAGATCCGACTCACAGCGCGCGCAGAAGCGAGCGCCGGCCGGATACTGCAGACCGTCGACCGGGCAGTAGGGGACGCCACGCGGAACGTCGACCGCACCGTCCGGCGCGCGGGGCAGCGGGACCGCGCCGCGGACGGTCGACTCGCTGGCGATGCCGACCTGTGAGACGCGCAGGTAGCCGACGATCAGCCACAGCAGGTAGAGCGCGGCGAGGCCGAGGAGGAGGTAGGGGACGAGGGTTGCGACGACCTGGACGACCGGGCCCGAGAGCCACTCGATCGCGTCGCGGATGGCTTGCAGCATGGGCTGCGATTCTAGCATCGGTCCGCAGCCGTTCGGCGAGATCGGCGCTGCTACACTCGGCACACACCCGTGCCCCAGAGGACGATGCCACGGCCCAAGCTGGATCCCCGCCTGCCACTGACCGAGCTCCACGTTCACCTTGGAGCCGCCGTCTCACCGGCCATCATGTGGGGCATCGCCCATTCCCAGGGCATTCGCCTGCCCACCAAGGACTACTGGGCGTTCCGCGACCTGATCACCGTCGGCCGCCGCCGGCGCTCGTTCCAGGCTTACCTCGATCTCTTCCACTGGACCGAGCTGATCCAGTCCAGCCCCATCGCGGTGGAGCGCAGCGTCTACGAGGTCATCGGCGGCGCCTACCGCAAGAACAACATCACCAGGCTCGAGCTTCGCTTCAATCCGATGAAGCGCAACCGCGGCGGTGAGCAGGACCTCGACCACATCATCGCCGCCGCCGTGCGCGGAATGGATCGCGCCGTCCTCGAGTACCCCCACGTGCGGGCGGGCCTCATCCTCTGCCTCGACCGCTCCTTCAGCTACGAGCTCAACGAGATCATCGCCAGCAAGGCCATCGCCTGGCGCGATCGCGGCGTGGTGGCGGTCGACATCGCCGGCCCCGTGGAGCCGTCTTTCCGCTTCGCCGAGTACAGCGGCCTCTTCGCGGAGGTGCGGCGCTCCGGCCTCGGCGTGACGGTCCACGCAGGCGAGACCGGCGGTCCCGAAGAGGTCCGCGAAGCGGTGGAGGCCCTGCAGCCGACGCGCATCGGCCACGGCGTCAAGAGCGCGCAGGACCCGCGCGTCATGGACATGCTGCGGGAGCGGGGCGTGGTGCTGGAGGTCTGCGTCTCGTCGAACCTGAACACCCGCGTGGTGGGGAGCCTCGGCGAGATGCGCGAGATCATGCGCCGCCTCGTGGACCACCGCGTGCGCTTCGCCCTGTCGACCGATGGCCCGGAGATGCTGCGCGCCTATCTGCGCGACGAAGTCGCCACCGTGCTGCGCAACGACATCCTCTCCATGGAGGAGGTCCATCGCGCCCTGGCGGTCGCCGACGAGGCCTCGTTCGTGGACCGCGCGCCGCTCCCCGGCGGCGTGCGCCTTCCCGCCGAGCGTCCGCCCGAGGACCGCGCCGCGATCGCCCTCGAGGTCGAGGTCTAGGCTGATAGACTGCCGGCCGTGTCATCGATCTGGCGACCGGTTCGGGAGCGACAGCCGGTCCGCAGCTTGATGGTCGTCGTCGCCCACCCGGGCGATGAGGCCTTCGGGTTCGCGGGGGCCATCGCCCAGGCAGCCACCACGGGTGCCTACGTCGTGCTGGTGTGTGCCACGCGCGGGCGGTTCGACGCACGCCTGGTCGAGAAGGCTCCGGCCCCCGGCGGCCGCAACCGCCACTACAGTCGGCCGGTCGTCTGGCGCAACCTGGACACCGTGCGCGAGGACGAGATGCGGCGCTCGGTGACGCTCCTCGGCGTCCGCGTGCTGCGGATGCTCGACTACGCGGAGGAAGACCTGGCGAACGTCGACTTCGACGAGCTCGTGTCGCGGATCGTGGAGCCGATCCGGATGCACCGACCGGAGGTCATCCTCACCTTTGGGCCCGATGGCGTGAGCGGTGATGCCGACCACGTCGTCGTCGGCCGCGCGGCTGCTGCGGCATTCGACCTGGCGGCCGAGCCGCTCGCCTACGAGGACGACCTGGAGGAGGACCAGGTGGCGTGGCGCGCCGCCAAGCTCTACCACCTCGTGGTCCCGCCGCAGCAGGTCGCGGAGCTTGGAGGACGAGCCCCCGACGCCTACGGCTCGTCCGAGAACCCGACCCTCACCATCGAGCTGGGCGACCTGGCGCAGCTCAAGCTGGCGGCGATCCGCCGTCACGTCTCGCAGACCGGCTCGGCCGGGCCCTTCCAGGACTGGAGCCCCGAGATGCGCGATGCCTACCTGGCCACCGAACACTACCGCCTGGTGCGCTCCAACCTCGCGGTCGCAGCCGGTGGACCCGCGGCCGGCCACGAGTCCAGCCTCTGGGACGGACTCCCCTGAACCCTTCTCCCGCCGCTGGGTCAACATAGGCAGCATCGGCGGCAGCGCTGCTCTGGTAGGCTCGCCGGTGGAGACCGATTGCCACACGAAAGGAAGCCGAGCACGGCATGTCCGACCAGCTCACGAACGACAACATCATGGCCGTCCTCGGCCAGGTCAAGGATCCGGAGATCGGCCGAGACCTCGTCAGCCTCGGCATGGTCAAGGGCATCGAGATCAACGGCACGGCCGTCGACCTCACCGTCGAGCTGACCACGCCGGCTTGCCCACTCAAGGCCAAGATCGAATCCGATATCGTCACCGGGCTGGAGGGACTGGGCGCGTCCGCTGTACGCGTCGACTGGGCGAGCAACGTCAAGCGCTCGTTCGGCGGCCCTGCCGCCGACCTCATCCCGGGCGTGAGGAACACCATCGCCGTGGCCTCGGGCAAGGGAGGGGTAGGCAAGACGACGGTCGCGGTCAACCTGGCCGTCAGCCTCGCTCGCGACGGTGCCCGTGTCGGCCTGCTCGACGCCGATATCACCGGCCCCAACGTCCCGCTCATGATGGGCACCGGCGGCGCCCACGTGACGGGCAATGGCGGTCGCGTGAACCCGGTCAGCAGCCACGGCGTGCAGATGATGAGCATCCAGTACTTCCTCACCGGCGACGCGCCGGTGATCTGGCGCGGGCCGCTCATCCACTCCGCGATCCAGCAGTTCCTGCGCGACGTGGAGTGGGGAGAGCTCGACTACCTGGTGATCGACCTGCCCCCGGGGACCGGGGACGCGGCGCTCTCCATCAGCCAGCTCATCCCGCTCTCCGGCGCGGTCATCGTCACCACGCCGCAGGAGGTCAGCCTGCTCGACGCGCGGAAGGCCATCTCGATGTTCAACAAGGTCAACGTCCGCACCATCGGCGTGGTCGAGAACATGAGCAGCTTCATCTGTCCCGACTGCGGCCACGAGCACGACATCTTCGGCTCGGGCGGTGCCAACAGCATCGCGCGCGAGCTCGGCCTCGAGGTCCTGGGCCGCATCCCGCTGGAGCCCGGCGTGCGGGCGGGCGGCGATGCCGGGGTGCCGATCACGTCGGCGCAGCATCCCAACTCCGAGGATTCCGCAGCCGCGGGCGCGCTGCGCCAGGTCGCGCGAACGGTCGCCGGTCGTGTCAGCGTGATCGCCGCGCCGTTCGCCGCCGCCGCCGGCTGAGCGACGCCTCGAAGGTACTGTCGCCGGGGGGTGCCACCGACCGACCTGCGTGCCTAGAATCGGGTGGATGCGGATCGCGCTGATTGCCGACCTCCACGCGAACCTGCCGGCCCTTCGCGCCGTGCTGGACGACACCGCCCGCATCGGCTGTGACGCCGTGTGGTGTGCGGGGGACCTCGTCGGTCGTGGGCCGCACCCCGACGAGGTGGTGGAGCTGATCCGCGAGCGGGAGATCCCCACCGTCCAGGGCAACTGGGACGAGGCCGTAGCGATGGGTCGCGCCGTCACCGGCTCGCTGTGGGCATCATCCGACGCGGAGCGGCTCGGGCAGCAGTCGCTGGCATGGACCACGGGACGCCTGTCGGAGGAGAACCTGGCCTGGCTCCGCCAGCTGCCGACCAACCTCCGGCTCCTCGTCGAGGGACGGAACGCCCAGCTCTTCCACGGCAGCCCGCTGAAGCCGAGCGAGTACCTGTGGGAGGAGCGGCCCTCGCGCCACTTCGCTCGCATCGCGACCGACGAAGGCGACGAGCTGTTCTGCTTCGGGCATTCGCACGAAACCTTCCACCGTGTGAGCGGGGAAGCCCACTTCGTGGCTGGCGGCTCGGTGGGCTGCGGCGGCGTGGGGGACGCGAACGCACGCTACGCGGTGATCTACGTCACCGAGGCCGATCTGGTCGTCGGATTCCGCAGCATCGCCTACGAGCGGGCGGACGTGCTGCGCGACCTCGCGGCCGCCGGCCTCTCTGCCGACCTGCTTGGCTCACACCCGGTACCGCACCCGACCGGCGATGCGGCGCCGGTGCCTTCGGAGACCGAGGAGGACGTCGCTCAGACGGGGTAGGAACCGATCGCCGCGATCATCCGCTCCCAGAAGCGGTCCGCATCGAGGTCCGTGCCGACCTCCGCGTTCGCTGGGCGACCCGTCGTGCCGTAGACGTCGCAGACCGTCCGTCCGTAGGAAAGCTCCGATTCGGTGTCGATGGCCACGTTCATGCGGCTGGTCGGCATGATCGCGGGATCCAGCAGCCAGGCGATGGCGCACGGATCGTGCACCGCGGGCGCCGCAAAGCCAAAGACCCGCTCGTAGGTATCCGCGAAGTAACGCAGCAGGGTCGCCGACATGCGTGCGACCGGCGTACCGAGCGCGTCGATCCTCGACAGCACCTCCGGCGTCGCGAGCGCGCGGTGCGTGACCTCCAGAGGCACCATGGTGACGGGCCGGCCGGCGCCGAAGACCACCGCGGCCGCCTCCGGGTCGGCGTAGATGTTGAACTCGGCCGAGGGCGTCCAGTTGCCGAGGCCGATGGCGCCTCCCATCAGCACGATCTGCTCGACGCGGCTCGCGACCGACGTCCGCTGCAACGCGGTGGCCACGTTGGTCAGCGGCCCGGTGGCGACGATCGTCAGCGGTCCAACCTCGAGCTCCTCGAGGATCAGGTCCACCCCGTTTCGCGGGTCCGCATCCACGAGTGGCTCCGTCCACTCCGGCCCGTCGAGGCCGGAGCTCCCGTGGATGGATGCGGCCATGAGCTGCTCGCGCGCCATCGGCCGCTCGCAGCCGGCGGCGATCGGAACCTGGCGAATGCCGGCCACCGAGCACACGCGGCGGGCATTCAGCGTCACCTTGTCGACCGTCTGGTTGCCGGCCACGGTCGTGATCGCGACCAGGTCCAGCTCGGGGCTGGCCGCGGCCAGCAGGATGGCCATGGCGTCGTCGTGGCCGGGATCGCAGTCCAGGATCACGCGCCGACGATCGGCCATCACTCCTTGACGTAGGGCTTGCCGTCGGCAGCGGGCGCGCGCGCCCGGCCGACCACGCCGGCCACCACCACGATGGTGACGATGTAGGGCAGCATCAGCAGGAACTCGGACGGGATGGCCACCGAGAGGATCGACAGCCGTCCCTGGATGGCATCGGCGAATCCGAAGACCAGCCCGGCGAGGGCTCCCCCGATCGGGTTCCACCCACCGAAGATCATGGCCGCCAGGCCGATGAAGCCCTTCCCGGCGCTCATTCCGTCCTCGAAGCCGCCGGTGGAGCCGATGGTGAAGTACGCACCGCCGATGCCGGCCACGATGCCGCCCAGGAGGACGTTGACGTACCTGACCCGGTACACGTTGATGCCGACGGTATCGGCCGCCCGTGGGTGCTCGCCCACGGCTCGGACGCGCAGGCCCCAGCGCGTGTAGAACAGCCCGAAGTAGATGAGCGCAATCAGCGCGTAGAGGATGTACACGAACAGGTTGTGGCGGAACAGGATCGGCCCCAGCACCGGGATGTCCGACAGGATGGGCACGTTCCAGGGCAGGAACTTCTCCGGCGTATTCAGCTCGGCCCGGTTCTCCTGGAGCCAGCGAATGGCGAGGAACGCCGTGAGGCCGGTCACGAAGATGTTGATGAAGAAGCCCGCGATGATCTGGTCGACCCGGTAGCGAATCGCAAGGACGGCCAGCACGAGCGCCAGCACCGCGCCGGTCAGGATGGCGGCTGCCAGCCCGATCCAGACGCTGTCCGTCACGCTGGTCACCACCGCCGAGGTGAAGGCGCCGCCCAGCAGCATGCCCTCGATGGCGATGTTGACGACGCCGGCGCGCTCGCAGAGGACGCCGGAGAGCGCCCCGAACACGATGGGCACCGCGCGGCTGACCGAGGACTGGAGGACACCGGTGAGGCTCATCGACTGCCCGGCCGCAACCCACACCAGGAAGGTGAATACGAAGAGGGCGGCCACGCCGCCGAGCACCAGCGCCCACCGCGTGCCGAAGCCCCGGGTAAGCTGCACGGCTGCCAGCGCCGCAACCACGGCGGCCAGCAGGTACGCCGTCGCCGCAGATGGGAGTACCAGGTCGGGGACGCTGACGGTGACTGGCGGCAGGTCAAGGACGAGCCTGGACGTCGAATCGCCTGGCACCGGCAGGCCGAAGCTGAGCAGCATGACCGCCGCGACGGCCAGGTAGATGACACCCAGGATGCGCTGCCGGGTTCGGGCCTTGCGCTCGCTGAGGTCCATCACGCGTGGCTCGGCGGCAGCAGCGGCGGTCACGATCCCCACCCTTTCGCGAACACCTCGGTCCCAACGCTGCGCTCGGCACGGATGTGGTAGATGGCACGGACCAGCGCGGGCGCGGCGATGAAGACGATGACCAATGACTGAATGACGGTGACGATGTCGATGGGCGTCCCGGTGGCCGCCTGCATCGGCGTCGAGCCGGCACGCAGTGCGCCGAAGAGGATCGCCGCGACCACCACGCCGAGCGGCCGGTTGGCGCCGATGAGCGCGACCGCGATGCCGGTGAAGCCGTAGCCGCCCGAGAAACCGGGGGTCAGCGAGTGTGACTGTCCGAGCATCACGGCGGCCCCGCCCAGCCCTGCCAGTCCGCCGGAGATCACCATTGACATCACGGTCGACCAGGCAATGCTGATGCCCGCATAGCGCGCCGCGGACGGGTTGAGGCCCACGGCACGGAACTCGAACCCCTTCGTCGAGCGGAAGAGCAACCAGCTGACCGCGATGGCGACCACGATCCCGATCACGATGCCCCAGTGGACCCGCAGCCCGTCGACCAGGCCCACCAGGTAGGCGCTCGGGTCGACCGTCTTGGAGATCGGGTCACTGCGGCCCTCTCGCTGGACGAACGGCGTCTTCAGGGACCAGTTGATGAGGTTGTAGGCGATGTAGTTCATCATGATGGTGACGATCACCTCGTGGGCGCCGGTCCGAGCCTTGAGCAGGCCCGGGACCAGGCCCCACAGGCCCCCGCCCACGAAGCCGCCCACCACCGCCAGCGGCAGGTGCACGAACCACGGGAGGCCGGTGAACGTGAAGCCAACGATGGCCGCCAGCGTCGCTCCAACCAGGAACTGACCCTCGCCGCCGATGTTGAAGAGGCCCACACGGAAGGCGAGGGCCACTGCCAGACCGGTGAAGATCAGCGGCGTGGCCGAGACGAGCGTCTCGGAGATCGGGTTGAGCGCCGGACGGATCTCGGCCCAGTCGAAGGTGAAGAGCGCCTTGACCGTCTGCACCGGATCGCCGATCGATCCGTTCATGAGCGCGGCGTAGGAGTTGTAGACCGAGGACCAGGATTCGGCCAGCCCATTCAACGGGTCGGAGAAGAGGAGCCCAACCAACCGTGCGTCGGTGACCACGATGATGATGGCCCCGATGGCCAGCGCGGAGAAGAGGGCGAGCGCCGGCATCAGCAGGCCGCGGAGGACGTGGCCCAGCCGCCCCCGGCTCTGCTCCTCGGCCGGGTCTGGAGCCTCGCCGCCGCTTTCGACCGCCTCCCCCGGCGTCAGCAGCTCGTCGGGGCGCTCGTCACTCATCAGTCGGTCCGTCCTCGTGCGCCGAAACGGCCGCCGCGGGCTCGGCGAGCGTGGCAGCCTCGGCCTCCGCGGGTTCGGCGCCGCCCATGAGCAATCCGAGTTTCTCGAACGTGCAGTCCTCCGGCGCCAGCGTGGCGACGATCCTGCCCTTGAACATCACCGCAATGCGATCGCCCAGGCTGATCACCTCCTCAAGCTCGGTGGAGACGATGAGCACCGCGGCGCCGCCATCGCGTTGCTCGACGATCCGCTTGTGGATGTACTCGATCGAGCCGACGTCCAGGCCTCGCGTCGGCTGCGCGGCGACCACCAGCTTGATGCCGTCGCGACTGAACTCGCGTGCCGCAATCACCTTCTGTTGATTGCCGCCGGAGAGGTTGCCGACGTCGTTGAAGATGGACGGCGTCCGGATGTCGAAGGCCTTCACCTCCTCCTCGGCTGCGGAATTGATCGCCGAGCGGTTCAGGGACAGGCCCGAGGAGTAGGGCTCGTACCAGTAGCTGTTGAGGACCAGGTTGTCGGCGACCGTGAAGTCGGGCACCAGCCCCTCCTCCAGCCGATCCTCCGGCACATGCGCGACCCCCGCGCGGTACACGGCGCGCGGATCGCTTCGGATCTCCTCTCCGCCGATCCGGATCGCCCCGGCATCGATGGTGCGCAGGCCGGTGATCGCCTCGACCAGCTCGCTCTGGCCGTTGCCGTGCACGCCGGCGATGGCCACGATTTCCCCGGCGCGGACGGTGAGGTCCAGGTGGTTCACCGCAGCGTGCCCGCGCTCGTCGCGAACCACGAGATTGGAGATGTTCAGCACCTCGTCGCCGGGCTGGGCCTTGTCCTTCTCCACCACCAGCTGGACCGGGCGGCCGACCATCATGCGGGCCAGCTCCTCCTGGCTGGTTTCTGCCGGAGTGGTCGTCCCGACCACCTTGCCACGGCGCAGGACGGTGATGCGGTCCGCGACCTCCACGACCTCCTGGAGCTTGTGGGTGATGAAGATGACGGCGGTCCCCTCCTTGGCCAGGGACCACATGATCTCGAACAGCTCCTCCGTCTCCTGCGGCGTCAAGACCGCTGAGGGCTCGTCCAGGATCAGCACGTCCGACTGGCGGTAGAGGGTCTTGATGATCTCGACCCGCTGACGCACGCCGACCGGCAGGTCCTCGACCAGCGCGTCGGGTGGCACGTGCAGGCCGTGCTTCTCTGAGAGTTCGACGATCCGGGCACGCGCCGCCGCTTCGTCCAGCCGTCCCAGCGGCCCTCGCGTGGTTTCCACTCCCAGCATCACGTTCTCGGTCACGGTAAAGACCGGCACCAGCATGAAGTGCTGGTGGACCATCCCGATGCCGGCGGCAATCGCGTCGCCGGGGTTACGGAACGCAACCTTCTGGTCGTCGACCAGGATCTCGCCCTCGTCGGGCTGGTACAGCCCGTAGAGGACGTTCATCAGCGTGGTCTTGCCCGCACCGTTCTCGCCCAGCAGCCCCAGGATCTCGCCGCGATCGACGTGCAGGTCGATCGCCTCGTTGGCGAGTACGCCGGGGAAGCGCTTGGTGATCCCGCGTAGCTCGAGCTTCACGCTGAGGGTGACTCCGAGTTCAGCAGCCGGGTAACGGACGGGCGGCGTCTGTGCGACGCCGCCCGTCCAGCATAGCGAACCGCGTCAGCGGCCCGTCATTGATATCGGCCTAGTAGTAGTCGGAAGGCGAGATGTCTCCGCTGATGATCGCCTCGCTGAGGGCGTCGATCTCGTCCTTGGTCTCCTGAGAAATCTCGCCATCGTAATCATGGAACGGGGAGAGTCCCACGCCGCCGTTCTCGAGGGTGCTGACGAAGACCGCCTGCGGGTCCTCGCCGTCGACGGCGCGCTGGACGGCGTCGAAGACCGAGTTATCGATGCGCTTCATGATGCTCACGAGCGTGAGGTTGCAGGTCGTCGGCGCGGTCTCGCACCAGTCTGCATCAACGCCCAGGCCCACCGCATCGGTACCCAGCTCCTCGATGGCGGCAAACGTGCCGCCGCCGATCGGTCCGCCCACCGGCAGGATCACGTCGGCACCCTCCTGGAGCATGCCGACCGTGATGTTCTTCGCATCGTCGGTGCTCTCGAAGTTGCCGGTGAACGTGCCGCTCTGGGCATCGTTCGGGTCGCGGCCGCCGAGCATCCGGACGCTGCCGCCCTTCTGCTCGTTCCAGTAGTTCATCCCGGCGATGAAGCCGTCCATGAAGTCGGTCACGCCCGGGCCGATGTTGATGCCGCCGAAGGTGCCCATGATGCCGGTCTTCGACCAGGAGGCCGAAGCGTAGCCGGCCAGCATGGCCGCCTCAGCGGTGCTGTAGACCAGGCCCTCGACGTTCGGGATGGCCGGGTCATAGGCGAAGTCGACGATGGCGAAGCGGATATCGGGGTTGGCCTCGGCCGCCGTCTGGGTCGCCTCACCGAGCAGGAAGCCGACGGTGATGATCATGTCGGCGCCGTCGCTGATGCACTGGTTGATGTTGCGGTCGTAATCTTCCTGTGCATCGGACTGGAGGTGCTCCTCCGTGATGCCCAGCTCATCGGCCGCGCGCTGCAGGCCATCGAGACCGCTCTGGTTGAAGCTGGCGTCGTCAAAGCCGCCGGTGTCGCTGACCATGCAGACCATGTAGTCGACCGCTTCGGCCGATGGGGCCATGCTCTCCGCCTCGGACGGGGCCATGCTCTCCGCCGACGGAGCCATGCTCTCGGCCGATGGCGACGGGCTTGCCCCGCCGCAGGCGGCCAGAATGAGCGCGAACACGACCATCAGGGTCGCGATGACGCCCGGAAACTTGCGCATTTTTCTCCTCCACACCATGGGTGCGCGTGGCCGCGTGGACATGCGGCCAAGCATTGCGCTCGGGTCACGCACCCGGCGCAGAATTCGCCGCATCATACTGCCGAATCAAGGGCGCACTCAAGGTCATTCGGCCCCGTCGCGGGAGGTCGTTCGGCACCGACCGCACGCTGGTCGTTCCCGCCCCTATCATCCGCGACAGTCATGAGTGGCATGCGAACCCGCGACGCGCGGCTGGTCATCTTCGACCTCGACGGCGTCATCTACCGCGGCGGAGAGGCAATTCCCGGCGCCCCGGCGCTGGTCAACGCCGTGCGAGCCAGCGGCCGCATTACCAGCTTCGCGACCAACAACTCGATGGCCACCCGCGCCGACTACGTGCATCGCCTGGCCGCGCATGGCATCACCGCATCGGTCGACGAGATCGTGACCTCCAGCTCGGCGACGGTGGAGCACCTGCGGCACCACCTGCCGGAGGTTCGGAGCGTCCTTGCGGTTGGCGCCGATGGGCTCCTCGCCGAGCTGCGCGGCGGGGGCCTGCAGGCGACGGCGGCAGCCGACGGTGCTCCCGAGGACTGGAACGGAGAGCCGCTGGCCGAACGGTACGACGCGGTGGTGGCCGGGCTCGACCAGGCGATCGACTACCGCCGGCTGGGCATCGCCGGCATCGCCATCCGCAGCGGGGCGCGCTTCATCGCCACCAACGCCGACGTGCGGTACCCGACCCCGGCCGGCTTCGTGCCGGGCGCGGGGGCCATCGTGGTCGCGCTGCAGGCCACGTCGGGCGTCGATCCGGTGGTGATCGGCAAGCCGCAACCGGCCATGTTCCAGGCGATCCTGGATCGCGTCCGCGTGCCTCCGCGGGAGGGGCTGGTGGTCGGCGACAATCCAGATGCCGATGTCGTCGCTGCCCGACGCGCGGGGATCCCTTCGGTCCTCGTCCTGACGGGCGTGGCCGACAGCGCCATGGCCGGCTCTCTCGAAGGCGAGCGACGGCCCGACCACGTGGTCGATGGACCAGAGGGCGTCGCGGCGCTGCTGGGGGTCTCCCTCAGCTGATGCTGCTGCCGGCCCAGTCCGTCCAGGCGCGCTCGGCGTCGGCGAGGAGCGGACGCACGATGGTCGGTCCCGAGAAGGCGCGACGGAACCCGTTGACGGCGATCTCGGCCAGCTCGCCACGAGTCAGGTCCATCTCCGCGGCGACGCGCGCGTACTCCTCGCTGAGCCGAGTCCCCGAGACCGTGAGCTCGTCGGTGGAGAGGGTCACGCTCACGCCGGCGCGGTGCAGCCTTGCCAGTGGATGCTCCGCGATGGAGCCGACGATCGCGGCCTGGACGTTGGAGGTGGGGCACATGTCGAGCGTCACGTCCTCGTCGCGGACGCGCGCAACGAGCTTCGGATCCTCGATCACGGTCACGCCGTGCGCGATGCGCTGCACGCCGAAGGCGAGCACCTCGGTGATCCGCTCCGGCCCGGCCACTTCGCCTGCGTGGGCCGTGAGCGCGAGGCCCCCCTCGCGCGCCGCCACGAAGGCGGCGGCGTGGGGAGGTGCGGGATACTCGGCCTCGGGGCCCGCCAGGTCGAACGCGACGATCGGCGCGCCCATGGCGGCTGCCGTACGGGCAAGCAGCACGTTCGCAGCCGGCGGATGGGAGCGCATGGCGGTCACGATCAGGCCGACGTGCGGGCCGGGGGCATCGAGCACGCCCTCTGCGACGGCCTCGATCACCTCCGCCACGGAGAGGCCGCCCTCCAGGTGCAGTCGTGGGGCCCATCGGATCTCCGCGTACCGGATCCCATCGGCGGCCAGGTCCTCCACCAGCTCGCGGCCTGCCCGTCGGAGCGCGTCGCGCGTCTGGAGCAGGGAGATCGGCAGGTCGAAATGGGCGAGGAGCGCCGCCTGGCTGCCGCAGCGCGGCGGTGCAACCATCCGCGCCCGCGCCTCATCGAGCGTGAGCGGCTGGCCGGTCGCAGCCGCGAGCTCGACGGCGGTTGTCAGGCGCATCGACCCGTCCAGGTGCTGGTGCAGCTCGGCCTTGGGGAGCTGCCGGAATGCGCCTGGATCTTGGCGAGGTTGCACGCCCGCATGATAGGTGGGCTGTCTGGCCGCCGCCGCCCGCCGAAGGGCCGAATGCTCGGGCTCGCCGCCGCCCTCGCGCTGGGCGTGCTGCTCAGCGCGAGGCCTGCCGTCGCGAGCCCCGGCGTCGATCCCACCCAGGCCGCGCGCGAAGCGCACCTGCGGGCGGTGGCCGCCGACGCGGACGCCGCCTGGTCCGAGCTGGAGCGGCAGCTGGACAGTGCCCGCGACGCCGCGCGGCAGGGAGCAGCGCTCGTCGTCGAGGGGGATGCTGCCCCGCAGGAGGCGCTCGGCCTTGCGGCCGATCGGATCGAGCAGGCCGAGCCGATTGCGGCGCGTGCCACATCCGCGGCCCGGCGCCTGCGCGGTACGCTCGCGTCGGTGCGTCCCGGCCGGGAGACGGCGATTCCGCAGCTGCCCACGGCCGGAGACCTGGCCGGCATCGCGCGGCAGCTCCGCTCGGCGGGTGACGCAGCCGGTCCGTTCCTGGAGCGTCGACACGCCGCCGAGGCGACGCTCCAGGAGCTGCGACGCGCGCTCGCGGCGCTCGAGGGCAACGACCTGGACGCGGCGAGCCAGGCGCTTGATTCGGCTGCTGCGTCGCGCGATGTGCTCGCCGAGTGGCCGGAACCACCGGCCACGCTTGGTCTCTGGCTGGAGACGACCGGCACGATGATCGGCGCCGCCGGCGAGATCGTCGAGGCGGCGCGCGCCGGGGACGCTGCGGCCGCACAGCGAGCGGCGGACGCGTACGCCGCCGCGGCGGGTGATGCGCACCGGGCCGACGTCTCGCTGGGGCTCTCGCTGTCCGAGACCGGCGCTGGCCTGACCGGCACCCCGCTGCGACGCCTCGCGGACGCGCTGGCCGTCATCGAGGGGGCCCGCGCGGAGGCGGGGTCGCTGCAGCAGCGGTAACCGAGCGTCGGTCTATACTCGTTTGACCGGGTACACCTTCCTATGGCCCGGCTGCCCGTTACCACCACCCAAGGAGGGGTGCATGCGCTTTCGCGCTGAATCGGCCGATCCAGCCGCCGTTCAGGCCGATGTCCTGGCGATTCCCATCTACAAGGAAGACCGTGAGATCAGCGGTGACCTCGCCAAGCTCGACGCCGCGACCGGGGGGCGTATCAGCCACGCCATCGATTGGGGCGAGTTCAACATCGTCGAGCACTACACCGCGCTGATCGACGCGGGCCCGATCGCGGCCGAAAAGATCCTGCTGGTGAATGGCATCCGCCGCGGCCGCGGACCGTGGCGTGCACGACGCATCGCCTCCATCGCGACCCGCAGGCTGCAGGGCCGCGGCGTCGAGCGCATGGCCCTCTGGCTGCGTGATGGGGAGGACGACTTCGGCTTCAGCGCCGCGGTCGTGGGAGCGATGCAGGGGACCTATCGGCCCCACGCCTTCTACGGCCGGGTGCGGGACACCGAGGCGATGCTGCGAAGCGTGCCGGAGGTCGTGTTCATCGGCGAGCATCCGCCGGCCACTGACGTGATCGAGCGGGCGGCGAGCGTCGCGGAGGGGGTCGAGTTCGGACGGAGCCTCGCCAACCGGGCGTCCAACGACCTCTACCCCGAGAAGATGGCCGAGATCGCCCGGGAGTTCACCGCCGAGGGGTGCACCGTCGAGGTGCTGGGCGTGCCCGAGATGGAGGCGCTCGGCATGGGAGCCCTGCTCGGCGTGGGGCAGGGAGCGACGCATGAGCCGCGGCTGGTCGCTGTCAAGCTGCCCGGCTGGGAGAAAGCAGCGCCCGAGCGGCGGCTCGCGATCGTGGGCAAGGGGGTCTGCTTCGACTCCGGTGGGATCAGCATCAAGGCGGCCGCCAGCATGGAAGAGATGAAGCACGACAAGTCGGGCGCGGCGGCCGTCATCGCGGCCATCCGGACGCTCGCGCGGATCGCGCCCGACGCGCCGATCATGGCCGTGGCGCCAATGGTCGAGAACATGCCCGGCGGGAACGCCCAGCGGCCCGGCGACGTGGTCAAGGCGATGAACGGGAAGACGATCGAGATCACCAACACCGATGCCGAGGGCCGCCTGATCCTGGCCGATGCCCTGCACTGGGCCGAGACCCAGGGGGCGACCCATCTCGTCGACGTGGCCACCCTCACCGGTGCAGCGTCGGTCGCGCTCGGCAACCTGATCAGCGGCTACTTCGCACGGCCACGGGATTGGGGTGCCGAGGTACAGCGAGCGGCGGACGAGTCCGGCGAATGGTTCTGGGAGCTCCCCCTGGCGACCGAGTACCGGCCCGCCTACGACTCGGCGCACGCGGACATGGTCAACTCGGGTAGTCGCGACGGGTCACTCATCAAGAGCGCCGTCTTCCTGTCGGAGTTCGCGACGGTGCCCTGGGTCCACGTGGATATCGCCGGAACGGCCTACCTCACCGCCGATAAGGCGGTCGGCCCGAAGGGAGCGCTCGGGACGGCAGTCTCGACCCTGGTGCAGCTGGCGCTCGACTACAGCGCGGCGGGCTGAGCGCTCCGGCAGCGCGGTCATGACGGGACCCCGCCATCAGCGGGGTCCCGTCGTACTCGTCGCGGTCCGAGGTCAGTCCTCGTCCTTGTCGGTCATGTCGCGAACGGATTCCTTCGCGCTGCCGATGCCCTGCTGGGCCTTTCCCTCGATCTGCTCGGCCTCGCCTTCGGCCTCGGTGCTCTCGTCGTTGGTGAGATCACCCCACGCCTCCTTGACGGACCCCATCCCCTCCTTGGCCTTGCCCTTCATCTCGTCGCTGTCCATGATCCTCACCTCGTGCTTGCTTGGTTGACGGCGGCGCAGGCGCCGGCCACTTGACCCGGATCGCACGTCTCGTGCCAGTCGAGCGCGGCCTGGCCGGGTAGCATGCCGCCGTGCCAAGCGCGATGAGACCCCGGGCGTGAGCGTGCTGGCGGTGATCGCCGGCATCGCCTTCGCCGTGCTGGGCGCGGCGGCGGAGCGGCTGGCATCGTTCTGGCCGGCCGACGAGGCGTTACGTCGTCGCCCGGGACTCCGGACCTTCCTGCTGGCGCTCTTCGCCGGCGCCGCAGGCTGGGCAGTTGCCGCCAGGTCGGAGCTGCCGTGGTGGGCGACGGCCGCCTACCTCGCGCTGCTCGTCCCCCTCGTCCTGCTGGCCGCCACGGACCTCGAGCAACGCCGCCTCCCGCACCTGCTGCTCGACCCGCTGATCGTGGGCGCCGCCGTCTTCGTGCCGTTCAACCCGGCTGTCGATCCGCTCTCGGCCCTCGTCGGCGCCGCCATCGCCGTCGCGTTCCTGGGCTTGCTGGGCGTGATCGTCCGTGCCGGCGTCGCGACGGGGGACCTCTACCTCGTGGCGCCGCTGGGGCTGATGCTCGGCTGGGAGGGCGTCTTCGTGGCCATCTTCCTGGCAGCGCTGCTGTCGGCGGCGACCAGTCTGGTGCTGCTCGCCAGCCGGCGAGTCGGCCTCAAGAGCTACATCCCGTTCGGCCCGTTCCTCGTCGCCGGCGCGGTGATCACCCTGGTGCGCGACGAGCGGATCCTTGGCGCAAGCGCGAGCCTCGGGGGCGCCGTGGTCGGATCCGCGCTCAGGGTCCTGTTGGGCGGGTAGCCCATTCGGCACGCTGCAGGAGGTTGACCGTTTCCGGTATCCTTCCGGAGCCTCCCCGGGAGTGCAGTTGCCGCCTTTCGGTGGACGGGGACGACGCTCGCTGGCCGTCGAGTCTCCGACCGGAGCGGGCAGGCGCGCAAAGCGGAGCTCATGTCGATCGTCATACGCCGTCTCGCGTTCATCCTCGCGCTCCTGGTCCTGGTCATGGCCACGGCCCCGGGCAGCGTGCGCCAGCCGGTACGCGCCGACGATCCGAACGTCAACGACGCCATCGCCCAGCAGGCGCGCATGGAGGCGGAGCTGTCACGCCAGCGCAGCCAGCTCGACCAGCTCAGGCGGCAGCAGGCAGATCTGACGACCAGCCTGTCGGAGCTCGAGGAGCAGCTCGGATCGGTCGGCCTCAAGCTCGACGAGGCGCTCCAGAAGCTCAACCTGGTCACCCGCAACCTCGATCGTTCCCGCGCCGACCTCGAGCGCTATCGGCTTCAGATCAAGAACTTCGAGGCCGATATCGACCGGCTCGCCATCGACATTCGCCAGACCGGGCAGGACCTGTCGGCGCGTGAGAGCCTGCTCGAGGACCACCTCAAGGCTGCCTACGAGCAGTCGCAGACCTCGATCCTGGAGATCCTCCTCTCGACCGACTCCTTCACCAAGGCCTCGAACCAGCTGACCTCCATGCTGACGCTCTCCGAGGAAGATCGGCAGCTCGCCGATGAGATCCGCGGCGTCCGGGATCGGCTCCAGATCCGCCGCCAGATGCTCCGCGACGGCCGCGCCTCGCTCGCCGACCTGCGCAATGCCGAGGCGCAGCGAGCCGATGACCTGGCCAAGCAGCAGGAGCAGGTAGACGCGGCGCGCAAGGAGCTCGAGGAGTACCAGAAGCAGCTCGAGGAGCTGCAGGCCGAGCAGCAGCTCGAGCTGGCGGCGGCCGAGTCGAAGGCGCTGGAGACCGCCGACGTCATCGCCCAGCAGGAGCGCGACCTGGAGGCTCAGCAGGCCCTGGTCGATCAGCTCAAGGACCAGGCGGACGAGCTGGACATCGCCTACCGGGGCCGGTTCGACTGGCCCGAACGCGGCCAGTTCTTCGTCACCCAGGAGTACGGCCACACCTCGTTCAGCTCCTTCCACACGGGCATCGACATGGCCTACCGGACGCCGCACTGCGGCGGACCCATCTACGCCGCGGCTGACGGCGTGGTGCTGGCCGATGGGCGCCCGAACCTGAAGTACGGCGATACGGCCATCGGCGTGGTGATCGGCCACAGCCAGCGCCTCCAGACGTGGTACTGGCACATGTCGCGCGAGGTGGTCAGCGTCGGAGACACGGTGCTCACCGGGCAGATCATCGGCTACGAAGGAGCCACCGGCATCGCCACCGGCTGCCACCTGCACTTCCAGGTCATGTTCGACGGCTCGCCCGCCAGCCCCAGGAACTACCTGCCGTAGCAGCCTTGCCCGTCGCGGCGCTGCGCCGTGCGCGATTCGACCCCGCGACCCGGTTGGGGTACCGTAGCGCCTGATGCATCCGGCCATGCAGCGGCGGCGCCATCGGTTGATGGTGCGCCGCACGACCCGCCGTGGCGCGCCCCGGCGCGGACTGGCTACCGCCTTCCTCGTCATGACGGGCCTCTTCGTGCTGTTCGTCGGCGGCGCCGTGGCGGGCACCGCGGGCGGTCTCCTGGCCGCCTACAACTACTTCGAGAGCGGCCTGCCGGACCCGCGGCTGCTGGACGACATCGCACTGCCTGCCTCGACCTACGTCTACGACAGGACCGGGAAGACGCTCCTCGCGCGCTTCGAGTGCCAGAACCGCGAGCAGGTCACGTTCGGCGAGCTGCCGAGCGACGTCGTGAACGCCACGGTGGCGGCGGAGGATCGCACCTTCTGGAGCAACGACGGGGTCGACTACCAGGCCGTTGCCGCTGCGGTGGTGCAGAACCTGGAAGCCGGCCAGATCGTGCGCGGGGCGAGCACCATCACCGCCCAGGTGATCAAGTACGCCGGATCGATCAAGCAGGCCGGGGAGCAGGCGGCCAGTCCCAGCGCGACGGGTCCGGTCGCGACCAATGAGCTGGATCCCATCGCAACCGACGCCCCCGAGCAGGACGTCTGCCAGCCGCCCGAGCTCACGTTCCTGGAGGGACGTGGCTACGAGGACAAGATCCGCGAGTTCATCCTGGCCCGCGAGATGACGGCCGCCTACCCCGGCCGCGGCGGCAAGGAGAAGATCCTCGAGACGTACCTCAACCTCATCTTCTACGGGAACGGCTCCTACGGGATCAAGGCGGCGGCGGCGAACTACTTCGGCATCTCGGACCTGGATACGCTCACCATCGCGCAGTCGGCCTTCCTGGCGGGCCTGCCGCAGCTGCCATCGGCCTACGACCCCTACTACCAGGACCAGGGCCCGGAGCGGGCCATCGCGCGCCGAAACACCGTCCTCGGCTTCATGCTGCGTGATGGCTACATCACCCAGCGCGAGTACGACCAGGCGCGCCTGACGACGTGGCAGGAGATGGGGCCGAACCGCATCACGTCGGTGCTGCTGGAGCCGCAATTCAGCTTCCGCGTGCGACGCGAGGCGGAGCGGATCCTGGAGGGGTTGGGCGTGCCAAACCCGGAGCAGGCGGTGCGCACGGGTGGGTACCGCATCACCACCACGCTCGACTACAACCTGCAGCAGGCGGCGAAGGAGCAGGTGGTTGTCAACGTCGACAAGCTGAAGGACTTCAACGTCAACAACGGGGCGCTCGTCTCGATCGACTCCGGCACGGGCGAGATCATCGCGTACGTCGGGAGCGTGGACTACTACAACCGCGAGGACCCGCGCGTGCAGGGCCAGTTCGACGTGGCCGGCCTCGGCCTGCGCCAGCCGGGCTCCGCGTACAAGCCGATCACCTACTCCTCCGCCTTCGTGGCGCGCGAGGCGACGCCGGCGACCTTCTTCGTGGACGCCGTGACCCAGTTCGGCACCGATCGTCCGACCAGCTACATGCCGACCAACGCCGACATCCACGACCACGGCCCGCTGCTGGCCACCGACGCGCTGCGCTACTCGCTCAACGTCCCGTCGGTGATGATGCAGTACCTCGTCGGCCCGGCCGTCACGGCGCAGTTCTCCGAGGCGATGGGGATCGCCAGCGCGGACTACATCAACAACCTCGATCCCGGGCTCACCCTGACGCTCGGATCGGTCCCGGTGAACCTCACCAACATGACCGGCGCCTACGGCGTCTTCGCGGCGCAGGGCACGCTGCATCCGCCCACCGCCATCCGCGAGATCCGCGACCGCAACAACCGCGTCGTCTACACACGCGAGGACGACGGGCCGCAGACGGGCCACCCCATGACGCCGTCCGAGGCGTACCTGACGCACTGGATCCTGGAGGGGAACACGAACCCGCGGACGAACGTCGTCTGGGGATCGCGCGCCGAGCTGACCGATGCCAACGGCACCCGCCGCCACGCGGGCTTCAAGACCGGGACCACGAACGACTTCCGCGACGTCTCCGGGTTCGGCTACGTTCCCGGCTCCCTGGTCACCGGGGTGTGGATGGGCAACAACAACCAGGAGCCGATGTCGAACCAGTTCAGCCGCGGCCTGTTCAGCGCCGATGGGCCGCTCTACCTCTGGCACGACTTCATGCAGATCGCGCTGAACCAGCCGTGGGACTGGAACAACCAGCAGCCCGTTCCGCAAACCGACTTCGCGCAGCCGAGCGGCGTCGTCACTGCCAGCGTCTGCCGCTTCAGCGGCATGGCCGCGACCGGCGCCTGTGGCCAGACGTGGACGATGCCATTCCTGGAGGGGACCGTCCCGCCGCCCGACAACGTCCACTCCGGGGGCTGCTTCGACATCGAGCGCGAGGTGGCCCAGGACGACCGACGACCCGACGAGTGGATCAGGTCGGCGAAGGACTTCGCCGACCGCCTCGTCAACGGTGAGACCGGGGCCATCGGCGATCCGACAGAGCTCAAGGCGAATCCCAAGTACCGGCTCGCGATTCGCCCGGTCAACGGCAACAGCGGCTACGGGCAGCCGATCTGCGGTGACCTGAAGGCGACGCCCAAGCCGAAGCCGACGCCCAAGGCGACGCCGACACAGAGCGGCGGCGGTGGGCCGAAGCCGACGAAGCCGCCACCCACCCCTGCGGGGAGCAAGTGCCCCGGGAACGGCTGCCCGACGACGAACGCCGCGCCAGCCGCAGTCTCGCCGTCCGCCTCGCAGGAGCCGCCGCAGGTGATGGTCGCGCTGCTCGGCGTATCGACGCTCGTCTCGGCCGTGCCGATGGTCGGCCGGCTGCGGAGGCGTCTGAAGCGGCGCTGATCTGCGCAGCGCACGTGCGACAATTCGAGGCGTGTCAACCTCGGTGCTGACCCTGATCCTCGCCGGAGGCGAGGGCGAGCGGCTTTCGATCCTCTCGCAGGTACGGGCGAAGCCGGGCGTCCCGTTCGGCGGCAAGTACCGGATCATCGACTTCGCGCTCTCGAACACGGTGAACTCCGGCCTGACCGACGTCGCGGTGCTGACCCAGTACGCGCCGAGATCGCTGATGGACCACATTGGCCTCGGCCGGCCCTGGGACCTCGACCGCACGCATGGTGGCGTGACGCTGCTGCAGCCGTTCATCGGGCGGGGTCGTGCCCACGACTGGTACCGCGGCACCGCCGACGCCGTGCTCCAGAACCTGGACTACATCGTGGATCGCGACCCGGACCTCGTCCTGGTGCTGGCTGGCGACCACATCTACAAGATGGACTACCGGCCGTTCATTGACCTCCATCGGTCCAGCCAGGCGGAGGTGACGTGCGCGGTCCGCACGGTGCCCCTGGAAGAGGCGCATCGGTTCGGCATCCTGGACGTCGACGCCGAGGGGCGCGTGACCGACTTCATCGAGAAGCCACCCAAACCGATCAGCAACCTGGTCAGCATGGGCGTCTACGTCTTCTCATGGCAGGTGCTGCGCGACGTGCTCTCGCACGACCGGGTCGACTTCGGGCGCGACGTGCTGCCCTGGATGGTCAATGCGCGGCGAGGGGTCTACGCCTACGAGTTCAAGGGCTACTGGCAGGACGTGGGCACCGTGGAGAGCTACTGGCGCACGAGCCTCGACCTCCTTTCCGACGACCCGGGCATCGACCTCAACGACCTGCGCTGGCTGATCTATACCAAGAGCGAGGAGCGACCGCCCGCAATGGTGGGACCGGCGGCGCAGGTCGATCGCAGCATGATCAGCCACGGCTGCGTCATCGATGGGCGGGTCGAGCACAGCATCCTGTCGCCCGGCGTCCGGGTGGCGGCGGGTGCCCACGTGCGGGACTCGATCGTCATGTTCGACAGCGTCATCGGGCCGGGGGCTACCGTCGACCGCGCCATTCTCGACAAGGAGTGCCGCGTCGGGGCGGGCGCCGTGGTGGGGGAGGGCGACGACCTGCGACCCAACCGTGCCGAACCGGAGCGGCTGTACGCCGGCATTACGCTGCTCGGCAAGCGCGCCGAGGTTCCGGGCGGCGTGCACATCGGCCGCAACTGCCGCATCGACCCGGGCGTCGGGGCCGCGGCCTTCGGTCGCCGTCGCCTGATCCGCTCCGGCGAGACGGTGTCGACCGCTGGCTGATCGGGCAATGGCGCCGTCCAGCGAGTCGCCGCCGCTCGACGCCTGGCTGACGGAGCTGGGACTCGAGGTGGTGGGCGCCGGCGGTGCGGGCGGGGACCCGGCGTTCAGCCGGGACGTCATCATCGATGGTGAGCGCCGCTTCGACATGCGGGTGACGGTCGCCTGGGTTGCCGGCATGGGCCTCTCGCTATGGGCCTACTATGGGCCCGAGGCCATGGAGATCCCGAAGCGCGTGTTCGGCCGGATGCTCCGGGCCAGTTTCGACTACCCGATGGTGAAGTTCGCCATGACCGATGACGACCGTCCCATGCTCATGACCGAGCTCCCGCCGAGGGCTGCCACGCGCGACGAGCTCGGCCGTGGACTGGCGCGCCTCGCAATCGTGGCCGATCGCCTGCTGGACGAGACCGCGGCGGCGGTCGCCGACCACGCCCGACTGCCCGACTGGTCGGGGCGACTCTCCCGCAATCCGCAGCTGCTGGCGACCTATCGAGCCGACGTCGAGGCCGGCCTCCCGGCCTGGGAGCCGCCGCCGCCGCGACACCCGAGACGGGGCCTGCTCGCTCGCCTGCTGGGGACCGGCCGATGAGCGCCACCGTGGGCGGGGGCCGCGCCCGCGCCGCTGCGGCCGTCGCCCTGCTGCTGCTCGCCGGGCTGCTGCCGGGCCTGGCGCAACGCGCGAGCGCGGCGGAGTACGGCATGGAGACGTCGGCCAGCTACGCCGTGGCGCCGGAGAAGCGGCTCGTCAGCGTGAGCGTTGAGGTCACGTTCGAGAACACGACTCCCGATCCTGCCGGGCAGTTCAGCCTGTTCGAGCTCGTCGACCTGGCACTCCAGCCCGGTGCGAGCGCCATCGCCGCGACCGACGGGGAGGGCGGCCTGCGTGTCGACACGGCCCACAGGGATGGGTTCCTGCTGGCATCGGTCCACCTGAGGGAGGGCGTGCGCTACCAGGAGCAGGCCACGTTCACCGTTGCGTACGAGCTGACCGACGGCGCGACCGCAGACCTGCGGATCCGTCCATCGCTCATCGCGTTCCCCGTGTGGAGCTTCGGAACCGGCGGCTCGGTCGAGGTGACGCTGCCGGATCGCTACGACGTCACGGTGGACGGCGACGACCTGGAGGCGCAGCGGGCCGGCGGCTCCGTGGTCCTGACCAGCGGTGCCATCGACCAGCCGCAGGCGTGGCTGGCTCACCTGCTGGCCGTGGGGCCGTCGAGCTACCGGACCCTCTCCCGGGCTGTCCCGCTCGGCAGCGCAACGGTGGACCTGCAGGTCCGGGCCTGGGCCGATGACGAGGCGTGGGGCACGACCACCCTGGATCTGTTGGCGAACGCGCTGCCGCTGCTGGAGGAGCGCATCGGCCTGGCCTATCCGCAGATCGGACCGCTGGTCGTCGTGGAATCGGTTGGCGGCGCGGGCGAGGGCGCCGGCGATGGGGCCGACGAGGGGACGCAGCTGCAGGCAGGCTACGACCAGCCGTCGTTCACGCTGGTGCACCAGGCAGCCCATGCCTGGTACTCGGACCAGCTGGCGTCCGACCGATGGATTCGCGAGGGCTTCGCCTCCCTGGCCGCGGCCGGGCTCAGCGACGAGCTCGGCATCGAGCCGGCGTACGACCCCGCCGCGCGCCGCGCGGAGCTGGATGGCGCCGCCTTTCCCCTCGTGAGCTGGGGCGCCGGCGAGAGCACGCCCGACCAGGATGCTTGGGCATACGCCGCCTCCTGGGAGGTCGCCACGCAGATCGTCGATCTCGTCGGGCCCGAGGCGGTGCAGCTGGCCTGGCGGCGGATCGCGAGCGACGTCGGTCCGTACCAGCCGCTGTCCGACCAGCCGCCCGAGTCGGAACACCCGGCAACGCCGGCAACGCCGGCCGACTCGCGCAGCCTGCTCGACCAGCTCGAGGCGGTCAGCGACGCGGATGTGGCGGCGCTCTTCGCCCGCTCGGTGCTCGACCCCGGCGCGTCCGCCCTGCTCCCGGCCAGGGCCGAGGCGCGGACGGGGTTGAGGGACCTGCTGGATGCCGCCGATGGCTGGGGAGTCCCCGAGCCGGTGCAGGTCGATATGACCGCCTGGCGGTTCGACTCCGCCCTGGAGCGCATCGCAGGTGCGAGGTCGTGGCTCCAGGACCGCGATGCGCTGCTGGCAGCCGCCGCGGACGCCGGTCTGACCGTCCCGCAGCGCCTCCGGGACCGCTACCGCACGGCGGGCGGCGGGCCCGATGCCCGCGAGGAGCTGGAGGCCGAACGCGCGGTGGTCGATCGCTACCAGGACGTGCTCGCGCGATCGAACCGGGAGCGGGGTCTCCTCGAGCGCGTGGGCCTGCTGGGCGGCCCGCGTCCGTCTGCGCTGCTGAGCGATGCCAACCGGCTCTTCGCCGAGGGCGAGCTGCGGGGAGCTGCCGAAGCGGTGGCCGCCGCGCAGCTGCGCCTGGAGCACGCTGCGACCGATGGCATCGTCCGCAGCGTCGCGGTGCTGCTCGTTGCCCTGGTGCTCCTCTACGTTGCCTTCCGCCTGGTACGGCGCAGGCGCGCACGCCCGGCCAGCGACTACACTGCAGCGCCATGACGCAGTCAGCCGCCGAGCGGCCCCGCTTCCAGCCCGCGCAGGAGGTCCTCTCGGGGGAGACGGCCGACGTGTACTTCGAGCGGGCACGCGCCATCCTGGCGGCGGAGAAGCTGGATCCGGTGGTCACCATGGAGATCTTCCCGCGCGAGGACGCCATCCTCTGCGGCGCGGAGGAGGCGCTGGCGTACCTCCGCGAGGTCCTGGGCAACGGGAAACGGCTCGAGCCGGAGCCGGTGGTCGAATCGCTGCACGACGGCGATCCCATCTCGCGCAAGGAGGTGGTGATGCGTATCACCGCCCGCTACTCGGCCTTCGGCCTGTACGAGACCGCCATCCTGGGCATCCTGGCACAGTGCACCGGCTGGGCGACCGCCGCGCGCCGCATCGTCGACGTGGCGAGCCCCATTCCGGTGATCGGATTCGGGGCGCGGCACGTGCATCCCACCGTGGCCGACCAGATGGACTACGCGAGCGTCATCGGCGGCTGCATCGGCGCATCAACCCCGGCCGGCGCGCGGCTTGCCGGGCTTGCCCCGACCGGCACCATGCCGCACGCCCTGATCCTCATCTTCGGCGACACCGTTCGCGCCCTCGAGGCGTTCGACCGCCACATCGACCCTGACGTCCCGCGCATCGCGCTGGTCGACACCTTCAAGGACGAGGCCGAGGAGTCGCTGCGGGTCGCCAACGCGTTGGGCGAGCGCCTGTGGGGCGTCCGGCTCGACACCCCGTCGGAGCGGGGGCGCGTGACGCCCGACCTCGTCAAGGAGGTGCGTGCCAGGCTCGATCAGGCCGGCCACGGACACGTGAAGATCGTCGTCTCCGGCGGGCTCGACGCCGAGCGCATCACCTTCTTCAAGGAGGCGGGTGCGCCGGTCGACTCGTTCGCGGTGGGATCGGCGATCAGCGACGCCAGCCCGGTCGACTTCACGGGCGACCTGAAGGAGATCGACGGCAAGCCGATCGCCAAGCGGGGGCGGATCCCCGGGCGCACCGACAATCCTCGACTGCGGCGGATCGACCTGCACGGCTGACCATGACCGACGTCGAGCGCGACGAGCAGAGAACCGGCGACGAGCGCGAGAGCGCCTACGAGCTGTTCCGGCGCGGCTCGCAGCTCCTCGCCGACCACCATCCGGGCGCCGCGGCGGTCCTGCTGGAGCGATGCCTGGCCCTGGAGCCGGGCAAGGCCTCCATCCTGGAGGCGCTGGGGCGGGCCCACTTCAACCAGGGCGACCCGCTTCGCGCGGCGGAGCGATTCCAGGAGATCGTGGACGGCAACCCGTTGGCCGACTACGCCCACTTTGGCCTTGGGCTCTCGCGCGCCCGCCTCGGCGACCGACGGGCGGCGTCGCGGCACCTCCGAATGGCCGTCTTCCTCCAGCCCGAGAACGACGACTACCGCCGGGCGCTCGAGCGGCTGGAGGCCGCCTAGGCCGTCTCAGGCCGCAGGCTCCTCCGCGGCCAGTCGCTTGCGCAGGAGCGCCAGCACCGCCGCCTCCTCGGGGTCCAGCTCGGCAAGCGACTCGGCCAGCTCTTCATCGGCCGCCTCCCGCACCTCCCGCGCGACGTCGCCTTCGAGGTACGCGTCGATCACCATCGGGTGGACATAGCTCCTGCGGGAGACGGCCGGGGTGTTGCCCAGCCGCTCTGCCACCGTCTCGACCGCCCGCACCACGTTCTTCTTGGCCTGCGCCTGCGAGTCGAACTCGGTCAGCTCACGCAGGGCCCAGGCGGCTAGGACCGTGCCGGCCCACGTCCGGAAGTCCTTGGCGCTGAAGTCCTGCCCGGTGATCTCGCGCAGGTAGTCGTTGACGTCCGCGGAATCGACCGTGTGCGGCTCGCCCTCCTCGTCGAGGTACGTGAACAGGGCCTGGCCGGGCAGGTCCTGGCAGCGCGTCACGATCCGCGCCAGCCTGCGGTCGGAGAGCTGCACGTCGCTCATCTTGCCGCCCTTGCCCCGAAAGCGGAATCGAATGCGACTGCCGCCGACGGTCGCGTGCCGGTTGCGCAGGGTGGTGAGGCCGAAGGAGTTGTTCTCCCGCGCGTACTCCTCGTTGCCCACGCGCGCCCTGGTCTTCTCCAGCAGCCGGACCACGGCTGCCAGCACGCGTTCGCGCGGGAGGCCGGGAAGGTCCAGGTCGCGCTGCACGCGTTGGCGGATCTTCGGCAGCGCCTCGCCGAAGGCGATCATGCGGTCGTACTTGGCTTCGTCGCGCACCTCGCGCCAGCGGGGGTGGTAGCGGTACTGCTTCCTCCCGCGCTTGTCGCGCCCCGTGGCCTGGATGTGGCCGCGCTGCGAGGGGCAGATCCAGACGTCGGTCCAGGCGGGCGGGATGGCCAGGCCCCTGATCCACTCGCGCCGGCGCCGGTCGGTGATGCGGTTGCCGTCTGGACCGATGTAGCTGAAGCCGGTTCCTGCCCGCTTGCGGCGGATGCCTGGCTGCGCGTCGGTGACGTAACGGAGCCCGGCCTCGCTTGCGGACTCGGCCGGATCGGCGAGGGGTTGGACGTGGTGGTCGGATGCCATCGGCCGCTCCAGTCGCAAGCGGCATGCCGGTCAGCCCGCGAGGCGGCGGGCCAGCCAGAGAATGCCGGCCACGGACTTCGCGTCGCGGATCGCGCCCGTGTCGATCGCCCGCAGCGCTGCCTCGAGCGTCGGCCAGGAGAGCTCCAGCTCCTCGTCCGGCGGCGCCTCCACCTGGGCCGCGCGGAGCCTGGTCGCCAGGAAGAGGGTCAGCAGCTCGGTGCAGAATCCCGGCGCCGTGTAGAAGGCGGGGCCCTCCTCCCACTCGTCGGCGGCCAGGCCGCACTCCTCGCCGAGCTCGCGCCGGGCCGTGGTGGCCGGCGCCTCGTCCGGGTCCAGCGTGCCGGCCGGGATCTCCAGCAGCTCGCCGCCGGTCGGGTGGCGCCACTGCCGCACCATCGCCACGCGCTCGCCGTCCCACGCGAGGATGCCCACGGCCCCGGGATGCTCGACCACTTCACGCGTCGTTTGGTGGCCGTTGCCCAGGCGCACCCGGTCGACGCGCACCGAGATCAGGCGGCCACTCCATGGCCGCTCGCTGGAGAGTGCCTGCTCCTCGCTCATGCGGACGATGGTACGCGCGGATTCGAGGGGCGGCGCGCTTCGGCGCGGAAGCGCGACTCGGTCTAGCATCTGCATCGGTCCATGAGCGAAGCCATCCGCAACATCTTCCGGCGCCCGCTGCGCACCGGCCTCACCATCCTCGGCATCGTCATCGGCGTCTTCGCGCTCACCGTGATGGGTGCGCTGGCCGAGAAGCTGAACGTGCTCGTCGCCGGTGGGGACGACTACTTCCGCACGCGCATCTTCGTCTTCGACGAGGGGGCGGCCTCGGGATTCCAGGCCAGTGCGCGGCCGATCACGCGTGACATCGTGGAGCAGATCGACGCGCTGACCGGCGTGGAGCGGGCGACGCCGGTCCTGCAGACCCTGCTCGACCCCGACCAGATCGGCGGGTTCGACATCCCGGAGCTGCTGACCGGGATCGAGCCGGAGACCTGGTACGACCCCAGCGTCGACCTGCGCGTGGACGCCGGGCGGCTGCTCGAGGCGAACGAACGGGGGGTGACGGTCATCGGTGCCGACCTGGCCGAGCGCTACGACCTGCGGGTGGGCGACGACTTCGACATCCGCGACCGGACCTTCGAGGTGGTGGGGGTGCTGGAGCGCACGCTCACCTTCCCGGACAAGATCGCGTACGTGCCGCTACGCGACGCCCAGGAGATCTACGTCGAGAACGTTCCACAGGGCTTCGACTACCGGACCGATGAGCTGGCGACCCAGATCGAGGTCTTTCCCGACGACATCTCCCAGGCCGATGCCGTGGCAGCCGAGATCGAGGACGCGATCGACGGCGTGCGGACGGTGACGCCGGAGCAGGTGGCCGACCAGATCGGTCAGGCCAGCGTGGTGTTCAACCTGATCATCGTGGGTGCTTCCGTGATCGCGGTGATCGTGGGCGGCCTGTCGGTCATCAACACCATGGTCATGACCGTCAGCGAGCGGGTGCGCGAGATCGGCATCAAGAAGGCGGTCGGCGCGCGCACGCGGACGATCCTGGCCGAGTTCATCGTGGAGGCCACGCTGCTGGGGGCCATCGGCGGCCTCATCGGCCTGAGCGCCGGCGCGTTGCTGGTCGTCGTCCTGAACGCGCAGACCGCGGGAAGCGGCACGACCGTCTTCCTCATCACCCCCATGCTCCTGCTGCGCTCATTCGTCTTCGCCACCGTCCTTGGGGCGCTGGCCGGCATCTACCCCGCACTTCGCGCCGCACGCCTCGACCCGGTCCAGGCGTTGAGGAGCACGTGACCGTGGCCGTGGTCGCTCGGTCCCCGATCCTTCGCGCGCGCGACCTGGTGAAGGTCTACCGTCGTGGCGCCAGCGAGGTCCGGGCCGTTGCCGGCATCAGCCTGGACGTGGCGCCCGGCGAGTTCATGGCGATCATGGGGCGGTCGGGGAGCGGCAAGACGACCCTGCTCGACCTGCTCGGCTGCCTGCTGCGCCCGACCGCCGGCGAGCTGGAGATCGACGGGCGCAGCGTGATCGGTGCGTCGGACGGGGAGCTGGCCGGCGTGCGGCAGTCGCGCATCGGCTTCGTCTTCCAGGAGTTCAACCTGATCCCCACGCTCAATGCGGTCGAGAACGTCATGCTGCCGCTCCGCTACGGCCCACGGCGGACGGACGCCCGCGCGCGGGCGGAGTCGCTGCTCGCGTTGGTGGGGCTGGGCGACCGGATGCGCCACCGACCCAGCGAGCTCTCGGGTGGCGAGCAGCAGCGGGTCGCCATCGCACGGGCCCTCGTCAACGACCCCGCCGTGGTGCTCGCCGACGAGCCGACCGGCGAGCTCGACAGCGTGACCTCGACGGCGCTGCTCGGGATGCTCCGCAAGCTGAACGCGGATCGCGGCATCACCTTCGTGATCGTCACGCACGACCCCGGAGTGGCCGGCACCACCAACCGCGTCGTCCGGCTGCGGGACGGCCAGGTCGTGGCCGACGTCCGCTGGGGCGAGCGTGGCTGGCACAAGGCGCTGAGCGGCGGTTCGGGTGACGGACGGCAGCCCGTGGGCGAGCGCGGAGCGCTGGCATGGCTGGGGGACCTGCTGAACTGGCTGCGCCCCGATGCGTTCGAGCGGTAGGATCGGTACCGGGGAGGCTGCATGATTCTCGTCGAGGGGCTGCGTCGGGACTTCGGGCGGGTGACCGCCGTGCATGACCTGTCCTTCAACGTGGCCGATGGCGAGATCTTCGGCCTCCTGGGCCCCAACGGCGCAGGCAAGACCACGACGGTCCGCATGCTGGCCGGCCTGATCCGGCCCACCGCCGGGGAGGCGACCGTCAACGGCCACGTCATCGGCGAAGGATCGCAGCGCATCCGTGCGATGACGGGGATCCTGACCGAGTCGCCCGGCCTCCACGAGAAGCTGACGGCGCGGCAGAACCTCGAGTACTACGGCCGCCTCTACGGGGTGCATGGCCGCCGTCTGCACGAGGCGGTCGGGCGCTACCTGGAGGTCGTCGGCATGGCCGATCACGCGAACCGGCGCGTCGGGAACTTCAGCAAGGGCATGCGCCAGAAGATCGCAATCGCCCGCGCCCTGCTGCACGAGCCGGAGGTGATCTACCTCGACGAGCCGACCAGCGGCCTGGATCCATCGGCGGCCAAGACCGTTCGGGACTTCGTGGCCACGCTGCGCGAGCTGGGCCGCTCCATCGTGGTCTGCACCCACAACCTGGACGAGGCGGAGCGCCTCTGCGACCGGATCGGCATCATGCAGGGGACGCTGCTCCAGGTCGACACGCCGGCGGCGATGCGCCGGCACGGCCGAAACCCCACCGTGCGGGTGGAGCTCAACGGCGCACGCGGCCCGGAGTCGTTCATGGAGGTGCTCGCCCGTCTGCCCTACGTCCTGGGCGCCCAGCCACGCGAGGACCGCTCCCTGCTGGTGGAGGTCAACGACCCGCACGGCGAGACGCCGGACCTGGTCGCGGCGCTGGTGACCGCCGGTGCCCGCATCACCGGCGTGCGGGAGGAATCGGCGACGCTGGAGGAGGTCTACCTGCGCCTCGTGGGCGAAGTGGGCGAGCGGGATGGGGCGCCCGCGGCATCGGCCCGGGATGAGGCGCCGCGATGAGGATCGGCTACGTCCGGGCCGTCTTCGGCAAGGAGTGGCGTGACCTGCTCAGCAACCGCCTGCTGCTGGGAGCGGTGGCGCTGCCCGCCATCATCTTCGCCGCCATTCCCACCGGGCTGGTGGCGGTCATCCAGGCCAACGACCTGGACGCCACCCAGCTGGGCCAGATCCGGCAGTACCTCGACGACTTCCCGAACATCCCGGCCAAGCTCGCGGCCCAGGGCTTCATCGTGACCAACTTCATGGCCTACTTCCTGTTGATCCCTGCCATGGTCCCGATGGCCATCGCCACCCAGTCGGTGATCGGCGAGAAGGTGGCGCGCTCGCTCGAGCCGCAGCTGGCGACGCCCATGGAGGTGAGCGAGCTGCTGATGGGAAAGACGCTGGCTGCCGCGCTCCCCGCCCTGGTGGCGACCTGGACCGTCTACGCCGCCTACGGCCTGGTGAACGGCGCCGTCGCCGATCCGCGTCTGACGCGCTTCGTCTTCAGCGACGTGTGGATCACCGCCATGCTGACCCTGGTGCCGCTCATCTGCCTCTTCAGCGTGCTGCTCGGGATCGTCGTCAGCAGCCGCGTCAACGACCCGCGGACGGCGCAGCAGATCGGCGGCTTCGTGGTCATCCCCATCATCGCCCTCGCCGTCGCCCAGTTCTTCGGGGGCCAGGCGACCTTCAGCCTGCAGCAGGTCTTCATCGGCGACCTGATCGTGGCGGGGCTGGTTGGCGCCACGCTGGCCATCGGCTCGTGGGCATTCGACCGGGAGTCGATCCTGAGCCGGCTGGCGTGACCGAGGCCGATGCGCACGGCCGCATGGACCTCCGCGATCGCGTCCGGGGACTCTACGAGCTGAACCGCCAGCGGGGCCAGGCCGAGTGGTGCGGCGTGGAGTACGACTTCGTCTGCCCGTCGCACGGGCTCTACCCCTTCCAGTGGTTCTGGGACTCGTGCTTCCACGCCATCGTGCTGAGCCACCTGGATCTCGAGCGGGCGGAATCCGAGATCACCACGCTCCTAGCCAACCAGCAGCCGGACGGCTTCATCGCCCACGTCACGTTCTGGCAGCGGGAGCTGGACGACGTGGCGTCCTACCAGGTCGCCTGGCGTTCGCCGTGGCTCTCGGACAGCATGCAGCCGCCGGTCCTGGCGGAGGCGGTCGAGGCGGTGGCAGGACGCGGTCGGGGTTCCGCCTTCCTGCGCGAGGTGCTGCCGGCGGTGCGCCGCTACTACGACTGGTGCGATCGGGTGCGGGATCCCGACCGCGATGGCCTGGTCGCCGTCCTGGAGCCGCACGAGACGGGGATGGACCAGACGCCGAGCTTCGATGCCTACCTGGGCGTGACCGAGCTCACGCCGGCGGGGTTCGAGGCGGCATGGCGTCGGGCGGTTCCGTCCGGCGCGACGGAGTCGCGCGACCGCTTCGTGGTCGAGGACGTGGCGGTGAATGCGCTCTACGCGGAGAACCAGCGCGTCCTTGCCTCGCTGCATGCCCAGCTGGGCGAGGAGACCGCGGCGGCCGAGATGCGGGAGCGCGCCGACCGGACCGCGCGGGCCCTCTTCACCCGCTGCTGGTCGCACGCCGATGCCGACTTCCACGGCCTGGCCGGACGCGACGAGGCGCAGCTCCCTGGATCGACCGTGGGCGGACTGCTGCCGGTGCTCCTGGCCGACGCACCCGACGAGGTCGTCGCGCGGATCGCGCAGCGCCTCGACGATCCGGACGACTTCGGCGGCGCGTTCCCGGTCCCATCGGTGAGCAGGGCGCATCCCGCCTACAGCCCGGCACCGGCCTTCGGCAAGCTCCTGTGGCGCGGCCCGACCTGGATCAACACCAACTGGTACCTCGCGCGCGCGATGCGGCGCCACCAGCGGGTGGCGGTGGCGGAGCGAATCGAGCAGGCAAGCCTCGAGCTGGTCCGCCGCACCGGGTTCCGCGAGCACTACAACCCGGACACGGGCGAAGGCTACGGGGCCGAGGACTTCAGCTGGTCGGCCCTGGTGCTCGACATGCTGGAGGCGGGCGACGGCCGCGCCTGACCGAGGACCGTCGGACGTTCAACCGGTTCGGCCACCTCCGTAGCCGGCGTCGAGCGGGTTGCGCTCGTCCTCGCGGACCTCGCCTTCCACCTCCGCGGCAGAATCGCCGGTCTTCTCCTCGGTCACCTCGCGTTCGTAGGGGGTGGGGCCGGTCTCCCCGGCCGTCTCTTCGGTCATGCCGACGAAGCCGCCGCGGTCAGTTCGATCACGCTCTTCCTCGATCTCGCTGACGCGTTCCTCGTGCTCGGTCTGCCGCGTGGGATCCTGCTGGCTCATGAAAACACCTCCCGGGTGCGTGGGATGGACCCAACGCCTGGGAGGTGCAGGTTTGCTGCCACTCGGGCCCCTCAGCCCTTGACCGAACCTCCCAGGATGCCGCGCACGAAGTAGCGCTGCAGGCTGAAGAAGACGACCAGCGGCAACGCCATGCTGATGAACGCAGCCGCGGTGAGCAGGTGGTACCCCTGCCCCAGCGAGTTCACGAGGTTGGCGATCGTCACCGTCATGGGCGCCACATCCGCGGTGCCGCCGACCAGGATCAGGGCCACCAGCAGGTCGTTCCACACGAACAGGAACTGGAAGATGACCAGTGACGCGATGGCCGGTACGGAGAGGGGGAGGACCAGCCGGAAGAAGGCAGTGGTGGGACTGGCCCCATCCAGGTAGGCCGACTCGAACATCTCCCGCGGTAACCCGCCGAAGAAGTTGCGGAGCAGGAAGATGGCGAACGGCAAGCCGAAGCCGGTGTGCGCCAGCCAGACGGCTGCGAACGAGCCGGTCAGGCCGAGCTGGGTGGTGAAGCTGAGGACCGGGATCAGCGCCGACTGGAGTGGGATGACCAGCAGGCCGACCACCAGGATGAAGAGCAGGTTGCGACCCGGGAAGTTCATCCAGGCGAAGGCGTAGGCGGCATAGGCGGCCACCAGGATCGGGATCACCGTGGCCGGAATCGTGATGAACAGGCTGTTGAGGAAGCTGATCCCCATGTTGTTCTTGCCGAGGACGTCCTGGTAGTTCTGCAGCGTGAACTCGAAGGGGAGGCTGAACGCGTTCCACCACCCATTCGTGAGCACGTCGTTGGACGGGCGGAAGGAACTGACCAGGAGGGCCACGGTCGGAAGGAGCCACACGATGCTGATGAGAATCAGGATGGTATGTACCCCGGCCCGGCCGAACCAGCTCGGGCCACGGCCGGCCAGGTCGCCGCCCCCGGCGCCGGCGCCGGCCTTTGTCTCGAGGGCGGTCATCGCATGGCCTCCTGTACCTGGAATCGCCGGATGTTGATGAGCATCACCGGGATGATCGTGAGCAGCAGGATGATGGCGACCGCGGCCGCCGTCCCGGCATCGTGGTTGGTGAAGCGCGCGTGGTAGAAGAGGGTCCCGATGACCTCCGTGCCGTACTGCCCGTTGGTCATGACGTACACGATGTCGAACGTCTTCAGCGCGGTGATGACGATGGTGGTCGCCACCACGGAGATCGTCGGAGCGAGCAGCGGGAGGATGATTCGGAAGAAGACCTGGAACTCGTTGGCGCCGTCCATCCGCGCCGCCTCGAGGAGCTCGGAGGAAATGCCCTTCAGGCCTGCCGAGAGGATGACCGTCGCGAAGCCGACGTACATCCAGATGCCCACGATGATCAGCATGAAGGTGTTGCGTGGCCAGACGGTCAGCCATGACTGCGGCTGCAGGCCGACGAGATCAACCGCCGCGTTCACCGTGCCGCGAGCCGGGTTGAAGTCGTACATGAAATTCCAGATGACGCCCGCGGCCACGAAACTGACGGCCAGCGGCAGGAAGACAAAGGCCTTGACCACCGTCTCGTAGCGAACTCGGTCGGAGATGACGGCGATGAGCAGGGCCATCAGCACCGCGACGCCCGCGAAGAACACGATCCACAGGACGGTGTTCAGGATGGTCTGCCAGAACGACCCATTCCCCACCAGCTCGGCGTAGTTGTCAAACCCCACGAACTGGCTGGAGTTGGCGTTTTGCAGGCTCAAGAAGAAGGTCGAGACGGTGGGGTAGATCAGGTACGCGATAAGGAACGCGAAGGCTGGCGCCAGCCACAGCCACGGCCGGTAGGTGGGCCTGCGGCGTTCCGGCAGCAAGGTCAACAGGCGCTCGGTCAACAGGGCGTAGCCTGCGGTGACCGCGGGCACGCCGATGACCACCACGATGGCCATGCCCAACGTCCCGAAATTCACTGGTCCTCCTCCTGCTGTTCCCCGGGCGCCTCAGTGGTTGAGAAGTGGGACGCAGGCCGGCCGGAGCCGGCCTGCGTCCGTCAGGTCACGCGGCCCTATGAGCCGGCATTCGCGGCCCACTTGCCGAAGGCCTCGAATGCGTTCTTGATCTCGTCCGAGGTCCAGTCCTGCTGGCCCTGCCACCAGGCGTCGTAGACGTCGGGACCAGACTGGCGAAGGACGAAGTCCTCGATCCAGTCCGTCCCTGGCCAACCCTCGGAGCCAGCGCCGCTGTTGAGGCCGATGCCCCACGGTGACGTGCCGTCATCGTGGATCTTCTCGACCAGCGCGTTGAGGCCGTCCCAATCGCTCGGCACCTCGTAGCCGGCGTCACTGAACGCCTTCGGGTTGTACCAGATGAAGCCCTTGGCGGACGCCTTGATGAAGATGCCCACCAGGTGCCCGTCCACGCTGCCGTCGGCGATCCAGCCCTCGTTGTACTGGCTCAGCGTCTCCTGGTCGAGCACGTTCTCGAGGGAGTAGAGATCGCCGCTTTGGGCGAAGGTCACCATCGCGCCGGGGCCGGGCAGGCCGGCCACGTCCGGCGGGTTGCCGCCCTCGATGCGGGTCGTCAGCGTGGCGTTGATGTCACGCGTGGACTCGTACTGGACCTCGACGCCGGTGCGGTCGACCCACGGCTGGATCATCTGCATGAAGGCGTCCTGCTCCGCATCGGCCCAGACCGCCAGGATGTTGACCGATCCACCCAGGTTGGCGTCATCCGCCGGAGGCGCGCTGGCCATCGGCGGATTTGCCGTGGCGGCCTCGCCGTACGCCGTCTGGCGCACCGATTCGGCCTCCTCCAGGATGCTGTCAAGGTTCCCCGGGTCCTGGACGTAGTCGAGGATCGCCTTGCGGAAGGCGGCCTCCATCTCGGCCGGCATCTTGTCCGAAGCATCGAAGCGAACGGTATCCGCGTCGATCATCGTCTGGGCCAAACGTCGGGAGGTGTCATCCGGGTATACGTCCAGGGGGACCGCCGAGTTGGCGGTCAGCGCGCCGCCGATGCCGGGCCAGATGGCCTGGGCCTCGGCACTGACGAGATAGCGCATGAGCGATGCGGCCTGCGGCGTGTCGGTGAACATGCCGAACAGGTCGCCAGCGGTCTCGACCGCGGAGAAGTTAATGGCCGGCATGGGGAAGAAGTCGTACGTCTCGCCCGCCACCGCCACATCGGGGAAGTTGTCCTCGAAGAAGCCGGTGATGAAGCTGGCCTGGTGGTGCAGGAAGCAGCCAGGCGGATCGGCAAAGAGGCAGTCGCCACCATTGCCGAAGTTGGTGTTCAGTGCATTGTCCGGCCCACCGGCAACGTAGGACGTGCCCCCGTTGTCACTGCTGCTGGAGCAGGCCGCCAGGATGAGGGCGGCCACGGCCAGCGTGGCCAGGAATCGCAGGCTTCGGGTCATCGATGCTCCTCCAAGACAAGTCTGGCGACCGTCACGCGGAACCCGCGCGTCATGTCGCTTCCCTGCATTCGCGGCCGTACTCGGGCGCCCGCGTGCCGGCTCTGTTTCGTTTTCCAACCTCCGTGTCTGTCGAGGTGCCAGTTGGCTAGGCAACCAGCGACTTCTCCGTCTCCGGGTCGAAGACGTGCAGCTTCTCGAGCGGAACTCCCAGCTCGATCTGGTCGCCCGCCCGGACCTTTCGCTCGGACGGGATGAGGGCCACGATCTCGTTGCCCTCTGCCTGGGCGTGGATCAGCTCGTCGTTGCCCAGGTACTCCACCACGTCCACGCGCGCCGGGATGCGTACCGTTTCGCGCTGCCCGTCGACAACGTCGAGATGCTCCGGCCGGAAACCGATGAGCAGGTCGCTGCCCTTGGGCCGCTCGCGTGCCGCTTTTGCGGCTGCACCGGAGAGCGCCAGCTTGGCGCTCCCGAGCATGAGGTCATCACCCTCTGTGCGGGTGGTGGCGAAGTTCATTGCCGGCGAGCCGATGAAGCCCGCCACGAAGACGTTGTCTGGATGGTCGTACAGCTCCTGCGGGGTGCCGACCTGCTGCAGGATGCCGTCGCGCATGACCGCGATCCGATCGCCCATGGTCATCGCCTCGACCTGGTCGTGGGTGACGTAGACGGTCGTCGTCCCCAGGCGCTGGTGGAGCCGCGCGATCTCGGCGCGCGTCTGCACGCGCAGCTTGGCATCCAGGTTCGAGAGCGGCTCGTCCATGAGGAACACGGCTGGCTCTCGTACGATGGCGCGTCCCAGGGCCACGCGCTGCCTCTGGCCGCCGGAGAGGGCCTTCGGCTTGCGGTCGAGGAAGCGATCGAGCCCGAGGATGCCTGCGCCCTCCTTGACCCGCCGATCGATCTCGTCCTTTGGCGTCTTGCGCAGCTTCAGGCCGAACGCGAGGTTGTCGTACACCGACATGTGCGGATACAGCGCGTAGCTCTGGAAGACCATGGCGATGTCGCGATCCTTGGGAGCCACGTCGTTCACGACCCGGTCGCCGATGAGGAGCTTGCCATCGCTGATCGTCTCGAGCCCGGCCACGCAGCGCAGCGCGGTCGTCTTGCCGCAGCCGGAGGGCCCGACCAGGACGAGGAACTCCCCGTCCGCGACCTCCAGGTTGAGGTCGTTCACGGCGACCACGTCGGCGCTGTAGCGCTTGAACACGTGGTCAAAGGTCACGGTTGCCATGCAGCATCGTCCTCCAGGAGGGGTGCTTCCCGGCTCGGATGGGCGGAGCACCGCGAGGCTGTCATCATAGACCACGTCGCAAGTCGGTAACCCTCAACGTCAACAAAAGGTGGAGCGCATGCCACCCCATCGGCCGATCCTGGATCGAATCCCGGGGATGGCGCGTCGGGAACCGCTGCCGTCGCTCTACGATCGGCATCCGAGGGCCGGCACGGCCCAGCGACGCCCTCGCGGGCTGGTGATCGTGCCGATCGATGAGATCGTGGGGACGATCCGCCATCCATCCCAGAACACCGATGACTTCCTGCCGCTGCCCTACCTCCGTGGCAAGAACTGGAGCCAGCGCTGGCGGCGGATCCAGCAGGGCGTGCAGGACCTCGCGGTCATGCCGGCCATCGACCTCGTCAAGGTCGGCGACGAGTACTACGTGGCCGACGGCCACAACCGGGTTGCCGCCGCTCGTGCCGTTGGCGCGGTCGCGATCGACGCCGACGTGACGGAGCTGGTCATGGCGGGGGAGCGGTCCGGGCCGGAGGATCGGCAGACGCACGAGGGCGTTGCCTCGGCGCTCGTCGGCTCCGACGAGGTGCGCCAGGCGGCGGCGGGACGCCAGTCGCGGACCGCCGAGCATCGCTCGAACGTGGACGAGCTGCGGCGCGAGGACCTGACCATCGGGGGCGAGTTCGCCGATGCCGAGACCGGGCAGGCGAGCGATGAGCGGTGACCGACTTCCTGACCCTGCCCTGGCCAGACGCCGATGCCTTCCGGGGTCGAGGCGGCCGGCCGATCCGCCTGCTGGCGGTCTCTGACGAGGCCGACCAGAGCCTGGTCTCGGAAGCGACGCGCGAGGTCCTGGCGCCGGTCGACGTCGTCATCGGCTGTGGCGACCTTGAGCCCTCGAACCTGGGCTTCCTGGCCGATGCCTTCGCCGCGCCGCTCCTCTACGTGCGGGGCAACCACGACGTCGGGCGCGGGTGGCAGGCGGAGCGGCACCTGCTGCCGGACCCGCTGCAGGACGGGCGCGTGCACCGGGAAGATGGCCTGCGGTTCCTTCCTTTCTCCGGGTCGCCCAACTACGCGCCGCACGGGCGCCCCGGCGTCGAGCAGCAGGTGTCCGGAGCCGGGATGTTGTGGCGGGTGGCGTGGGCCTGGCCGAGGGCGGCGTTCCAGCGCCCGTTGGTGGTGATGACGCATGCGGCTCCCCGGGGCCTCAACGACGCACCGGATTCCGCGCACCGCGGCTTCACCTCGTTCCGCTGGCTGATGGACCGGTTGCGGCCGCCGCTCTGGCTGCACGGCCACACCGCCCTGGTGCGCCGCGGGATCGACGGCAGGACGGTGCGGCACCAGGACACGCTGCTCGTGAACGTGACGGGCGCGATGCTGATCGAGCTCACCCCACCGGCGCCGCCTGCTACCGTCTGAGCCGATGCCCGTTCCGGTCGTGCGCTACGTCCTGGTGGCCCTTGCCGGCCTCGCCGTGCTGCTGCTCGTCATGCTCCTGGTCCGCCCGTTCATCTTCACCTTCTCGAGCGCGCGCGATGACGCCAACTACCCACTGGTGTCGGCGTCCGAGATCGACAACGGCCCGCAGCGCATCGAGATCGTGCTCAACGATTCCCACGACCTGCCGGGGGAGCAGGTGGAGGACGACCGGGTGGGCCTGACGGTGGTGGTGGCCGCGGTTCCCGGGCGAGAGGGGTACTCGGTCGTCGACGCCTGGAGCCCGGCCAACGACTGCCCGCTGTCGCTCGCGGCGGATCGGCTGGTCGATTGCGCGGGCGTGACCTGGACCTACCAGGGCTTCCCGATCGACGCATCGGTCCCGCCCTTGCAGGTATTTCCTACCGAGGTGCGGCAGGGGGCCATCGTGGTGGACTTCACGGCGCCAACCACGCCAACCAGCTGAAGGAGGAGACAGACCGACATGCCCGAGGGACTCAATTGGCTGACCTGGATCATCATCGGCCTGCTGGCGGGAGCCATCGCCGGCTGGTTCGTGCCGGGTCGCGAGCGCTTCGGCTGCCTGGGCACGACGCTGATCGGCGTCCTCGGGGGGCTGCTGGGGGGCTGGCTCTGGGTGAACGTGCTCGACCAGGACCCGGCGACCGGCTTCCTGGGCGCGCTCCTGATCGCGGTGCTGGGATCGGCCCTGGTGCTGATCGTCATCCGTGCGGTCAGCGGGAACCGGGACTGACCTAGTTCGGGCGGCCCCCGCCCGGGCCGCCTTCATCGTCGTCCGGGCCCCGATCGCGCAGGAAGCGCTCGATGTCGGCGATCAGCTCGTCGCCCTCGGGCAGCTTCGCCTCGTCCGCCATGCGCTCCAGGCGTTCGACGTACTCGCGGGTGCGCTCCTCGCCGGCGACCGCGGCGTCCAGCAGGGCGCGCGTCTCGAGCGCCTTGACCGCGAGGTCGCCGAGGGGCGGGTCCACGTCCAGGTAGCGCCCCACGTGCTTGATGAGCTCGATCGCGCCGTTCGGGAATGCGCCGCTGGCGTAGTGCGGCACCTGGGCGAAGAAGCCGATGGCGGGGATGGCGCTGCGCGCGACGGCTAGCTCCAGCACGGAGAGCAGCGCCGCCGGCACGCGCAGGTGGCCGGCCGGACCGCGATTGACATCCTTTGGCAGCAGGCCGTCGATCGACGCCGTGCCCAGCACCGGCACCGGCCTGGTGTGCGCCACCGTGGCCGGGATGGCGCCCAGGCTGACCCAGCTGGTGACCTTCAGCTGGCCGGCCAGCTCCACGATCTCCGCGGTGAGCTGGTGCCAGCGAAAATCGGGCTCGGGGCCGGTCAGAACCAGGAGGTCCCGTTCGCCGAGGCGCGTGGCGGTCAGCTCCAGTTCCGACCAGTCGAGATCGATTGGCCGTCCATCCACGATGTCGAGCGCCGGCCGTCGAGCGCGGTAGTCGAACAGCGCGTCGCTGTCGAAGGTGGCGATGACACGGCCGCCCTCGGCCAGCTGCTCGGCGGCCATGGTGCCGGCGCGTCCGCCGTCGACCCAGCCGTCGAAGGCCGCCACGATGACGGGTGCGTCAAGCGTCGGGGTCTCGGTGAGCTGGATGAGGGCCATGCCAAGAGTCTACGCGTTGACCGACGCCGGGAGGGATCGGCCCCCCTGGGTTCTCCTGGCATGCGCGGGTGGCGTCTGCTGAATCCTTCGCCCCTTCACCCGCGCGGCGGGTCTACCGGGGAGGCCCTGCCCGTTCTGCCCGCCCCGGCGCATGAATGGGGGAAGCCCCGACCTCCGAATCCCCGCGCCACCCGCGTCCACGGGTGCTGCGGGGAGGTCGTGGTCGTTGTACCCCGTCCGGACGCATATGGCAGCGCCGAGCCCGATGCCCTCACACCGGGCTGCACCTGTCCCGGCGGCGTCGCGAGTCGGCTTTGACGCTCGCTGGAGGGCGTGGGAGAATCCGTCGGCCCGCGCTGTGACCACGCGCGGTTCGTGGTGGCCTTAGCTCAATTTGGCAGAGCATCGGATTGTGGCTCCGAAGGTTGTGGGTTCGAGCCCCATAGGCCACCCCAGTTTCACGCTCATGTCTGGATGAAGTTGTCCTGCCCCTGCCTTTCTGGCCACGTCTCCTGCCGCGCCGTATGCGAACAAGTTTGCGGGCATAGCGCGCAGGAAAGAGTGATCAAGAAGCGCTTCTGCAACATTGACGCACACGGGCGGCTGTCCGCCGCGACCGTCGTGGTCCTCTCTCCCTCTCTCTCTCTGTGGATTTGTTAGAGTTGCGTCCCCCCGACGGTGCGCCGGCGGCGGACGCCTTCTCCGCGAGGGCGATGCCCCGTGAACGGAAACGGCCGTCCGTCGCCGTGCTCGTGCTTTCGGTTCTGCCAGCCCCAAATCGGGGTGATGCCGCACAAGGGGGGATGTCGAGTTTTCCTGGCGCGGACCTATCAGTCGTCCGCCGATGGGCGACACCGATCCACCTTCGACGGCGTTGACGATGAAGATCCGGTGACCGCCACGCGCGAGGTCTGCGATCGCAAGGTAGCCGCGAGCACTGGCGAAAGGAGCGACGAGCGACGACGCGAGATGGCGTTCTAGCTGCGGTCCATAGGTGGCGTCAAGACCTCCTCGGACAGGGCTGACCCTCCTGTCCCGTCCTGGGCCATTGCCATCCGAGCGCGCCAGTCCCGCTCCAAGACTTCGCGAGCGTGCATTAGACCCTGCACCAATTGGTCGAGGCGTCGGTCGAATGAGGAGGCGTCGGTCGATACGCTGATGGCCGCCGGCTCGCCGCCTGAGCCCCAATCCACGGCCACCGCCATCGCGCAGCGACCAAGCGCCGCCTGCTCACGGTCGAGGGCATAGCCCGCCTGGCGAACCCGCTCCAGCTCCGTCACGAGGTCGTCAACGCGGTCGACCGAACGTTCTGTCATCTTTGGCAGCGGTTCGTGGATCCGGGTCCGCACCTCTGATTCGGAGAGCCGCGCCAAGAGCGCCTTGCCGATCGCGACGCAGTTGGCGGGGACCCGACCGCCGACGCGCGAAATGGTCACATAGGCGGATGCGCCGGGGAACTTCATGACGTAGAGCACATCGGCGTCACGCAGCACCCCAAGGTTGACCGTGTCTCCAGTCTCTATCGCCAGCTGTGCGAGCGTCTGACGCACCAGATCGGTGTAGCTCGTGTGCGTCAGATAGGCCGCGCCCAACTCGAATGCCTCGATCCCCAGGCGGTAGCGGCCTGAGGCGTCCCGCACGACGAGCTCGTGCGACTCCAGCTCGCGGAGGACGCGGAAAATCAGCGACTTCGATCTCGTCATGCTGCGCTCGAGTTCCGCGAGGCTCTGCGTGCCGTCGCCGCGCCTCAGGGCCGTCAGAACTTCTGCGGCGCAGGCCGCCGCGGGAGCCGCGTATGCCGCCCTGCGGTCAACCAATTGATGCATCCCTCCGACTGTATGCCCCAAATGGGGCTTGCGTTGGCATGAGATGATACAACACTGAAACGACGGTTCACCAGCGAAACAGTGGAGGAGTTAGATGCGGTTAAGAAGCACACGGACCGCGGCGATGCTTGCCGGAATTGCGGTGGTTGCGTCCGCATGCTCGTCGGGTGCAAGCCCAAGCACGGCACCCAGCGAGGGAGCGCCTTCGGCTGCCGCAAGCGCGGCGAGCGAGGAGCCCATGGCGTCCGCGTCCGAGGCCGCCACGTCGGCCTGCCAGGACTTCACCACGGACCAGACGGTCACCATCGGATTCGCTTCGGTGACTCAGCCGGCGTACGCGCCATCGCTGATCGCCATCGACACCTCCGACAATATCCCGATGGAGGCGACCTTCTTCCAGCAGTCAGAACTCGCCATGCAAGCCTTGCTGCAAAGTGAAGTAGACGTGCTGGCGATCGGCGTAAATGGTCCGATGATCACCATCTCCGGTGGCGCCGACCTGCAGATCTTCGGGGTCACCATTGGCAACGACTGGACACTGGTGGCAACCCAGGACATCCAGGAGCCGGCCGATCTGGAGGGCAAGACCATTGCCATCCACTCGGAGACATCCACGGGGACTCCGCTGGTGCGCGGCACACTGGACGACGCTGGTGTCGATGCCGAGTTCGTCATCATCCCGGGCTCGCCAAATCGCGCTCAGGCGATGACGCAGGATCAGGTTGATGCGACGCCGCTCTTCCTGTCCGACGCCATCCGCCTCGAGCGGAGCGATCCAGAGCGGTTCCACGTCCTGCTCGACTACGGCGACGTCCCGTTTGCCTCACAGTCTCTGGTGGCGGGGACCGAATGGCTGGACTCGAATCCCGAGCTGGCGCAGTGCCTGCTCGAGCACTTCATCGAGACCGCCCGACAGATGTCCGACGACCCGAGTGGGACGACCGATGAGCTGGTCAGCATGTTCCCGGACGAGGACGCCGATTACCTTGACGCGCTCGTCACCGAGTACGTCGATCGTGGCCTGTGGGTCACTGACGGTGGTCAGGCATTGCTCTCCAACTTCGGCGAAGCCGTGCAGACCAACATCGATCTCGGCACCCTGGACGCCGATGCGCCCTCTGAGGCGGATGCGTACACGGATACGAGTGCGCTGGAGGCTGCTCTCCAGGATCTGGGCGGCTGACCTCCGCTGGCCGCCTCGCGTGGGCGGGGATCGGTATCCCCGCCCACGGATCGCATCGTCGATAACCACCTAGCGACGCGGGGAGCTGTGCACGCATGACCAGCGGATCGTTCGAGCGCCACATCGAGACCACGCGCCCGGCCGACGCATGCTGGGCGATCCTCACCGACGTGGATCGGATGGCGCAGTGGGTCGGCATCGTCGGGCAAGTCAAGACCCTCAGCCCGCTCGAAGCCTACGAGGCCACGCTAGAGGATCGCCTTGGGCCGTTTCGGCTCCGGGCGGACCTCGACGTCCGAGTGACCGAATCTGAGCCACCGCACCGGATCCGCTTCGTCGCCACCGGCGAGGATCGGCATGTCGGCTCCCGCCTATCGGTCACGGCCGGGATGCACGTCGAGTCGGACGCGGAGAAGACGGTCGTTCGCATCGACGGCACCTACTCGGTCGAGGGGCGGGTTGCGACCCTTGGCGCGCCAATGATTCGACGCAAAGCGGATGCGATCCTGGAGGAGTTCACGTCCAGCGCACAGCGAGAGCTGACGTGATTCATCCATTCAAGCACGAGCGCGCCGCCAGCCTCGAGCATGCCTTGGCTGCCCTGGCTGACGGTGCAACGGTCTATGCCGGAGGAACCGAACTGCTGGCGGCCATGAAGGTTGGCCTGCTGGCCCCGGACCACATCGTGGACTTGAAGGGCCTTGCGGAACTGCGAGGGATCCGAGCTGACGGCGCGAGCTGGGTCATCGGATCGGCGACGCCACACGCCGAGGTGGCAGCCGCCCATGAGTTGCAGGCGCGTCTGCCCATGCTCGCCAAGGTCGCCGCAGGCATCGGCAATCCGCGTGTGCGATGGCAGGGCACCGTCGGCGGCAACCTGTGCTTCGCCGAGCCTCGCTCGGATCTCATCCCGGCCTTGCTTGCTTATGGCGCAACCCTGCGCTTACGCAACCGAAAGGGCACGCGCGAGATGTCCATGGAACAGTTCATCAGCGGTCCGTTCACAACAGAACGCGCCGAGGACGAACTGCTGACCGAGGTCCAGATCGGTGGCGAGGATATCGTCTACCAGGCATACGAGCGGGTCCGCCTGATGGAGCGGCCGACGGTCGGCGTCGCGCTTGTCGGACGCCGATCTGGCTGGCGACTGGCGGTCGGCGCGGCAGGCTATCTGCCGGTGTGGCGAGATGCGGCCTCTCACGCCGACATCGATGTAGCCGAGATCACAAACTCGGTTGAGCCGATCGAGGATTCAGCGGGGAGCGCCGACTACAAGCGCCACCTGGTCCGCGTGCTGGTCGACCGGCTGCTCGCATCCGCACAGGGCGAACTGTCATGACCGACGGTTACGAGACGCGGCTGGTGGAGGTCTCCCTCAACGGTCGGACCGCTTCGGCGGAGGTTCCCCTTCCCACCATGCTCGCCGAGCTGCTACGCGAGCACCTTGGCCTGGGCGGCACCAAGGTCAGCTGTGATACCCAGGTGTGTGGCGCATGCACGGTGCTTGTGGACGGCCACCCGGTGTCGGCCTGCACCTATCTCGCGGTGGATGCGGCTGGGCGTGAGATCCGGACGGTCGAGGGTCTGCGTCAATGCCGATGGCTCGCTTGCCCTCCTGCAGCAGGCTTTCATTGATGAGTTCGCACTGCAGTGCGGGTTCTGCACGCCCGGGTTCCTGATGATGGCTACGGCCCTGCTGGAGGAGAATCCCACGCCGACGCACGAGCAGGTGAAAGAGCACCTGGAGGGCAACATCTGCCGCTGCTCCGGCTACCGCCCCATCGTGAATGCTGTGTTGCGTGCGGCGGGTCAGCCGACGGAGTCCGACGATGAGTAAGTACGTCGGGCAGTCCGTGCCGAGAGTGGATGCGCGCGCCAAGGTCACGGGCGAGGCCATCTATGCGGTCGACGTCATCCGCCCTGGAATGCTCCACGCGGCCATCGTTCGTTCCGAGCGCGCGCACGCGACCCTGCTTGGTGTCGAGACGTCGTCGGCTGCGGCAGCGCCCGGTGTTGTCGGTGTCTTCACGGCAGACGATCTTCGGAAGCTCGATCCGTACTACGGACACATCATCCGCGACCACCCGGTGCTCGCCATTGGGAAGGTCCGCTTCATGGGTGAGCCTGTTGCCCTCGTGGTGGCGACAAGCAGACTGCTTGCCCAGCGCCGCTGCCGCAAAGGTGCGCGTCGAGTATGACGAACTGAGCCGGTCATCTCGATCGACGATGCCCTGCGCGCTGGACGCTCCGCTCGTGCACGAATCACGATACCGGCGCGGGACGGGCGTTGCCTGGGAGACGGTTCCGGACGACCACCTGGGCAGCAACGTGGCACACGAGGCGCACCTCGAATGGGGCGACGTCGATCAAGCGCTGGCAGGCTCGGACCTGACGGTGCGCACCACGGGGACCTACCCGATGCTGTACGCCTACGCGATGGAGCCATACACGGCAGTGGCGGAGTATCGCGGTGATCAGCTGCATGTGGTCTCCTCCACCCAGCACCCGTTCATGGTCCGAGCGGAGCTGGCGCGCATCTTCCGGCTGCCCCATAGCAAGATCCAGCTCGAGTCGCCCTACGTGGGTGGCGGGTACGGCTCGAAATCGTGGACAAAGGTGGAGCCGCTGGCCGCCGTGGCGGCGCACCTGTCCGGCCGACCGGTGCGGGTCGGCCTTTCGGTCGAGGAGGCGATGCTGACCACCAGGGCGGATTCGGCCAGGGTCGTTGTCAACAGCGGATTTGGCGGCGAGGGCTCGATTCTCGCGCGCGATTTCAGGGTCGACTTCAACACCGGCGCCTACGCCGACTCCAGCCCATCGATCTTGGACAAGGCCGTCCACCGCTGCTTCGGGCCGTATCGCATCCCGAACCTGCGGATCGACGGCACGACTGCTCTACACGAACACCGTTCCCGCCAGCTCCTATCGCGGCTTCGGGGCGCCCCAGGGCAACCTGGCGGGGGAGTACAACATCGATCGCGCGGCGCATGAGTTGGCATCGATCCCGCTGAACTGCGGCGTCGCAACCTGGCCGCCAAGGGCGAGGAGCTCCTGCCGAAGCGGCGACCGCTGGATGCCGAGCTGCGGCGCCGATCTCGACCTGCTGCTGGATGCGCTCGGGGAAGCGCCGCCAGACGTCGGTGCCGGGTGAGCGGTATGCCGTGGGCTTCGGGTGCTCGGCATCCGATGCCGGCGCGTTTCCGGCCTCGACCGCCATGGTCCGCGTCGGCCCCGACGGATCGGTGCTGGTCAGCAGTGGGGCAGTCGAGATCGGCCAGGGCAGCGCGACGGTCTTGAGCCAGATCGTGGCCGAGGAGCTCGACGTGCCGATGGAACGGATCTCCATCGCCCAATCCAACACGACCGCCACGCCCTTCGAGCGGACGACCAATGGCAGTCGCACCACGACGCTCGTGGGTCTGGCGATGCAGCGAGCGGCTCGTGCAGCGCTTAGCCGATTGGAGCGCATGGCGGCCGAGGCATGGTCCTGCGACGTCCGAAGCGAGGTGCGTGCGGCGAACGGGACGCGTTCACGGACCAGGCGGCCAACACGCCGAATACGGCGACGTCGTGCGAGCCTGGTTCGGGATCGATGGCGGCGAGGCTATCGGGATCGGCGTGGTCAGGCCGGAGGGGCCACGCAGCCGATGCCTCCGTTCTGGGAGATCGGCATGGCCGGGGTCGGGCCTGCTCATCGACGAGGAGACGGGGCAGATCCGAGTCGAACGCTTGCGACCGTGGGCGACGTCGGCTTCGCGATCAACCCCGCGGCCATGGAGGGTCAGGATCTCGGAGCCGCGACGCAAGGCCTGGGCGCTGCCCTGTCCGAGCGGCTGGAGTACGACGGTGGCCAGCTCACCAATCCCAACCTGGTGGACTACCGGGTCCCGCGCTCAACCGACATGCCGCTTCGCATCGATACGCGTCTCGCCCAGCGGCAGGACGGGGTTGGTCCCTATGGCGCGAAAGGCGGGGGAGAAGGGTCGCTGAATCCGATAGGTGGTGCCGTCATGTCGGCGATCGCCCGCGCCAGCTGGAGTGTGGCAGGACGAGGTCGAGCTACCGATGACGCCAGAGCGCGTCTGGAGGCTCTTACGCGCGGGTGGCGATGATCAGCATGAGCGTTAGGCCGGCTGGCGGAGGACCGGTGGTCTTCCGCGCCAAGCCGAGGACCTGGCCGCGCCGCCTGCTTGTGCTTGGCCTGCGCGTGGGGCTCCTCGCGCTGATCCTCGGGCTATGGGAATGGGCAGGTCGCACCTTCGGAACGCAGTTCACCTTCCCGCCGTTCTCGGCAGTAGTCGAGGCGCTCATCGAGACTGCTTGGCGATCCAGAGCTGTGGACTTCGGCTGCGGTGACCTTGGAGTCATTCGTCCTCGGATTTGGCCTCGCGCTGATCGTCGGCATTGGCACTGGGCTCCTGACGGCGCGCTTCGAGTCGGTTGACCGGCTGAGCGCCGTCTATCTCCGCATCCTGATGACGGCTCCCCTTGCCCCGCTCGTGCCCCTGCTCATAGGCATCTTCGGCATCGGCCTGCCATCGCGCATCGCCCTCGTATTCCTCTTCTCGGTGGCTGTGATCGCCCTGAACACGCGGACTGGGGTCCGGAGTGTCGATCACGACCTGCTGCAGATGGCCACGGTCATTCGGCGTGGGTGAGCGTATGACTTTCCAGCGCGTGAGGTTTCCCGGAGCGGTTCCGGCGATCATGGCCGGCGTTCGCCTTGGTGCTGGCCGAGCGGTGGTCGGGATGGTGGTGTCGGAGCTGATCATCGTGTCGGTCGGCCTCGGCCGGCTCATCAATGTGTATCGCGGTCGCTTCCAGGCAGCAGACATGTTCGCCGTGGTGATTGTGATCCTGGCCATCGGCGTCGCGATTCTCCTGATCGTGAAGTGGCTAGAGCGACGCATGACGACGTGGAAGGGAGAGCGAACATGACCGTAGGACCGCCGCTCATCAACATCGATCAGGTCGAAAAGCACTACCGGACGCACAGCGGCACACCCCTCCACGTTCTGGACAAGGTGAGCTTCGACGTCCGGGACCGGGAGTTCCTCAGCATCCTCGGACCGTCGGGCTGCGGGAAGAGCACTCTGCTGCGGATTCTGGATGGCCTGACGCCGTACGACGGAGGGAGTATCACGATCGACGGTGAGACAGTCAGCGGCCCTGGGCCGGATCGCGCCGTGGTCTTCCAGAACTTCGCCCTGCTTCCGTGGGCCACCGTCCTCGACAACGTGGCGTTCCCGCTTGAAGCTCGCGGCGTCGGAAGCCGATGAGCGACGTGAGCAGGCCAGTGCAGCGCTGGAGCGCGTCGGCCTCGCCGACTTTCGCGACCACTACCCGCGGACGCTCTCGGGAGGCATGCAGCAGCGGGTTGGCTTGGCACGCGCGCTTGCAGTCGATCCGCGCATCCTGCTGATGGACGAGCCGTTTGGTGCGCTCGACGCGCTGACACGGACATTCCTGCAGGACGAGCTGCTGAATATCTGGTCGCGCGACCGGAAGACGGTGGTATTCGTCACCCACGCCATCGACGAAGCCGTCTACCTCTCGGATCGCGTGGTGATTATGAGTCCTCGTCCCGGGCAGGTGGTCGAGGTCGTCGACGTGACGATCGACCGCGACCGAGTCGCCGACGTGCGGGACACGCCGGAATTCAACGAGCTCGTTGCGCACATGCGGCACGTCCTGCGAGCGGTGGTGCATCCCGACCAGGAGGCATTGGCGTGAGCCTCTGCTCCGTCCCATCTGGTGGCTCTACCGGCACATGCCAGGCGTACTCACCCTCGTCCCGCTGCTCGTTCTGTGGGAGATTGTTGGCAGGCTGGACCTCGTGTTCGTGCTGCCGCCGCTCAGCGAGGTGCTGGCCGCCGCCTGGCAACTCATCGTCTCGGGCGATATCGCAAAGCATGCGGGCGGCACAATCGTCTCGCTGCTCATCGGCCTGGGCATCTCGATTGTGGCCGGCGTTGGTCTCGGGGTCCTCATGGCCCGCTACCGCATCGTGGACGAAGTCCTTGGTATCTACGTCGACGTGCTGATGAGCGCTCCCGTCTCGGCAATCGTGCCGGTGCTGGTGCTGCTATTCGGGACGGGCGGCGAGTCGATCATCGCCGCTGTCGTCCTGTTCTGCTTCTTCGTGATCACCATCAACACTTACTCCGGCGTAAAGGAGGTGGATGGGCAGCTGATCGAGATGGCTCGCTCGTTCTCCGTTCCCGAGCACCTCGTGCTGAGGCGCGTGATCGTGCCGGGCGCGTTACCGCTGATGCTCACCGGACTGCGGATGGGCATCGGACGCAGCGTCAACGGGGCGATCTTCGGGGAGATGCTGGTCAGCGTGGTCGGACTCGGCGGGCCTGCTCATCCTGTTCGGCAGCCGATTCCAGTTCGACCGGCTGGATGCGCTCATCATCCTCATTGTCGGTACGGCCGTCCTGCTCATGACCTTTTTCGAGTGGGTGGAGCGCCGCCTCCTTTCTGGCCGATTCGCCACCCCGGAAGAGCAGCAGTCCTGATGAGCGCGCTTCACCCAGGGGCCTTTCCACAGCATCTGCATGAAACAGTGTTCTATCAGCAACACAACGATGAACCAGAGCGTCTGAGGAGGAACGCGTGACGATGAACTTTGGGGTGCGCCTGCCGGTTGCCGGGCCGCTGGCCAGCGTGGACTTCATCCGGCGCGCAGCGGTGCGTGCCGAGGAGCTTGGCTACGCGTCCGTCTGGGTCCACGACTTCATCGGCTGGACCAAGGAGATGGATCGTAGCCACGTCTCGTGCGGTGCGATCGATCTCGTTACCGACGAGAGCGAGCCGGTGATGTTCGAGACGATCACCAATCTGGCATTTCTGGCTGGCATCACCGAACGGGTCACCATCGGCAGCGCCATCCTCTGCACCCCGTACCGCAACCCGGTGGTGCAGGCAAAGCAGCTCGCGTGCATCGACGCCCTGTCCAACGGACGGCTCGTGGTGGGCGCTGGAGTCGGGGCGCTCAAACGCATCGGACGCGACTTTGAGGTCGTCGGGTGTCCCGCGGGATGACAAGTACGAGCGCACCTACGAGTACGTGAAGCTGATGCGCGAGATCTGGCAGGAACGGCGACCGTCGTTCGAAGGCGAGTTCGTGAAGCTGCCGGAGACGGAGATCTACCCGAAGCCCATCCAGGATCCGCTGCCGATCTGGTTCGGCAGGAAGGGGCGAGAAGGCCTGGCGGATCATGACGGACTTCGCGAATGGGTGGATCCCGACGTGGGTGACCGCCGACGGCTACCGCGAGAACGTGCCGCGCCTGCGCGAAGCGCTTGCCGCCAAGGATCGCGGCGAGGAACCGTTCACGATCGCCAAGGAGTGCTACGCAGCCATTGCATCGACCTCCGAGGAGGCTCGTCGCTTCAGCCGCCCGACCTTCGACACCTTCACCAAGGGATTCACGGTCAAGACCTATGAGGAGGCGATCGCATCGGCTCTGCTTGGTTCGCCCGAGGAGATCCTTGAGCAGATCGCCGACTACCGAGAGCGCCGGTGTGGAGCACATCGAGATGAAGTTCATCTACCTCAGCGAGGACCACCTCGACGAGCAGATGAGCCTCTTCGCAGAGGCGGTGATGGGGGCGCAGTCATGAGCGATGGCCCCTACGGGCGACTGGTGATCGCCAACGGCACGGTCTGGACTCCCAGCGGCATCCTCGACGGCGCATCGGTCGTCATCGAGAACGAGCGCATCGTCGACGTGCAGCAAGGCGGTTCGACTCCGGACGGTTCGGAGGTCATCGATGCGCGGGGCAAGCTGGTGCTGCCGGGATTCGTGGACAGCCACTCACACCACCGCGAACCTGGCTTCACCCACAAGGAGGACATCACCTCGGCCACCCGTGCGGCAGCGGCAGGTGGGGTAACCACCACGGTCGGCATGCCGAACGTCGACCCGCCGGCCAACAGCCTCGAGCGCTACCGAGGCGATGCTGGATCTCTACCGCCAGAAGGCGGTCGTCGACTACAACGTGAACCCCGCTCCCACGGTGGCCGAGGAGGTTCCCAAGCTGGCCGAGGCCGGGGCGCTTGGCTTCAAGGTCTTCCAGGTCGTCGACACGAAGCGTTCGTATCCCCACATGCCGGGATTGGGCGTGACGCACGACGGGGAGATGCTCGAGATCTTCGAGAACGTTGCGCGCACCGGGCTGCCGGTGATGGTCCATCCACACAACCAGGAGCTGATGGATCGCTTCGAGCAGCGCTACTGGGCGCGGGGAGAGCACGGGCCTCTCGCCTACGCCGCCGCCCAACGCGAGTACGACGGCCTGGTCTGGAACACGGCCATCAGCAACCTGCTCTGGCTGCAGGAGGCGACGGCCGTCCGCCTCCACGTCCTCCACCTGGTGACGCGACAGAGCGTGCAGATGGTCCGCGAGGCAAAGGCGGCGGGCCGGCCGGTCACCAGCGAGGTGAACGGTTTCGCGCTGTTCCTGGGCGATTGGGAGCAGATCGAGACGCAAGGGTCCGCGGGCACTCGGCCGATGGGTGCCGCCCGACGTGAAGGAGGCGCTCTGGTCCGGGATCACGCGACGGCACCATCGATGTGCTCGGGACCGACCACGGCCCCCACACCCTCGAGGAGAAGGCGATCGGCTGGGAGGACATGTGGAAGGCGCCCAGCGCCGTTCCGCAGCTGCAGGATTACCTCACCCAGCTGCTGGACAAGGGAGTGCGCCGGGGGAGGATCGATCTGGATGCGGCCGTCCGCATCGCGTCGTACAACCCGGCCAGGGTGTTCGGCCTCTATCCGCGCAAGGGGACGATCGAGCCGGGCGCGGACGCGGACATCGTCGTCGTCGACCCCGAGGCCGAGATCGAGTTCCGCGACGAGAACGCGCTGTCGAAGTGCGGGTGGACGCCGTATCACGGCGAGCGTGCGCGAGGAGTGCCAGTGCACACGCTGGTCCGGGGGCGCTTCGTCTACCGCGACAGAACGTTGGTTGGAGAGCCCGGCTGGGGGCAGCTGGCGAAGAGAGTGGAGAGCGACAAATGACTGTGACGGATCTGGCCAGCGCGCGAGAAGGGGTGATGTCGAAGCTGGTCGACGACGAGATCGTCTCGTTCCTCGCCGGGCTGGTCGAGGTGCCCAGCCCGACCGGCCACGAGCTGGGGGCGGCGACCTACATGCACCAGCGGCTGCTCGAGCTGGGGGTCGACAGCCGACTGCAGGTGTTCGATGAGGATCGCGCCAACGTGATCGCCACCCTACACGGCAGCGGTGGCGGTCCAACGGTGATGCTGAACGGGCATCTCGACACCTCATACACCGGCGAGGAGCCCGAACTGGTCGGCGCTGGGTACAAGAACAAGGCGGTCTTCATGGGCGACGACTGGCTGTATGGCAACGGCGTCCACAACATGAAGAACGCCCTGGCCTCGTACTACGGCGTGATGGCTGCGATCGTCCGCTCGGGCCTCCGGCTGGCCGGCGACGTCGTACTCGCCGGCGTCGCGGGAGAGATTGAGCGCGCGCCGTTTGGACGGTTCCAGGGCCCGGAGTACGAAGGCTTCGGCACAGGGACTGGCTACGCCCTAGCGCATGGTCTCGACGCGGACATGTGCATCCTGGGTGAGCCAAGCACCAACGCGATCGGCATCAGCAATCTGGGGGTGAACTGGGTCCGCCTCGGCACCAAGGGAACGATGGCGCACACCCAGCACGCCGAGACCGCGGTGAATGCCATCTACCAGATGCAGAAGGTCATGGACCGTATCCAGACGTGGCGCGAGGAGTACCGCGATCGGCACGCGCTGGACGGCATCCGACCCGCGTGCGACATCACGGCCATTGAGGGTGGCTGGCCATACCGCGTCTCGCGCACGCCGGTGTTCTGCAACCTCTTCCTCTGCATCAGAACCACGCCCGGTACCCGCACCACCACGGTCAAGCGCGAGGTTGACGAGCTGGTGCGTGAGCTGGAGGCCGCCGACCCCACGCTCAAGGTCGAGGTAGAGTTCTATGTGTCACACCAGCCCACCGAAATTTCCGCCCAGGAGCCGGTGGTTCAGGCGATCCATCGCAACTACGTGGCGGTGACCGGTGACGAGCCGGTCTACCGGCGTCGTACCGCCTATATGGACTCCTCGTCGCTCAATGAGCACGGCATACCTACCGTCGTATTTGGGCCGAGCGGGCGCACCAACCAGTCGGGGGCCCAGCGCGGCTGGTCGCCCGAGCAGGGTGAGCACCTATACCTCCCGGACCTTTCGCTGGGCACCAAGGTCGTGGCTGGCGCCGTCGTCGAGCTTTGCGGCTCGACAGATCCGTCTTACCTCAGAGGATGAGCGCCCGTGGGGGCGGGACAGCGGACGAGGTGCCTGCAGGCGGCATCCCGACGCTGGTCGTCGCCGGGCTGAGTGTCACCGCGCTGATCATCGCCCAGCTGCCGACGTTCCTGACCGGCGCAGTCGGTGTTCAGCTGCAGCGCGAGCTTGGGTTCGGTGCCGCTGAGCTTGGAGCGGCTATCGCCGCGTCGCTGGCGATCTCCTTCCTTGGCTCGGTCGTCTTCGGCCGCCTCGTGCAGGAGCATGGCTGGACAGCTGGGCTGCGGCTGACCGGTGTCCTAGCTGGCATTTCGATGGGAGGAATTGCATTCCTGGCACAGAGCTGGCTGCCGCTGCTCGGTCTGCTCTTGATTGGTGGTGTGGCCAAGTCGGCTGGGCACCCGGCAGCGAACCTCGCGATCGCGACCGAGATTCCGCGTCACCGCCAGGGGCTGCTGTTCGGTATCAAGCAGGCGGGCGTCCCCGCGGCATCCATGCTCGGTGGCCTGTCGGTGCCCCTTCTGGTCCTGAATTACGGTTGGCAATCCGCGTACCTTGCCGGCGCGGCCATGGCTCTGGTATTCGCCCTGCTTGTGCCCAGGTCCCACCGAACCCACGCAGTCCGCTCAGGTCTACAGAGAAGCGGCCGCAGCGCGCAGCCAGAGACGAGGCGGAGCGGTCTCATCCTACTTGCGGCGGGGGCGGGCGCCGGCGTGGCAGTCTCGAACTCCGTAGCCGGATTCCTCACCACCTATGCCGTGCAGCAGGGATTCGAAGAGGGTGAGGCGGGCGTCCTGCTGGCCGTCGCCAGCTTCAGTGGACTGGCAGGCCGCGTCCTTTTGGGCTGGCTGTCGGACCGGGTGCAGGTCGGCCTCGGCCTGGTTGCGGGGTTGCTCGTGGTCGGCGCCGGTGGCGTGTTACTGCTTACAACAGGGGTGCAGGTTCTCGTGGCCGTTGGCGCCGTGGTGGCCTTTGGCGCTGGATGGGCGTGGGCTGGCGTCTTCAATCTGGCAGTCGTGCGCCGCAACCCGTCGGCACCTGCGGTTGCGACCGGTTACACGCAGGCCGGGGTATACGCAGGCGCAGGCGTGGGGCCTCTGGCCTTCGGACTCGTCGTAGCCAACATCTCCTTCGTGGTCGCGTGGATTGCCCTGGCTGCCGTGGCTGTCCTCGCCTCGCTGATCATGCTGGTCGGGGACCGAGCCACGCTGCCACCTGACCTCCAGCTCGTCGAATAGGAAGAGGGAATCCAATGGAATCACGGGCCGAGGCGGCACAGCGCTGGAACATCAACGAGGACCTTGCGGCTCACGTTCAAGCTGCCGCGGAACGGCGCGCGAGCGAGGCGTGGGAGCTGCTGGAGACGCTCGTCAACATCGATTCGAGCCCGGACGACCTCGCTGGTCTGGACAGGGTAGTCGACCCGATGCGGGCCGCACTCGATGGGCTCGGCCTAGCGACCCGGATGGAGCGAACCGGCGGTGGGTTGCCGGTACTGCATGGAGTGAGCGGGCCTAAGCACGAAGAAGCCAAGCGTGTCCTGTTGGTTGGTCACCTTGACACGGTCTTCCCTTCGGGCACCGTGGCTGAGCGACCGTTTCAACGAGGCGGCGAGCGCGCAACCGGGGCTGGGGTCGCCGACGCCAAGGGCGGCGCAGCAGCGATCTGGCTTGCGCTGGCGTCCGCGCTCGACGTGAGCGACGGCCTCCCAAACGTTGACGTCCGTGTTCTGCTCAACACCGACGAGGAAGCCGGCTCGGTGGAGTCACGGCCGATCATCGAGGCTGCGGCAGCGGGGACGGACCTTGCGCTCGTGTATGAGCCCGGGCGGCCCGACGGGTCGATCGTGCGGCAGCGGCGTGGCGCGCGCAGGTACCGGGTGCGTGTACAGGGGAAGTCAGCGCACACCGGGGTCGAGCCCTGGAAGGGCGTCAACGCGATCGAGGAGGCCGCGCACAAGATCCTGCGACTGCAGGCCCTCAACGACCCCGATCACTTCTTGTCGGTGACGGTCGCTGTGATCCGTGGCGGGTCTCGCGTCAACGTGGTCCCCGACGAGGTTGTGCTGGATGTCGACACCAGACTGCCTGATGCCGAGACCGCCGAACGCACACATCGGGCGGTGGAGTCGATCGTCAGTGATGCGGTTCTGGATGGAGCGTCGTCCAGCTACGAGATCATCTCCGACCGACCGCCGATGATGCCGCAGCCCTCGGTGGCGGCCTTGCTCGCGCAATTCCATGCCGCCGCCGACGTGTTAGGCATCCAGCTGAGCGATACGGCGACGGGTGGGGGATCAGACGGTTGCTTCCTCAGCCCGCTGGGTGTGCCTGTAATCGATGCGCTGGGCCCCGTTGGCGGCGGGTACCACACGAAGGATGAATTCCTCTCCACCCCGACGCTCGTGGAGCGCGCCATGCTGAGCGCTCTCGTGCTAGTCGGCATCGACGCCGCCGAGTGAAGCGTGGGCGTCCTCTGGGCCATACCCTACGCAGATTTGCCGCGTTCAGGGGTCAGATAAGGGGTCAAATCGGGGGAATCAGCCGGTTCTGAGCACGAATCCAAGCAGTCAGCATCGGATTGTGGCTCCGAAGGTTGTGGGTTCGAGCCCCATAGGCCACCCCACGTTCGCCGTCGAATCGACGGTCGACCGAAGCGCCGCGCGGTGCGCCTCCACAGAGCAGTGATAGGGTCCTAGCGAAATGCGCACCGAGACGGCCTGAGATGACCGACGTTCAAGACGGAGCGATCATCCTGCATCCGAGCGACCTTCCGGAGATCGAGCGTGGGAGCGGTATCCGCACGCGCCCGCTCATCGGCAAGTGGAATACGGCGGCGGGGCAGCTCACGTCGGGCACCACGCTGTTCATCCCCGGCACCATGATCGCACCTCACGCCCACAACGTTGAAGAGACGGTCATGATCCTTGAGGGCGAGGCGGCCGTGTATGTCGACGGCGAGCGGACCGATCTGGTCGCCGGGGACGTGACCTGGGTGCCGGGTGACGTGCCCCACTACTTCGCCAACCGCGGGGACACTCCAATGCGGATCTTCTGGGTCTATGCAAGCCGCGAGGTCACCCGCACCCTTACGGAGACGGGGGAGACATTCCCGCACCTCTCTGACCGCGACCTCCGGGTCGGTCGCAGTGGCGACTGACCCGGGAAGGCTGAGCAGCGCCACCCGACCGAGGCAGCACGTGGTCGTCGTTGGTGCCGGGATCGTCGGCCTCGCAGTTGGCTGGCGACTCCTCGAGCGCCAACCCGGCCTCCGCGTGACGGTCCTGGATAAGGAGGTGCGGGTCGGCGTACATCAGACGGGCCACAACAGCGGTGTGATCCACCGGGGCCTCTACTACCGGCCCGGCTCCCTGAATGCCGCGCTCTGCGCCACCGGCGCAGACGAAATGCTGCGCTTCTGCCGCGAGTACGGGGTGAAGCATGAGGTGTGCGGCAAGTTGGTCGTCGCCATCGACGACTCCGAGTTGAGCCGCCTTGGCGAGATCGAACGGCGGGCGCGGGCCAACCGAGTGCCTGGCCTGGAGGTTATCGGACCGGAACGCATCATCGAGATCGAGCCCCTGGCGCGCGGGGTACGAGCCCTCTATTCGCCCCACACCGCCATCGTGGACTATGCCGAGGTTGCCCATATCCTCGCGGAGCTGATCGAACAGAGGGGCGGCGAGATACGGCTGGGGGTGCAGGTTGACCGCGTGGATTCGAGGAACGGCGGGGCGACCGTGGTCACCCCGGCCGGCGACCTGCGGGCCGATTGGGTGGTCGCCTGTGCTGGACTGCAGTCGGACCGGCTGGCGGGACGCAGGTATCCTGAGCTCACCCGTCGCCTGAGAGTCGTGCCCTTCCGCGGCGGGTATCGCATCCTGAGCCCACGACTCGCGGCGCAGGTGCGGGGCATGGTCTACCCAGTGCCAGATCCGCGGTTTCCATTCCTTGGTGTCCACGCCACGCGCCGTGTGGACGGGGCGGTATGGATCGGGCCAAACGCCGTGCTCGCGCTGGCGCGAGAAGGCTACGGCAGACTCGCCTTCAGCCTGCGCGATACCTGGGGGTGGTTGTCGTACCCGGGCTTCTGGCGGCTCGCTGCCAGGCACTGGCGGTCGGGGACCGCGGAGATGTGGCGCGACGCGAATCCGCGTGCGTTCATCCGCCAGTTGCAGCGCCTGATGCCGTCCGTGTCCGCAAGCGATCTGTCTCCGGGGCCATCCGGCATCCGCGCCCAGACCCTGGCCCACGATGGGACGCTGCTCGATGATTTCGCCATGCGCACCGTCGGAAGGGTGATCCACGTCATCAATGCCCCATCCCCGGCGGCGACCTCGTCGTTCGCGATTGCCGACCGCATTTGCGACCCGGCGGAGGGTGTCTTCGGGGCGGCGGTCGGATAGGACAGCGCGTCAGATCGCCCCCTTCGGGGGGCTAGCGCTTGCGCCGCAGGTGCTTGGGAGTCTCGACTGCCATCACGCCATCGACCCCCTCGACGGCCCGCACCGCTCCGGCGACCGTGTCGCGGTCGGCTCCCGATACCGAGAGGGCAACAACGCCTTCCCGGACCTGGTCGAGTGCCACCCCATCGGTCTCGCGCAGAACGTCTCGCACCGCCGTTGCGATGGCTTCATCGGTCTGGATGTACACCCGCAGGAGATCGGCTCGCGTGACGATTCCCACGAGCTTGCCGCCTTCGGTGACCGGCAGGCGCTTCACGTGATGCCGTGACATCAAGATGGCTGCCTCCCGCAGGGAGGCCGTCTGGCCTTCGATCGTCACGGCAGGGGCCGTCATCGCTTGGCCAGCGGTCGTTGCTTCGACGCGATGCAGATCCCGCTGGTTCTCGCCCAGCAGCCACCGAAGCGGTGATCGCGAGATGTGTTCGCGTCCACGCTCCTTGATCATGAAATCGCTCTCGGAAACGATGCCGAGGACGACGTTTCGTTCGTCCACGACCGGGATCCCGCTGATCGTGTGCTCGACGAGAAGCCGCGCGACCTCCTTCAGGGGAGTCTCCGCGCGAACGGAGACGACATTCCGCGACATCAGATCGTAGATACGCACCGTCGGCTCCGTTCCTGGTTGCTCGTCTGCACCTTGGCCTGCGTCCGCGCGCGACCCAAGGGCCCACAAGCCTCGAATGGCGGGACCAATGGCTCGGTCTACCCCGAGCGCTCCACCACCGTTTGCTCCGTTACGACATAGAAGCGAAACGCGGTCCGGCCGGCAGGGCCCCGTTCCGGCGGGATCGGGTGGTCATCCCACCATCTGAGATATGCGGCGTACGCCTCCTCGTCGGCGAAGTGCATCTCGGCGATCCGGTAGAAGGTCTGCTCGGTGCCGACCTTGGCCGCGCCGCCGCTGGTGGTCGTGACCGGTCGCAGGACCTTGTTGAACACGAGCCGATCGACGTGCGGATTCGCGAGCAGATCTGGCGCGTGGACCTCGAAGAGCCACCGCTCGTACTCCTCGGCGCTGACGCCCTCGACGATGTCGTATCCCAGGATGGTCTTGATCACTCCGATACCTCCAGCGCTTCCTCGACGCTAGTAAAGCACGCTGCGCACGGCCGCAAGCGATTGCGCAGCGCCCGTGGCTGCTCGGTCATCCAGCGCCGCCAGGCCCGCCCGCTGGGCCGCGCGGCGGACCTCCTCTACCTGCACATCGGTGATCGGAAATGGCGGCGGCTCCTCCAACGGAGTGACGCTGATCTGGCCGGGTCGGCCGTCGACGTCGAACGGCTCGCCCAGATACCCGACCAGGCCTGCGTCCTCGAGCTGCGCCGCGACTGCCAGCAGGCCTCGGTCGGTGGTTGCGGCGCTTACCATCTGCACGCCGATCGGCAGGCCGCCGATCGAGAGATCGGCCGGTAGCGTGACCGCGGGGAGCCCGGCCATGCTGGCAGCCGCGGTCCACGTCATCGTGTCTCCGCCGTACCGGGCATCGGCGCGGTTGGCGACGCGAGCCATCGTCGGCATGACGACCAGGCTCCCGTTACCAACCATCTCGTGCAGGGCTTCAACTGCACCAGCGACGACCAGGCGCGCCGTCCGTAGGTCGTCGTCGGTGAGGGCGAGCGCCGCGCACAGCTTCCACACGAGCGTCGGCGAAAGACGAGCGAGCTCTCTGCGTAGGGTCTGCAGGTGGACGCGCAATGCGCGCGAGTAGATCATCGCCCACGCTCCGGCCCACCCGCGACGAAGCGGCTCCGCGCTCGCGATCTGCAGTCGCATTCCGAGAAGTTGTGCGGTTTCGCGAGCGACGCGCTCGACCGCGCCGCCGATCTCCGGATCCACATCATCGTCGGTCGCACCGCCAACGAGCCAGACGCCGCTGGAGGAGCTGCTCATGGCGTGGGCGCGGCCTCCGGCCATCACCTCTAGCAGCGCATCGGCGTCGCGGGCGGTTCGTGCAAGCGGCCCGGGGACGTCGATCCCCGGCGCGAGCGGAATGGCTCCGTCGGTGCGTACGAGGCCAGCGGTGGGGCGCAGGCCGAAGACACCACAGAAGGACGCCGGTATCCGGACCGACCCACCCGTGTCGCCGCCGACCGCGCCGGGGAGCATGCTCGCACTCACGGCAATGCCGGCGCCCGCGCTCGAGCCTCCCGGCACGTGGTCTCGCTGCCAGGGATTCCGCGGACGCCGAAGGAGGTACGGGCTGCCGCAGCTGTATTCCGAGGTGGTGAGTTTTCCGATCAGGATTGCACCGGCTGCGCGCAGCGTCCCCGCGACATCGGAGTCCGTTCGGGGATGGGTCGCCGGCAGCCTGGATCCGCCGGTCGTGGGCATGCCGGCGACGTCGAAGATGTCCTTGAGGCCGATGGGAACTCCGTGCAACGGTCCGAGCGCTCGGCCGTGAGCCGATGCCGCATCTGCGCGCCGCGCATCCGCAACCGAACCTTCGCGATCGATGTGGACGAACGCACCCAGGCCTCCATCGATGGCCTCGATTCGAGCGAGGTGACTCAGGACCACCTCTTCTGCCGACACGCCCCGTTTCCGGATGAGGGTTGCGAGTTCGCGCACGCCAAGTCCAGTGAGCTCCGATGGCGTCGAGGGCATGGGCCGATGATAGGTACCACCCGGATGACCGATCATGGCTGAGTGAACGAGCGACCACGCGATGCTCGGCTAATCATGGTCGCGCAGGCGCACCGCCCGATCTTCTACATGCCGCACGTCGTGGCAGTGGCGATCGGCGCATTCCGACGGAGATCGCTCGACGTCGAGGTCGTCCTCATGCCGACCAGCGACCAGTGGCGGATGCTGACATCGGGCCATGCGGACGTCGCCATCGGTGGTCCGATGCGCTCGATGAAGCTCCTGGAGGCGGGGCGCAGGGTCGTCACCTTCTGTGCGGCCGTCGCAGGCAGCCCGTGGGTGCTGGTGGGCGGGAAGTCGTCGCGCATTGCCGGCATTGACGACCTCCTGGGGAGGGAAGTGCTGGACGACGCCGACATCGCCACCGCCCGGCTCTGCCTGCGTGGCCTGCTGAACCTCCGAGGACTGGCCTCCGAACGGCTGACGGTGCTTGAGCTACCCGGAAGTACGCTCGTGAACCGTGTGCAGAGCGGTCGATTCGACCTCGCGCTCCTGCCCCTGGAGAAGGCACTGGGTCTTGTCCACAGCGGGAAGGCCGAGGGTTCTCGCGGACCTCGGCACGTGGACCGGGCCGGTCCCCTGGAGCGCCTATCAAACCCTGCCCCGGACGCTTGAGGAGCGCCCACACGAGGTGAGTGCCTTTACGCAGGCGATCGCCGAGGCGCTGCAGGCGATCCGGGAAGAAGCAGATTCGGACCTGGTGAGGCTGGTGGCGACCAGTTCCCGGTTGCGCCGGGAGCATTGGAGTCCGTGATCCGGGGATACCGCAGCATGCACGTCTGGGCCGATGCTCCGCCGATACCGCCATCGGACTTCGACCGTTTCGCGGAGATCCTCGTCGCGAGCG
>CAWEUD010000042.1:0-87024 GCA_963812115.1 uncultured Chloroflexia bacterium
GGCCATCCGCGCCGCCATCAGCCCGACGTACGGACCGCCGTACGAGAGCGGGATCCCCAGCGGCTGACCCTCGGCGGTCACGATGTCGGCGCCGTAGCTGCCGGGCGCCCCCAGCATGGCGAGCGAGGTCGGCTCCACCAGCGTCACGAACTGCGCGCCGACGCCGTGGGCCGCGGCTCCCAGCTCGGCCATCGGCTCGATCCCGCCGAAGAAGTTCGGTTCCTGGACGATGAGACAGGCGACGGCGTCGTCCAGCACCGCCTCCACCCCGGCGAGCGGCGTCAGGCCACTGCCGCCCTCTGCCAGGTCGGCCGCCACCTCGACAACCTCCACGCCCGGGCCCGAGGCGTAGGTGGCCAGCACCTGCCGCACCTGGGGGTTCACGGCGGACGAGATCGCGACCCGCTGGCGGCGCGTCAGGCGACAGGCCATCAGGGCCGCCTCGGCGGTCGCCGTCGCGCCGTCGTAGTGGCTGGCGCTGGCAACCTCCATCCCGGTCAGCTCGCAGATGAGCGACTGGAACTCGTAGATGCTCTGCAGCGTGCCCTGGCTCACCTCCGGCTGGTACGGCGTGTACGCGGTCGCGAACTCCGAGCGCCCGATCACCTCGCCGACGACCGCCGGCACGAGGTGGCGGTAGGCGCCGGCACCCAGGAAGCTGATCTGCGGCGTCCGGTTGCGGCCGGCGATGCGCGAGAGCTCGGCGCGCACCTCCTGCTCGGCCAACGGCGGCGGCAGGGCGAAGGCCCTGGCGCGTACCGCGGCGGGGATGTCGGCGAAGAGGTCCTCGATCGAGCCCACGCCGATCGCCTCGAGCATCCGCTCGTGATCGGCCGCGGTGTGCGGGGTGTAGGCCATCAGCCGGCGGTCGTCTCCTCGTAGGTCGCGGCGTCCATGAGAGCCTCCAGGCCCGACTCGTCGGTCAGCGTCACCTTCGCAATCCAGCCCTCGCCATAGGGATCGCTGTTGAGCAGCTCCGGCCGATCGCGCAGCGCCTCGTTGACCTCGCGGACCTCGCCCGATACGGGCGCGTAGAGGTCGCTGACGGCCTTCACGCTCTCGACCACGCCGAACGTGCCGAACTGCATCAGTGCGGCACCGACCTCCGGGAGCTCCACGAAGACGATGTCGCCCAGCTCATCGGCGGCGAAGCTGGTGATGCCGATGGTTGCCTGCGCGTCGCTGACGCGCACCCATTCGTGCTCCTTCGAGTAGCGGAGATCGTCGGGGTACATGGGCGGCTGCGGCTCCTCGCGCTGCGGTTGTCGGCGGCGGCTTTCGGGCGTCAGGCGGCGTCCGGCCGCGGCCGCTTGTAGAAGGGCAACTTTACCTGCTCGGCCCGATAGGGGCGGTCGCGCACCACGACCTGCACCTCGGCACCAACCTCGGCGGCGGCCACAGGGACGAAGGCCATGGCGATTCGCTCGCCGAGGGTCGGCGAGGCCGTCCCGCTGGTCACGATCCCTTCAACCTCGCCGTCGACCAGCACCGGGTAGCCGTGGCGCGCGATAGCGTTGTCACGCATTACGAGGCCGACCAGCTTGCGCACCGGTCCGGCCTGTCGCACGGCTGCCAGCGACGCCCGCCCGACGAACTCCCCCTTGTCGAGCTTCACGACCCTCCCGAGGTTCACCTCATACGGGTTCACGTCGGGACCCAGCTCGTTGCCGTAGAGGGGCATCCCGGCCTCGAGGCGCAGGGTGTCCCGCGCGCCGAGCCCGCATGGCTTCAGGCCCAGCGCCTGACCGGCTTCGGTGAGCGAGTCCCACAACCGCCGGGCGTGGCGTGGATCGCAGAACAGCTCGAACCCGTCCTCCCCCGTGTAGCCCGTCCGCGCGACGAGGCAATCGACACCCGCGACGGCGGCACGCGACGAGCGGTAGTTGGCCAGCCCCGAGAGATCTGCTTCGGTGAGCGAGCCGACCAGCTCAGCGGCGCGAGGTCCCTGCGGCGCGACGAGCGCCGTGCGGTCCGACCGATCCTCGAGCGCGGCGTCGAAGTCCCCGCGGCTACGCAGCGCCGCCAGCTGGTCGACCACGGCGTCGTGGTTCGCGGCGTTGCAGACGACCAGGTAGCCGGCATCGGTTCGGTACACGATCAGGTCGTCGATGATCCCGCCGTCGTCGGCGCAGAGCATCGAGTACTGCGCCTGGCCGGGATCCAGCGCTCCGGGATCGTTGACCGTCGCGTAGCGCAGGAAGGCCTGGGCCTCCGCGCCGCTCACGAGCACCTCGCCCATGTGCGAAAGGTCGAACAGGCCGACCGCTTCGCGCACGGTTCGATGCTCCTCGACGATCGAGGTGTACTGGACCGGCATCTCCCAGCCGGCGAACGGGATCATGCGGGCACCCAGCGAGCGATGCACGTCGTCCAGCGGCGTGTGCCTGAGCCCGGATTCGTCGCTCACTGGAGCACCTCACCGCTGGGCGCGGGGCGTTTCGCCGCGATGCGCAGGGCGGCCTCTTCCACCACGGTGCGCTCGGTGGCGTGGGTCATCATCTCGAGCGCCTCCTCGAGCTGGAACCAGCGCGCCTCGTCGAACTCATGGTCGTGGAGCGACACATCCCCGCCTTCGGCTCGCATCAGGAAGAAGTGCACCGTCTTGTGGAAGCGGGTCCTGCCCCGGACGAAGACGTAGCTGATCGAATGCAGCGGCTCTTCGATGACAACCTCCAGGCCGGTCTCCTCGCGCGTTTCGCGCAACGCGGTCTCCTCCAGCGTCTCACCCGCGTCCGGGGTCCCCTTCGGCAGCGCCCAGAGCCGGGGCATGCGCCGATGGACGAGCACGATCTCGCTCCGGCCGCCCGCGTGTCGGTGCACCACGCCGCCGGCCGAGGTGGCCCGGGCGTTGCGGAGGCCCGACACGTGGCCTACGCGCGGCGAACGCGCGACATGCCGAGGGAGAGGGCGGCGCGACGGTTGGCCACGCGGCCGAGCTGGCCGACGGAAGGGAAGCTGAATCGAGAGGTCAACGGACGCAGCGCGGCCACGGTGGCGCATGCGCCGGCCGCACGCGGTCCGTGGAAGACGGTACCGGTGTGGCGCAGGCCAAGCCGCACGCGGCGCTCGCCAGGGCGTCGCGTGCCGAAGTCGATGGTCGGGTGGGAAACGTAGCGGGCCGTGAGACTCACTCGCATGCCGGGCATTGTACGCCGGAGCGCTCGACGCGCAAAAGGAAATCAGCGGCTCGTGGTGCGCCCTGTCAGCATCTCCCGATAGAGCGCCTCCATCTCGCCGATCCTCTGCCGCACGTCGAATCGTGGCGCGCCCTCCCTCGCGGCGGCGGCGAAGGAGGCGCGTCGGCGGGCATCGCCCGCCAGCTCGACGATGGCGCCGGCAAGCGGCCACGGGTCGTCGCCGCCCGGGGCTGCCTCCACCACCAGGCCGTCCGTCCCGCTGCGCAGCGCGTCCGCGACCCCGGGGCCGTCGCGCGCGACAACGGGCAGCCCGGCGGCCAGCGCCTCGACCACGACCAGGCCCTGGGTCTCCGTGCGTGAGGCGAAGACGAAGAGGTCCGCTCCCTTTGCCCGCGACAGGGCCTCGGTGCGGGAGAGCGCGCCGCTGAATGCCACGAGCCCGCTGAGGTCCACCGCCCGGGCGCGCTCGCGGAGTGCCGGCTCCGCGGGACCGCCACCCACGAGCAGGAGGCGCAGCAGGGGGCTCCGGGCGGCGGCGAGGGCGAACGCCTCGAGCAGCAGCTCGACGCTCTTCTCGATCGCCAGCCGGCCGACGCTCACCGCCACGACCGCGTCCGCCGGCCAGCCGTGCTCGGCTCGCACGTCGACTGCCGGGAGGACACGGATCGCGTCCACGTCGACTCCGGTCGGCAACACGCGAACGACGGGACGCGCGCGCCCTCCCAGCTCGGCGCGGATCTCCGCTGCCAACTGGCTGCCGGGCGCGACGACGGCGGCGCAGCCGGCCCAGAAATCGCGCAGGTGGGCGCGCATCGCCGCCGCCCCCGGACCCGCCAGCGGGCCGAGGTAGTGGCGGTAGTCGGCGAAGCGTGTGTGGTGCGTGAAGACGAGCGGCGCCCGCAGCCGCTGGGCGAGGCGGCGCGCCATCAGACCGGAGACGAACGGTGACTGGGCGTGCACGATGTCGGGGGCGAAGTCGCGTGCCCGCCGCAGCGCCGACGAGGGAACCGGCAGCGGCATCCGGTAGCCGGGTGGGGCGGGCGGCAGACCCTGGTAGGAGGGCAGCCAGGCGTACTCCGGATCCGGGCCGGGGGCGCCCGCTTCAGGGGGCAGGACGCCGTCGCCCGGCTCGGGCGCGAGCAGCAGGACGTGATGCCCGCGTGCCCCAAGCCCCCGCGCCAGTGTCTCCGTCGCGATGGTCACGCCCGAGAGGTAGGGAAGGTACGACTCGGTGAAGAGCGCCACCCGCAGAACGTCGCTCATGCTCTGTTCCCGCGGACGCCGACATGGAGCGTGGCGAAGCCGGTGGGGAGCCAGCGCCAGCTCACCTGCTCGAAGCCGCGCTCCCGCATGAGCCCGGCAACGCGCTCGGGCGACGGGTACCTGTCCAGGCTTGCCGGCAGGTAGCTGTACGCGCCGCGGCGGCCGATCACCCGCCCGAGCAGGGGGATGATGCGCCGGAACCAGGTCGCGAACAGCAGGCGACCGGCGCCCGAGCGCGGGACGCTGATCTCCAGGATGGCGAGGCGCCCTCCCCGCCGCAGCACGCGCGCCATCTCGTCCATTCCGGCACCGAAATCGGGCAGGTTCCGCAGGCCGAACCCGATGCTGACCGCGTCGAAGGCGGCATCGGTGAAGCGCATCGACATCGCATCCCCCAGCACCCACTCGACGCCGGAATCCCGGTCGGGCTGCCGGCCGGCGGCACGCGTCGCTCGAGCCAGCATCCTCGCGGAGGCGTCGAGGCCGATGACGGCGCCGGCCGGCCCGACCCGCTCGGACGCGGCGAGCGCCAGCTTGCCGGTGCCGGTCGCGACGTCGAGCACCCGGTCGCCGGGCCGCAGGCGGAGCGAGGCGACGGTGGATCGACGCCAGCGAGCATCGATTCCGCCGGTCATGACCGTGTTCATGAGGTCGTAGAAAGGGGCGATGCGGTCGAACATGGTCCGCACCTCGGCCGGTTCGGGGCCGCGTTGCCTCGCGCTCATGCTTCAGCCGGCGCGCACCCGGACGGGCGCGCGCGGGAGCTCAGCATCGGTCAGGCCGGAGTGAGTGAGTGGTGGGCGATACTGGATTCGAACCAGTGACCTCACGGATGTGAACCGTGCGCTCTAACCAGCTGAGCCAATCGCCCATGATGGGGAGGGCAGTATAGCGGGGGCGCGAGGGCGCCTTCAATTGCCCGGTTCGAGTGCGCGCAGCCGGGCTGCCAGCTCCCCGGCGGGCATGCCCTCGATCACGTAGCGCTTCTGTCGGCCGCGGGAACCGGCGGCCAGCCGGACGCGGGACGGAGCGGTGCCGAGCGCCCGCGCCAGGAGGCGGCGGATCGCATCGTTCGCCTCACCGCCGGCCGCCGGCCTGACCACGCGCACCTGCAGCACGCCTCCGGCGAACGGGCCTACCCGATCGCTGCTCGCTCGCGGGTGCGCCTGGACGGTGAGCGAGACGCCCGGCTCAGCCACCATCCACCCCCGAATCCTCGAGGAAGCTGGCGAGCAGCCGCTCTCGGTCTGCGTCGCTGTCGAGCGCCAGCAGCACCTCGATTCCCCAGTCGCGGAGCTGGACCACGGGCACGCTCGCGCTCACCGTCCAGAGGCGCCCCGCCGACGCGGTCGACCAGCGGTGTCGCCGGAACGCCAGCGCGCGGTCGTGGGTCGCAGTCTCCAGGGCGAAGTACGGATCGTCGGGGAGGTTGCGCTGCAGACGGCGCAGCTCGGCACGCGGCGCCCGCAGCATGGTCCCCGTCTCGCTCTCCGGCTCCACGGCGCGGAGACCGAGCGTCTCGCCTGGCGCGAGCGGCCGAGCGCCGGCCGGCATGCGCGCCGGCCCCAGACGGACCACGGGGTAGCCCACCCATCGGCCCACCAGCAGCACCGCCGCGGCAATGACGAGCACCCACACCGGCGTCCAGTTGCGGTTGTCCTGCGGCACGATGGGGTCATCCACGCCGAGCACGTATCGGTCGATCACGTCGGTGGCGTCGCCGGGGAACCGGGGTCCGCCGATGCGCTCCGCCGTTGCGCTCATGTTGGCGCTGTTGTTGACCCGGCCGGTGACCTGGGTCAGGTTGTCCAGCACGCGGTGCGAGGTGAGCACGATGGCATCACCGCTCGGCTCGACCAGCAGGGACTGCACCCCCTGCCCGCGGGCAACGTTCTCAGGCGAGGTGAGGGTTACGATCCGCCCATCCATCCGAACCCAGCTGGAGAGCGTCGAGACGCCGTCGCGCAGCCCGTCAACCGTCTCCGAGATGGGTTGCTGCTTCGATCCCTCCACGATCAGCGGAACGCTGGCCGCCGCCAGCAGCACCACGATCAGCAGGGGGGCGCCGCCGAAGCCCCGCAGCACGGCGCGGACACCGCGATCGATCTGCAGCACCAGGTAGGGAATGATGGCGAGAAGCATCGTCACGACGTCCGAGCGGCGCTCATGTGTTCAGCGCAGGAACGCGCGCGTCAGGATGCCGAGCAGCAGGATGGCGATCATCGGTGAGAAGTCGAAGCCGCCGGCCGGCGGCAGGACGCGTCGGATGGGCCCGAGGATGGGCTCCGTGGCCTGGTAGAGGAAGGCGGTCAGGCCTCCGCCGCCCATCGGGTTGGTCCAGCTCACCAGGACGCGGCCAAGGATCAACAGCATCAGGACCATGGCGAACATGCCGATGAACGTCGTCAGCAGGGTGTACATGGGGCCCGAGGATAGCAGCCGATCAGGCGTGTGGGCGCGGGCCGAAGATGGCCGTGCCGACCCGGATCATGCTGCTGCCTTCCGCCACCGCCGCCTCGGCGTCGCCGGACATGCCCATCGACAGCTCGGGCAGCTCGTGGCCCGCGCGTGCGGCAAGCAGGTCGCGCAGCTGACGCAGCCGCGCGAAGACGTCGTGCTGCTCGTCCGGAGGGCTGCCGAACGGCGCCATCGTCATGAGCCCCGCCACGCGCACCGCCCGCAGCCGGTCAAGCGCCTCCCGGAGCTGCCCGGCCTGCGTGGCTTCGGCCGTGAACCACGTGCCGTCGAATCCTTCCTTGCGATCCTCGCCGCTGACGTTGACCTGCAGCAGGAGCCGCGTGGTGCGCCCTTCCTCGGCAGCGATGCGATCCAGGCGCAGCAGGAGGTCGATGCTGTCGACCGAGTGGATGGTCGAGAAGAGGCGAACGGCCTGCCGCACCTTGTTCGACTGCAGGTGGCCGATGAGGTGCCAATCCGCCTCGGGCAGTGCCTCCGCCTTCAGCCGTGCCTCCTGGACCCGGTTCTCGCCGAGCGTCGTGAGGCCGGCCCGCAGTGCGGCGGCCGCGACCTCGGCGGGAAAGCCCTTGGTGACGGCGACCAGCCGGAAGGCGCGCGGATCGCGCCCCGCCGCCTCGGCGACCGCCCGCAGCCGAGCCATGACGACATCGGCGCGCGATCTGATCAGCTGCGGCGTGAGCTCCGGCTCGTCGATCGGCTGCACCCGGGGAGGGTACCGCGGCGCGGCGCGCTGCCAACCCGCCGGGCGGTCGGGTGCGCGGGCGAACGCCGCGGCCGCGCGGGTCGCCGGGGCGCATCGGTCCGGGAGCGGCTAGTCGCTCTTGCGGCGCAGGAAGGACGGGATATCGAGGTCCGTCTCGCCGTAGGACGGCCGCTCGGTGACGGGGACCGGCGCGGTCTCGCGCTCCACCCCGCGCGGCTCATCGCGATCCTGCGAGGGGGCGAACGGCGAGGGCTCGGGGATCTGGGCGTCGAGCGAACGCTTCTGCTCACGCTCGCGCTCGATCTCGGCCAGGATCTCGCGGCTCCGCTCGTCGAGGCTGGTCTCGATCCCGATCGCGACGTCGCTCGCGGCGCCGACCGCGCGCTGCGGTCGTGGCTTCTTGCTCGCATCGAATCCGGTGGCGATGACGGTGACCTTGACCTCGTCGCGCATCCGGTCGTCGATCACCGTGCCGAAGATGATGTTGGCCTCGGGGTCGGCGGCCTCCTTGATCACCTCGGCCGCTTCGTTGACCTCGAACAGCCCGAGGTCCGATCCGCCGGTCACGTTGAAGAGGATGCCGCGCGCGCCCGTGATGTTCACCTCGAGGAGCGGGCTCATGACCGCGGCCCGCGCCGCCTCGACGGCCCGCTGCTCGCCCGTGCCGATGCCGATGCCCATCATCGAGGAGCCGGCGTCGCGCATGATCGTCTTCACGTCGGCGAAGTCCAGGTTGATGAGGCCGGGCACCGTGATGAGGTCGCTGATGCCCTGCACGCCCTGGCGCAGGACGTCATCCACCACGCGGAAGGCGTCCAGGATCGAGGTCTTCTTGTCGACGACCTCGCGCAGCCGGTCGTTGGGAATGGTGATCAGCGTGTCGCACTTGTCCTTGAGCAGCTCCGAGTACTGCTCCGCCACCAGCTTGCGACGCACGCCCTCGAAGCTGAACGGCTTGGTGATCACGCCAACGGTCAGCGCGCCAAGGTCCTTGGCGATCTCGGCGATGACCGGCGCCGCGCCGGAGCCGGTACCGCCTCCCATGCCGGCGGTGATGAAGATCATGTCGGCGTCCTTGAGCGCCTCGTAGATCTTCTCCGAGTCCTCCTCAGCCGCGCGCTGCCCAACCTGCGGGTCGGCTCCGGCGCCCAGGCCGCGGGTCAGCTTGTCGCCGATGCGGATCTTGTGGGGAGCATCGCTCTGGAGGAGGGCCTGCGCATCCGTGTTCACGCTGATGAATTCGACGCCCATCATTTCGGCGCGAATCATCCGGTTGACGGCGTTGCTACCACCCCCTCCGACGCCGATGACCTTGATGAGTGCGAAATGCTCTGCGTCGGACCGTAGCGGCATTGGGTGAGTCTCCTGCGCGGGTAATGGAGTTGGAACCCGTCTCGCCGCGGGTTTGACCGATTCTAGCGAGCCTGCCACGGCCTCGTCGGCGGATTTTTCCACATACCGCCGGGAAGTTATCCACAGGCTGCCGGAGGGGCGTGGAAAGGCACGTCGGGCTGTCCACCGTGTGGGGTACCGTGCGCGCCATGACGGCGCCCGAGCCCGCTCCGCACGAGACACGACCACCGTTGCCGGCCGCTGCGACGTTCGTCGCGATCCCGCTGGTGGGTGCGGCAGCCGGCCTGGCACTGGCGATCATCGCCGCACCCGGCTCCGAGGTGGCTGCCGTCGTCGCCGCGGTCACCCTGCCGCTCGCCTACGGGCTCACCCTGGCGACCTGGCGCGCCATGCTCGGAGTCTGGCTCACCGCCCTGCTCGGCCGCTCGGCCCTCCGCTCGCGAGGGAGCGAGGAACGCTTCCGGGACGAAACGATCCGCTCGTTTGCGGCGATCCGCGCGGCCGGGCCCGGCTCGGTCCCCTTCACCTGGATCTTCGTGCCGGTCAACTTCGCGACCGGGTTCGTAGCGGGTTTTGTGCTCATCGTGCTGAGCGGGGGAACGCGGGGCGGGGCGGCGGTCCTGCTGCTCCTGGCCGTCACCGGCCAGGGGATCCTCCTGCGCCGGATGGCGCGTGCCGGGCGCCTTCCGCTGCCCGACGAATAGGGGGATCAGCCCGGGAAGAGGCCCCTGATCCAGTCGACCACCCGTCCGCCGGCGCCCGACAGGGGCGAGGAGGTCGCGTAGCCGATCGGTTCGTCGCCGGCATGGCGCGCGCCCCACAGCAGCAGGCCGATGGGCGTGGCGAATGCCGGATTCGAGAGCTGGTCCATCAACCCGCCCACGCCCTGCGGCGACCCGATGCGCACCGGCATCTGGAACGCCTCGCGGGCCAGCTCTGCGGCGCCGGCGATGCGGGCGCCACCACCGGTCAGCACGACGCCGGCCGGCAGCATGCCAGGGTGGCCGGAGCGCTTGATCTCCTCGGCGATCAGCGAGTAGATCTCGCTCATCCGTGCCTCGATGATCTCGCACAGCTTCCGGCGCTGGATGGTCTGGCCTCCCCCATCGCCCAGCACGGCCACGTTGAGCAGCTCTTCCGGCTGGACCTCGCGCAGGTCGGCGGTGCCGTGCTTGATCTTGATCTCCTCGGCCAGGTTGAGGCTGGTGCGGAGGCCGATGGCTACGTCGTTGGTGACGTTGATGGCACCCACCGGCAGCACCGCGGAGTGGTAGACCGCGCCATCGGTGAAGATCGAGATGTCGGTGGTGCCGCCACCGATGTCGGCCACGAGCACGCCCAGCTCCTTCTCCGTGTCGGTCAGCGTCGCCTCGGCCGCCGCCAGCGAGCCGTTGACGAGCTCGTCGATCTCCACGTTCGCGTTGGCGATGCACTTCGACAGGTTCTGGACCGATGTCGCGGCCCCGAACACGATGTGCGTCTCGACCTCGAGGCGGACGGCGCTCATGCCGAGGGGGTCCTTGATGCCCTCCTGTCCGTCGACGATGTAGCCGCGCGGGATGACGTGCAGCATCTCCCGGTTGGAGGGCGTCTGGATCGCCTTGGCCGCCTCCATGGCGCGCGCCACGTCCTCGCGGCTCACCTCGCGCTTGTGCCCTGACACCGCCACCACGCCGCGGCTGTTCTGGCTGCTGATGTGGCTGCCGCCGACGCCGACGTACGCTGAGCTGATCTTGTAGCCGGAGAGGCGCTCGGCCTTCTCCAGGCTGGCGGCGATGGAGTTCACCGTCTGGTCGATGTTGGCGACCATCCCCTTCTTCATCCCGACCGACGGCGCAATGCCATAGCCGATGATGTTCACGTCGCCGGTTCGCCCCACCTCGCCGATGAGGGTCGTCACCTTGGTCGTGCCGGCATCGATGCCGACCAGCACCATCTCGCGGTCCAAGCTACCTCCGAAGGTCCCGCCGGACGCTCCCCGGCGTCCGGCCCTGATCCGAGCCTACAGGAAGTGACGCCGAATCAACGCCACGTTTTGGAAGATGCGCAGCCCGAAGGCGAAGAGCGCCACCAGGTAGAGGTCGATCCCCAACCGATCGCCGACGAAGGTGAGGGCCACCGCCACCAGGGCGTTGGTCACGAACCCGGAGAGGAAGACGCGGTTGTCGTAATGCGCGTCCAGCTCGGCCCGAATGGCGCCCAGCACCGAGTCGAGGCCGGCCAGGATGCCAACCGCGGTGTAGCGGGCCAGACCCGGGTCGACGGTCACGCCGAACGCCAGCCCCAGCAGGATGCCGAGCACCAGCCCGATGAGCGGAAGCAGCACGATGGAGGATCCCGGCGCGCCCCACGCGGACCGGTCCCGGTGCCGTCACGAGCGCTATGGGGCCCAATATACCTTCCCCGGGTTCCTGGCATCGACCCAGCTCACGTCGCGTTCGCGGTGCGCGGTGAATAGGGTGCGAATCGCGGCAATCTGGGCGTCCAGCCGCGCACCGGCAGCGGCGGCCGTCTCCGCAGGGTCGAGCTGGTAGAAGCCGAGCGCCGCCTTCCAGTCGGGCGAGTGCGAGACGAGGATGAAGCCGTACTCGTCGTCCAGCCGCAGCTGGAAGTTACTGGTGATGGACCCGATCAGCTCGGGATCGAGGCCGAGCAGGCGCTTCGCGGTGGCGAGCTCGCTGGCGGACAGCCGATCGCCGGGCGCCAGCCGGCGGCTCGCCGAACGCTGGTCGTCGACCAGCGGCAGCGCCGCCTGTTCTGCCGGCAGCTCGTCGTTCAGGGGGAGCGCGGCGACGACCGAACCGTCGGCTGCGGCGAGCAGCTGCGCCGAGCGGGTGAGCCACCTGAACGCGGGGGCCTTCTCGGTGATCCGAACGTCGAGGGTATCGGGCAGCCGTGCGCTCACCGCCACGCGAGCGACCGCCGGCAGCGCGCGCAGCCGGCTCGCCAGCCCCTCGCTGTCGAACGTGAGCAGCGGCGTGCCGCGGTACGGGTCGAGCAGTGCGTCGAGCTCATCCACGGAGGTGAACTGGGCACCCGCCGCCGCCACCCGGCCGATGCGCAGCCATGGTCCATTGACCAGCACGACGGCGCCGACCAGCAGGACGACGAGGAGGGTCCCCGCAAGCAGTCGGCCGCCGGACGGCAGGCGGCCGCGCATCCGGACTCGAAGCGGCCGGCGTGACCGGCGAGCGTGGCCCGAGGCCGGGCGGCGTCGCGCCCGAGAAGCGGGCCGGCTCATGGTGCTGCCTCCCGCTCAGGTGGGGGCGTGCCCTCCGCGGCACGCGCGAGGCCCAGTTCGATGATGCGCTCGACCAGCTGCCCGAAGGCGATCCCGGCCAGCTCCGCTTGCTTCGGGAACATGCTCGTCGTCGTGAAGCCGGGGATGGTGTTCATCTCGGACACGTACACGGCGTCCCGCGGCACCAGGAAGTCGATGCGTGCGAAGCCGGCGCAGTCGACGGCGCGGTAGACGCGTTCCGCCAGGTCCCGCAGCTTAGCCGCGAGCTCCGGCTCGACATCCGCGCGCGGGTCGACATCCGCCATCCCGGCCGTGTACTTCGACTCGTAGTCGTACCACTCGTTGTGGCTGCGCACTTCGCCGGGCGGGAAGACGGTGGGCTCGTCGTTACCCAGCACGCCGCACTCGAGCTCCTGCGCGTCCGGCACGTACGCCTCCACGATGACCTTGCTGTCGTGGCGGAAGGCTTCGTCCATCGCCGGGCCAAGCTCCTCGGGGCGGTGCACGAGGCTCATGCCGACGCTGCTGCCGAGCCGGGCCGGCTTCACCACCGAGCGCGGGCCGAAGCGATCTGCCACGTCGCCCATCACCGTGCCGGGCAGATCGGTCCAGGTGGATCGGCGATACGAGGCGTAGTCCACCACCGGCAGGTCGTGACCGCGCATCAGATCCTTGAAGACGACCTTGTCCATCCCGATGGCGCTGGCCAGCACGCCGGCCCCGGTGTACGGGATGCCTGCGAGCTCCAGGAAGCCCTGGAGGGTGCCGTCCTCGCCGAACGGACCGTGCAGCACCAGGAAGGCGACGTCGATCGTCTCGGCGAGCGAACGGAGTGCCGCGCGCGGCGCCAGCGCGCCCCCCGCTGCATCCAGTGTCACCGGCGCGCGGGAAAGCTCCCGCAGGCGGACCGTGTGCTGCGCGGGTGTCTCGATCCCCAGCTGGGCGGCGAGGCTGGTCGCGTCGAGCTGCGGGGCGGGTCCGGCGGGCAGGTGCCAACGGCCCGAGCGATCGATGTAGACGAGGTACGGCTCGAAGCGCTCCCGGTCGATATGGCGCAGGACGGACTCGGCCGAGGCGACGCTCACCTCGTGCTCCGCGGAACGACCGCCCGCGAAGATGCCGACGCGCAGGCGAGTCATCGCTCCCCCGCCGCGGCCCACTCGCCGACGAACTCGATCTCGTACTCCAGCTCGACGCCGAAGCGCTCCTGGACCGTCGCGCGCACGAACTCGCCCAGCGACCGCACGTCGGCGGCGCGCCCGCCGCGCTCGGTCACGATGAAGTTCGCGTGCAGGGTGCTCACCATGGCGGAGCCGATGCGGTGACCCTTGAGGCCCGCCGCGTCGACCAGACGGCCGGCGTGGTCCCCCGGCGGATTGCGGAAGACGCTGCCGGCGTTCTGGTCGGCGAGGGGCTGCGTTGCGCGACGCTGGGCCTGATGCCCGTCGACGCGCGCGCCGATCTCCCCGGGATCGCCGGGCTCGAGGTGCAGGTGCGCGCCCAGCACCACCTCCCCCGAGCGCTTGAAGCGTGACTCGCGGTAGGCGAAGGCGCACTCGGCGTTGTCCAGGCTGAGCAGGCGGTCGTCGACCGGGTCCCAGGCGTCCACCGTCACCACCACGTCGCGCATCTCGCCGCCGTGGGCGCCGGCGTTCGCCCAGACCGCGCCTCCGAGGGTGCCGGGGATGCTGATGCCGAACTCGAGGCCCGCGACGCCGGCCCCGGTACAGCGCTTCACCAGCATCGCCATCGCGGCACCGGCATCGGCGACGAGCTCCGTGCCCGCCAGCGTCGCCTCGCGGGCTCGATTGCGGATCACGAGGCCGCGAATCCCTCGGTCGGAGACCACGAGGTCGCTGCCGTTCCCGATGAGGAAGACCGGCACTTCCGCCTCGCGCGCTGCTCGCAGGCCGGCCAGCAGCGTCTCGCGCGAGCGCGCGAGGAGGAGACGGTCGGCCGGTCCCCCGACACGCAGGGTCGTCATCGGCGCCATCGGCTCGTCGCGAGCCAGCTCGATCCCGGCCCGGCCGGCGAGCCGGTCCAACCTGGCGAGCCGCTCCGCGCTGGCAACCGCCGCATCGCGCACGTTCACGCCGCGTTCGCCATCTCGAGCAGGGCCGCCGCGATGCGGTCCGCCGCCTCCGGCCTGCCCAGGGATCGCGCTGCCGTCGCGACCCCGGCCCGGAGCTCGTCGTCGCGCAGTGCGCCGACCTCGCGCAGCAGCCGGTCGGCATCGAGTTCCGCGTCGGGCACGGCGCGCGCCGCGCCCTGGTTGGCGAGCCAGGCGGCGTTCTCTCGCTGGTGGGCCCCGGCGTACGGGTACGGCACCAGGATCGAGGCGACGCCCACCGCAGTGACTTCGGCGCAGGTCGAGGAGCCGGCACGTCCGAGGACGAGGTCGGCCGAGACGAGCGCCTCAGCCATGCCAGCGGTCAGGAAGGCAACGGGCCGGTACCGATCGCGGATCGATGCCGGCAGTCGTTCGCGCGCCCGCTCGGCATGGACCATTCCGCCTTCACCGGCGATGTGCAGCACGTGCCAGTCAGCGAGCAGCCGCTCCAGCGCGCCCTCGAGCGCGGCGGTCAGCCGGGCTACCGCCTGCGAGCCACCGAAGGCCAGCAGCAGGCGGTCGTCGGGGCCCACGCCGAGGTCCGCCCGGGCGCGGACACGGTCGATGCCGTCGAACGACCGGATGGGCGTGCCCGACACGAAGGAACGACCTGGGAAGGCCTCCATGGTCGGCGGGAACGAGACCGCCACCCGGTCGGCCCAACGCCCCACCGCCGCCGTCGCGCGACCGGGGACGAGGTTGCCCTCCCACACCAGGCTGGGGACGCCGCGAGCCCGTCCGGCCAGGACGAGCGGGATCCCCAGGTAGCCGCCCGTGGTGAAGATGACGTCGGGCCGCCAGCGACCCAGCAGCCCCCAGGCCTGCGGCACCGAGGCCGCCAGACGGAGCGGGTCGAGAACGAGATGCACGTTGAGACCGCCGCTCCGCAGCGAGCGCACCATCAGCTCGCGGTAGTGCATGGCGGCGGGGCGCACGATCCGCCGCTCCATGCCGCGCACGCCCCCGACGTACATGAGCTCAAGCCCGGGCTGGGCGGCGCGCAGTGCGCGCACGACGGCCAGCGCGGGGAAGATGTGCCCGCCGGTCCCGCCGCCCGATACCAGACAACGCATCGAGCAATGATCCTGTCTGCGAGGTCTCGCGCGAGATCGACAGCAGGATGCCGGCCGCGACGAGGTTGATGGTGAGGGCCGAGCCCCCGTAGCTGATGAAGGGTAGCGGGATGCCGGTGACGGGCATCAGCGCCGTGACGACCATCATGTTGATGCATGCCTGCACCACCAGCCAGGTGGTGATGCCGGCCGCGAGCAGCCCGGAGAACGTGTCGGGGGCGTGGATGGCGATCCTGTAGCCGTGGTAGGCGACGATCAGGAACAGGGCAAGCACCGTCAGCGTCCCGATCAGCCCCCACTCCTCGCCGATGATCGCGAAGATGAAGTCCGTCGACGGTGCCGGCAGGTAGAGGTACTTCTGCTTCGAGGCACCGAGCCCGAGACCGGCAATGCCGCCGAGGCCAAGGGCATAGAGGCCCTGGATCGTGTTGTACCCGGTACCCAGCGGATCGCGGAAGGGATCGAGGAAGGTCTCGACCCGTTGCAACTGGTAGGGGGTGCTGGAGATGATCAGGTAGCCGATGGCGGCAACGCCCGAGCCGATGGCGCCCAGGTAGAGCAGGTTCGCACCCGCCATGAAGAAGATCGATAGCGCGGTGATGACGTAGACGCCGGCGGTGCCCATGTCCGGCTCCAGGGCGATCAGGAGGAACCCCGGCGCGACCAGCAGCCCGAAGGGCACCAGCCCGTTCCAGAACGAGTGGGCGGTACGGCCACGGCGGTCGAGCCAATGCGCGAGGTAGATGGCAATGCCCAGCTTGGCCAGCTCGGCCGGCTGCAGGCTGCCCATGCCGGGGATGACGATCCAGCGCCGCGCCCCGAATGCCTCCGTCCCGACGCCGGGGATCAGGACGGCGACGAGGAGCAGGATGCTCCCGACGTAGGCCGGAATGGCGAGATAGCGAAGCAGGCGGAAGTCGAGGCGGCTGGCGAGCCACATCGCGGTGACGCCCAGGATCGCCCAGATCGCCTGCTGCATCCCCTGCGCGCCGGGATCGTCCCCGGCCAGGTACTCGCGGACGCTGGAGGCGGAGTAGACCATCACCACGCCGATGGCGACCAGCGCCAGCACGGCGGTCAGCAGCGGGTAGCTGAGCTGGTGCCGCTCGCGCCGCACGCCTCCCCGCGTCGTGCGGGCGGCGCGGGCCGTGCTCCTGCGTCCCACGCTCTTCGCCGCGGCCGTCATCGATCGTGCTCCGCCAGCGCGGCCACGGCCGCGCGGTACGCGTCGCCGCGGGCGGCGTAGTCGGCGAACATGTCGAAGCTGGCGGCTGCCGGCGAGAGGAGCACCACGTCACCGTCCCGCGCGAGGCTGGCTGCGCGCGCCACCGCGCCGGACATGTCGCTCGCCCGTTCCACCGGGATCCGTCCGGCGATCAGCTCGTCGAGGTCCTCGGCCGTCTCGCCGATCAGGACCGCCGCCCGGCAGCCGCGGGCCACGGCATCGGCCAGCTCCCGGTAGTCGAGTCCCTTGCCGCGCCCGCCGGCGATGAGGATCACGCCGCGTCCGGCGTACGCCTCCAGGGCGGCAAGGGTCGCCGCGGGGATGGTGGCCTGGGAGTCGTTGACGTACGTGATGCCGGCCCGTTCGCCCAGCGTCTCCAGGCGGTGCGGCACGCCGCCGAAGGCGCGGATGCCCTCCGCCGCGGCAACCGGCGATGCACCCGCCAGGGACGCGCCCAGGGCGGCGGCCATGGCGTTGCTCAGCATGTGGCGCCCGGGGAGCGGCACGTCGGCCACCGGCATCAGCTCCCCGGTGCCCAGGTAGATGCGGCCGTCTTCCACCGTTGCCTGCAGGTATCGGTCCTCGAAGCCGTACCAACGCTTGGCTCCCGGGAGAGCACGCCCCAGATCGATGCAGCCGGCATCGTCGGCGTTCAGGACCACGGTCCCGCGCGCCGCGGTCAGCTGCGCAAGGCGGGCCTTCACCGCGCGGTACGCTTCCACCGTCCCGTGCCGGTCCAGGTGGTCGGAGCCGATGTTGGTGTAGACCGCCACGTCCGCCCCGCGGCTGATGGTCGGCAACTGGAGCTCGGAGAGCTCCAGGACGGCCCAATCGTCGGGTTCCAGCGCGTCGGCGCGCTCGATCAGCGGCGTCCCGATGTTTCCGCCAACCGCGTGCGGCACCCCGGCCGCCTCCAGGATGGAGCCAACCAGGGCCGTGGTGGTCGTCTTGCCCTTGGTACCGGTCACCGCCAGGATCCGTGCGCGAGTGAGGCGCAGGAAGAGCTCCACCTCGCTGATCACCTCGATGCCTGCCGACTCTGCGTCGACCATCGCGCGTTGCAGCCAGGCCTCGGTGGTCGGGAAGCGTGGCGAGATCGACGGGCTGGTGACCACCAGCTCGGCGCGCCGCATGATGGCGGCGACCTCGTCCGGCGAGGCAGCCAGCGCCAGCGTCACCTGCCGCTCGCCAAGGGCTGCCACCGCATCGGCCAGGTCGTCGCGCGAGCGCCGGTCGTAGACGGTCACTTCGGCCCCCGCATCGGCCAGCATGCGGGAGGCCGCCAGGCCGGATCGGGCCAGACCGAGCACCAGCGCTCGCCGGCCGGACAGGTCGGAGCGGGTGGCGACGAGGGCGAGCGGGCTCATCGGCCTCATGCCAGCCCGTTGACGCTGTACAGGAAGAGGCTGAATCCGAGGAGCCCGGCAAGGGCCGCGACGATCCAGAAGCGCAGCGTGATCTTCTCCTCCGCCCAGCCGAGCAGCTCGAAGTGGTGGTGCAGCGGCGCAATGCGGAAGATGCGCCTGCCGAGCAGGCGGAACGAGAGCACCTGCAGGACCACGCTCATGATCACCGCGAAGAAGACGGCGCCGATGACCGCCAGCAGCGGCAGCTGGCCGGTGATGGTGGCCACCACCGCGAGCGTGGCGCCCATCGAGAGCGAGCCGGCATCGCCCATGAAGAGCTGCGCCGGGTGCACGTTGAACCAGAGGAATCCCATCAGTGCGCCGATGATCAGGGCGCAGAAGACGGCCAGGTTCGGACGGCCGTTGGGGACGCCCTCGACCGGGACCAGCGCGATGAGCAGGTAGGCCACGAAGCTGAAGATCAGGATGCCGCCGGCCAGGCCGTCCAGGCCATCGGTCAGGTTCACCGCGTTGCTGACGCCCACGATCACGAACGCCGCGAACAGCGATGAAGGCGATAGCGCCGATCTCGAACTGCGCCGATGGGCGGGATGGTCATCTCGGTCACGTCGAAGTGGCGCTGGATGTAGAACGCGGCGAGGACCGCGACGATCGTCTGCCACACGAGCTTCCAGCGCCCGCGCATGCCGATGCCGGTCCGCACGTTCACGAAGTCGTCGATGGCGCCCGAGGATGCCGACGCCGACGAGGGCCAGCATCGGGCTGAGCGTGTAGGCATCCTCGATCCGCATCGCCATGGCCAGGAACATGACCACGAGCACGATCAGCATGCCGCCCATGGTCGGGGTGCCGGCTTTGATCTCGTGCCCCTCGGGCCCCTCGGCGCGGATCTGCTTCCCGAAGCCGAGCCGCCGCAGGAGGCCGATGTAGACCGGCCCCAGCAGCACCACGCCCGACGAAGGCGAGCAGCAGCGCCAGCAGAATGGAGAGCATCGTCACGGCCGTGCCCTCCGACCCCGCAGCGCATCGACCAGGCGGTCGAGCTCGACGCCGCGCGAACCCTTGACCAGCAGCACGTCGCCGTCAGCCGGCGCGAACGTGCGCTCGACGGCCTCCAGCGCGGCATCGGCATCCGGCGCCGTGGCCACCCGCCCCAACCCGGCCCCTTGCGCCGCTTCGGCGATCCAGCGTCCCCGCTCGCCGACCGCGACCAGCCCATCGACGCTGGCTGCCGCCTGCCTCCGATCTGGCGATGGAGGCGCTCCTCGTCCGGACCGAGCTCCAGCATGTCGCCCAGCACCGCGTAGCGGCTGGCTCCGGCGTCCACCGGCGTCTCGAGCCAGGAAGTCGAGGGCGGCGCCGACCGAGACCGGCGACGCGTTGTAGGTGTCGTCGATGACGGTCGCGCCGGACGCGGCCGTGAGGACCGCCATGCGGTGCTCTGCGCGGCTGCCCCGGGCGAGGGCGGCCTCGACTTCGCTCATCGGCACGGCGAAGTGCTCGGCAACGGTGATCGCGGCGAGCGCGTGCGGCACGAGGTGGCGCCCCGGCATCGCGGAGCGAATGCGCCGGCTGCCCCAGGGTGCACGCAGCGTGAACTCGGTGCCCTCCATGCCGCGCGACGACGATCTCCTCTGCGCGCACGTCGGCGGGAGCGGCAATCCCGAAGGTGCGCACGGGAGCGCTCGTCACCGAAGCCATGGCGGCAACGCGCGACATCGTCGGCGTTGAGGATCGCCAGGCCGTGCGACGGGAGGGCCGCGGGCAGCTCCGACTTCGCGCGGGCGATCGCCTCGATGCTGCCGGCACGCTGGAGGTGCGTCGGGTGAACTGCCAGGACCACGCCCACCTCCGGCCGCGCGATTTCGGCCAGGCGGGCGATCTCGCCCTCGGTGTACATGCTCATCTCGAGAACCGCCACCTCGTGCTCCGGCTCGAGCTGGAGCAGCGTCATCGGGAGGCCGGTCTCGGAGTTCAGGTTGCCCTGGTTGCGCAGGACGTGGACGGTGCGGCCAAGGAGGTCGGCGACCATCTCCTTGGCGATCGTCTTGCCGGTCGATCCGGTGATGCCGACCACCCGGACCGCGAAGCGATCCCGGTGGGCCGCCGCGAGTTCCTGGAGGGCCATCAGGCTATCCGCGACGCTGACCAGCGCCACGTCGGGCTCCGCCGGCAGCTGCGCGGGCGGGCGCTCGAGGAGGACCACGCGCGCGCCATTGGCGACGGCCTGCCCGATGAGTCATGGCCGTCGACCCGCTCTCCTCGCAGCGCCACGAAACAGCGCCCGGCGTCGACGCGCCGCGAGTCGACGGCTGCGCCCGAGAACGAGGTGACGCCCGTGGGGCCTAGGAGGCGGCCGCCGGTGGCGGCCAGGAGGTCATCGAGAGCGATCGATGGGGGCACGCGACTACCTGCGGAGGATGGCGCCGAGTCTAGCAGTCTCACTTCTGCGGCCACCGGCTGGCCGGGCCGGTCCGGCGGGATGGCCAGGTAGTCGAGCATCTGCGGCGCCAGCGAACGGAAGAGGTCGTCGGGCGCTTCCGCCATCTCGTAGAGGCCCCAGACCGCCGGCCGGTGCACGAGGATGAGCGTCGCAATCTGCGGATCGCTGGCCGGCATGAGGCTGACGAAGCTCGAGTCGATCCAGCCGTCGATGTACTCGTACCTGGTCACCTTCTCGTAGATCGGGTTGCCGTCGGCATCGGTGCCCGTCCGAACGGTCTTGGTCACCGGCCCGGCGATCTGCGCCGTTCCGGTCTTCCCCGCGACACCGTAGCCCGAAATCGAGGCTGGCTGCGCGATCCCGTCGTCGACCGCGCTCGTCAGCAGATGGAGGACGGTATCGGCTGTCTGCTCCCGCATGATCCGTTCCGGGGCGGGCTGTTCGGCCATGTGGTAGGTGCCGTCAGGCGTGGTCCAGCCCGCCAGCACATGCGGTGTGACGAGCAGGCCCCCGTTGCCAATGGCGGCGTAGCCCGAGATGAGCTGCATGGCGGTCACCGAGAGCCCCTGGCCGAACGAGTTCTGGGCCGTGGTCAGGTCGCCGGACCCGTTCGGGCCCTGCGGGTTCCAGATGGTGCCGCTCGCCTCGCCCGCGATGTCGACGCCGGTGGGCGAGCCGAAGCCGAACCGACGGAACGCCTGGTAGAGGCCCGGTCCGCCGAGCGTGAGACCGATCTTGGCCGCTCCGACGTTGTTCGAGAGCTGCAGCACCTGCGCTGGCGTGATCTCACCATGGCCGTACTTGTACCAGTAACGGTCGGCATTCTGGATGCGGACCTTGCCGATCACGAGGTTGTTGTCGTCGACGAACGTGTCGCTGGTGCTGACGGCACCGGCGTCGAGCGCGGCGGCGATGGTGAACGCCTTCATCACCGACCCCGGCTCGTACTGTCGGGAGACTGCCGGGTTGGTGAAGAGCGACGGGTCGCTGACACCGAACGAGTTGCCGTCGAAGGACGGGAAGGTGGCCAGCGCCAGGATCGCGCCGGTGTGGACGTCCATCACCAGGCCGGTGGCACCCTTGGCCAGGTTCCGCTGGTAGGTCTCCCACATCGTCGCTTCGAGCATGTGCTGCAGGCCTGCGTCGATGGTGAGCCGCAGGTCCGAGCCGTCGACCGGGGGGCGGAGCTGGCGGATCGAGTCGGCGATCTGGCGCCCGATGACATCCTCCTGCGCGGTCACCGAGCCCGGCAGGCCCGACAGCAGCGAGTCCCGCGCACCCTCGATCCCGTACTGTCCGGCGCCGTCGGCGTTGACGAATCCAAGCACCTGGGCGGCCATGGTGGTCCCCGGCGAGGCGCCCGTGACGGGATAGACGCGCTTCGGCTCGGTCAGCATGCCAACGCCCGGAAGGTGCAGGTCCGCGACCCGCCTCGAGACGGCCGGGTCCACGCGGCGGCGCAGCCAGACCCACGGATCCTCGGAGGCGAGGCGCCCGCGCAGCACGTCGAGGTCCATCCCCAGGATGGGCGCCAGCAGCGCGGCGCTGCTCTCGGGATCGGCCACGGACGGCGGCGTGGCGTAGATCGACTGGAGGTCCAGGGAGGTTGCGAGCACGACGCCCGAGGCATCGGTGATCTCGCCTCGCTCGGCAGGGATCTCCTCCTCCTGCGCGAGCTGGAGCAGCGCGGCGGTCGCGAGCTGGTCGCGGTCGACGACCTGCCACCACACGAGCCGCGTGCCGATGCCGCCGGCCACGAGCGCGGCGACGATCAGCAGGAAGAGGGCACGTCCTCGGCTGTCGGTCCTGGCGAGCATTGGCTACTCCGTCGCCACCGCCCGGCACCTGGGCGGGGGCGGTGGGCTATCGGCTTTCCTGGTCGGTCAATTGCGGTTCAGCGAAGGTCACGGATTCGGTCGGCAGCGGAACGAGTCGCAGCCGCCCGCGGGCGGTGCGCTCGATGACGGCCGGAGAGCGGGACTCGGCAATGCGGTAGACGAGCTGCTGCTGGTCCGCCCGAAGCTCGGCGATGCGGGACTGCAGCACATCGATCTCGTAGCCGGTTGCCGCGACGTGCGCCGACTGGCTCAGGTAGAAGAGCGCCAGGAGGGCCGCCGCGCCGATGGCGGCCAGCACACCGGTAGCACCGGTCCACTCGCGCCGGCGCCGCTGTGCTCCCGATGGGCGCCTCGAGCGCGCTACGGCCCGCGGACGAGGCCGGCCCCTTCGGCCGAAGGGGCCAAAGCCAGTTGCGGGTCGGGCGCCGATGACGGCCACGTTGCGTGCTCCCCCTCAGGCCGCGGTGCGGCCCGGGAGGCGGACCGACCACGAAGTTGGTGACTCGAAGTCGAGCCCCTCCTCGATCTCGATGGCGGCCACCTGATCGGAGAGCCAGTACTGCTCGGCGTCGCGTTCCCGGGTGCGGCGCTCGCGGACCTCGCGCTGGCGGGTGGAGTAGAGGCGCCTGCGGCTGGCCTGGTGGCGTGGTCGTCCTCGACTCATGTGTGCAACCCTCCTGTCACGTGCTGGCGCTCGCGGTCGCGAGCTTCTCGGCAATCCGCAGTCGAGCGCTGCGAGCGCGCCGGTTCCGTCTGATCTCGTCGTCGCCTGGCGTGATGCCCCTGCGCTCCACCAGGCGGAGCTGGGCGCGGTGACCGCAGGTGCAGGCGGGCGGAAGGGGGTCCTCGACGCAGTCGCGGCTCTCGCGAGCCATGAACCGCTTGACGATCCGGTCCTCGCCCGAGTGGTAGCTGATCACCGCCAGGCGGCCGCCAGGCCGCAGCGCCGCGAGGGCGCCGGCCAGGCCCGACCCGAGGACCTCCAGCTCGCGGTTGACCGCAATGCGGAGCGCCTGGAACGTTCGCGTGGCTGGATGGATGCGGCCGGCGTCAACCCCCCTGGCAGGCGTGGCGGCCACGACGACATCGGCGAGGTCGCTCGCCGTCACGATGCGGTTCTCCGCACGCGCCGCCAGGATCGCCTTCGCGATGCGACCAGCACGGCGTTCCTCACCAAACGTCGCGAGGATTCCGGCGAGCTCTCGCTCCGATGAGCGGTCGATGAGCTCCAGGGCCGATACACCACGATCTTCATCGAATCTCATGTCCGGCGGCGCGCCGGCCGCAAAACTGAATCCACGCTCCGGGTCCGCCAGCTGGTAACTGCTGAGCCCCAGATCGAAGAGGGCACCATCGAGCGGGACGAAGCCCTCCGCGACCGCGACCTCGTAGAGCGACTCGAAGTTGGCCTGGCGCAGCACGGCGCGTTCCCCGTACTGCGCCAGCACGCGTTGCGCCTCCGCGATGGCCGCCCGATCGGCATCGAGGCCGAGCAGGCGACCATCCGGAGACGAGGCCTCCAGCAGCCGCTCGGCGTGCCCTCCGCCTCCGACCGTGCAGTCGACGAGAGAGCTGCCGCTCCGTACGTCGAGAGAGGCGAGAACCTCGTCGACGAGGACCGGCAGGTGCCCTTCTCCCATTCGCGATCGCACCTCAATGGTCGGATGACGGGCCGATCGGCCCGGAGACGCATGAATGGCGGGGTCGTGACGTGCGTCATGGCGTCGCGTCCACTAGATGCCCAGGTCGGCGAGGTGCTCGGCCAGCGCCTCCGGCGCGTCCTCGATCTGGGCCCGGTACGGCTGCCATGCCGATGGCGCCCACAGCTCCAGCCGATTCAGCGCGCCGACCACGACCACCTCTCCCTCGGTGATCCCGGCGTACTCGCGCAGGTAGCTCGGCACGAGCACGCGCCCCTGCTTGTCCAGCTCCACGTCCACGGCTCCCGAGGACATGAAGCGCCCGAACTCCCTGGCGCGCGGATTGGTGACCGGCAGGGCCCGAAGCTTCGCGGCCAGCTCCTCCCACTCGTCCTGCGGGAACAGACCAAGGCAGCGGTCCAGCCAGCGCGCCAACGTGGCCCCCTGACCCAGCCGGCCGCGGAAGCGCGCCGGCACGGCGACACGACCACGATCGTCGAGCGTGTGCCGGAACTCGCCGGTCAGGAAGGAGGCCCGTTCCATTCGTATGGCTCACCACTGTTCCCCATTTGGCCCCACTTTGGACCACAGGCCGCCATTCTACAGGCCATGGGCCGCCCGTCAAGGCCTTTTCGCACACGTTCGCGCCATGCCGCGACCCGGCGCGCGGCGGCGGCCGGCGGGCGCACCAACCACTGCGGCCAGGAATGGGCGAAGGTGGCTGCGGAGCCCGGGGAGCAGCCGGAGCGGGAGGGCTAGTACTCGTCCTCGGTCAGCTCGCGGAAGCGCGGATCACCCTCCGCGTTCTGGAAGGTCTCGTAGATGGTGAATCCACCCGAGAGCGCACGGCTGTAGGCGCGGCCGGTGTAGCCGCCCTGAAGCGTCCTCCAGTAGATGTCACCGCCGACCTCGATCCGCTGGACGGGAGCCCACGACCCGCCATCAAAGGCGGCGTCCGCCTCCCCTAGGACGTTCCCGTCGGCGTCCATCACCAGCGTGGGGTACCTGCCGGCCTCGACGCGGATGGCATACCCGGTTGAGACGTCTCCCGGACCCGGCGTCGGCAGGGGCTGCCCGGATGCGATGACGATCGGGGTCGGCTCCTGCGTCGGCTGCCCGGTGGGTGGCGGCGTGACGGTGGTGGGGACCGAGGTGGGGGTTGCGGGCTGCGGCGAAGGCGTTGGTGTCTCCTGCGCGACCGGGGCCGGCCCGGAGAGCGCGAGGAACGCGGCTCCCCCGCCACCAGCCGCCAGGAGCAGGATCACGATCGCGACCAGGAGGCCACGCCGGCTCCCGCCGCCCGACTGGGCTGGCACGGGCGCCGGTGCCGGCGGTGGTGGCGCCGGCTGTGGATGGCGCAGGGCCTCGAGCTCCTCCGTCGGGATGACGAGCACCCCCCGCAGGTAGCGTGGGCAGTTGCCGTATCCCCGCTGCAGGCAGACCTTCTGCTGCTGCTCGGCGGACAGCTCGGCCGGATCGCCGAACGCGTAGCAGCGGTGCCCGTCGCTCACCCGGTCGCGAAACTCCGTGCGGGCATGCTCCAGCCCGAGGAACGGGCAGATGGTATCGGGGCGCTTGGCGAGCTCCTCAAAGAGCGCACGGCGCTCCGCCTCGTGCGCTGCCTCTTCCTGCTGTCGCTGCTGCTTGCGTCGTCCGAACACGGCAGCCTGAGTCTAGCGCGCCGTCGCGACGCCGAGTGGCAGGACGCAGGGAGTACGAACGCCCCATTGAGGACGCCGGCGGGCCGCCACTAGGCTGGGCGAGGCCGTGACTGTTCCAGCAGCCCCGGCAGTCTGAGGCGACCCACATGGCACTCGAATCGAACGGTATCAGCGAACGAATTCACAGGCCGCGCCAGGGCAACATCCGACGCTGCCGCGTCCGCCACGTCTCGATCGTTGCCGGGGCAGCCACCCCCACGGTCCAGGTCGACTGCCTCCTCGGTGGACGTGAGCATCCGCTCCCGCTCGGCACGATGGACGAGGCACGGGCCATCTGCAACGCGTGCACCGCGACGACAGTGTGGCGCGCGGATGAGGACTAGCCGAAGGCGTCGGCTGGTTTGAGCGTCCCTGGAGGCGGCCTGTAAGCCGAGTTCTGTCCCGGGCCGATTCGCATCGGCCCATGGACGGCCATCCATCTGTGCGACCTACCCGAGGGCTGAGCGAGCAGCCTCGACGCCCTCCTATTCGGTCTTGCTCCGGCTAGAGCTTGCCCGTTTCACTCCCGCTTGCGCGGGCATCGTCACTGTGGCGCTGGTCCTCGCCTCACGGCGGACGGGTGTTACCCGCTAGCCTGCTCTGTGGAGCTCGGACTTTCCTCGGACGCGGCCTTTCGACCGGTGCGCCCGCGGCCGTCCAGCCGCCTCCAGGGAGCCGCATGTTACCCCATTCGAACGGGTGTTCTGCCGTGCCGAACCGTCCTTGCACATGCGGACCCACGCGTGGAGAATCGCCGTATGCCTGCCGAGAGCATTCCCGCCGAGCTCGAATCGTCGCTCCGGATCCTCCGGGAGGTGGCAGCGCGTGCGGAAACCGCCGGTCGCCTGCAGGCAGGTTCGCAGCAGCAACTGCTCGAGCACATCGTCGACACCGTCCGCGTGCTCTTCGGCGCCAAGGCCGCGTCCGTGGCCATCTTCGAGCCGGAGGCCCAGCGGCTCACCTTCAAGGCAGCATCGGGCGACCAGGGTCCTGCGGTGGTGGGCATGTCCGTGGCACCCTCCGACGGCATCGTGGGCTACGTCTTCTCGACCGGAGAACCCGTGGCGCTCGCCGACATCACCGCCGATCCTCGCTTCGATCGTACCGTGGCGGAGCGGGTCGGCTACGTCCCCCACTCGGTCCTCGCCGTGCCACTCCAGGCCGACGGGCAGACTGCCGGCGTGATCGAGGCGTTCGACAAGGAGGGCGACCAGTCGTTCTCGGTCCGGGACATCGAACTGGCCTCGGCGTTCGCCGTGCAGGCCGCAGCGGCCCTCGCCGACACGAAGGTCCTGCACGATCTTCCGCTGCTCCTGGCGCTGTCCATCGGGAAGGTGGCGCCTGACCTAAGTGCAGGCGAAGTGGAGGCCCTGGTCGGCGAGGCGACCGCCGGGCTCGACGCCGCCGCCGACACCCCGTTCTGGTCGCTCGTCGACCAGGTTGCCCGGCTGAGGGACCTGGGCGACTCCGAGCTCGAGCTGGTGGGCGACATCCTTGATGCCGTGGCGACGCATCGGGGCCACCTCGCCCACGGCGGCAGCCGCGCGGCCAGGTGACGGACCCGGTACCTCGCGACCCAGGCCTTCCCGCCTGGTCGGAGCCCTTCACCCGCGAAGCACGATCACGCCTCGCCCGCCTCCCGGCACTCGACGCCATCGACCGCGAGTGGGCATGGGGAGGGGCAACGGGCGCAAGCGTTCGCGTGGCGGTGGTGGATTCCGGCATCGAGGGCGATCACCCGGACGTGCGCGGACGGCTCGTCGAGAGCCTGGCGGTCGAGATGCGCGACGGTGAACCGGAGGTGGTTGCGAGCGATGCCGTCGACCTCTTCGGCCATGGCACCGCCTGCGCCGGGATCATCACCGCCATGGCGCCGGAGGTGGAGCTCGTGTCGCTCCGAGTCCTGGGGCCGGACCTGCGGGGCAAGGGCAGCGTCTTCGCCAAGGCGCTGGAGTACGTGATCGAGCAGCCGATCGACGTCGTCAACCTGAGTCTGTCGAGCAAGAGCGAAGCGCTGCTTCCGGTCTTCCACGACCTGGCGGACATGGCCTATTTCCGGCGGATCGTTCTCGTGAGTGCGGCGAACAACACTGTCGGGCCAAGCTATCCGTCGCTGTTCAGCTCCGTGATCAGCGTGGCGGCGCACCCCGAGCCCGACCCATGGTGCTTCTTCTACAACCCCGATCCGCCGGTGGAGTTCGGAGCGCGCGGCGTGGACGTGTCTGTGGCGTGGCGCAACGGCGGGCGGACGATCGCCACCGGAAACTCGTTCGCTGCTCCACATATCACCGCCGTGGCGGCATTGATCCTTTCCAAGCACCCCGGCCTCACGCCATTCGAGGTCAAGACTGTGCTGGCCGCCGTGGCGAGCAATGAGCGCGCCTGAACGTCACCGCTCTGCCGCGGGCAGGAACCATAGGTGGCTCCGGCGCCCGGGCGCCAGGCTGGAGCGGGAGAAGGCGGCGACCGCCCCTCCGCTGATTGCGCGGTCGCGCGCGAGCTCCGTCCCAAGGCGGTCGGGGTCTCCGAGCAGGCTGGCATACATCCCCAGCCGATCTGCTCGCTCTTCGGCCTCTTCCATGGACGCCGCCCGACGCGTCGCCCGCTGGAGCACCACGCGGCCCAGCTCCTCTGCCTCAGGCGGTTCGTCCGCGAGACGATCCAGCTCCTCGTCGACCGCGCGCCCCAGCATCGCGGGCGCCACGCCGCTGCGCGCCCGCACTTCCAGGACCAGGAGCGCTGCACCCTCGACCAACGGCACCATCCAGGCCTCAACGCGCTGCGCAAGCTGCAGGCCACGCACGAGGCGGGCCTGGAGGCGCGCAGCCCGCCCCGTCGTCAGCAGGTCGGTGACGAGGTCGGCGACGTCGAAGCCATCGTCCCCGAGAGGCGGCGTCCTGCAGCCGAGGTAGAGGCGCGCCAGCGGCGCCGGATCGCCGGTTTCGAGGCGGCGGCCGGGGGACCGAGGCTCGCCTCCCATCGGCGGCGGCGGGATGCGACCAGCCGGGATGTCTCCGAAGTGGCGCTCGACGGCGGCGACCACCGCTTCCGGATCGACCTCTCCGGCAATGGCCAGCGTGGCGTTGTTGGGCACGTAGTGCGCGCGGAAGAACGCTCGGACGTCGTCGAGCGTGGCGGCCCGCAGGTCGCGGTCGGACCCCCACGACGAGTGGTGGTACGGATGGCGGGCCGGGTAGCAGAGAGAAGAGGCGCTCCTCCCACGACCCGTACGGCGCGTTGTCCACCTTCTTGCGGCGCTCGTTGAGGACGACCTCGCGCTGGTTGTCGAGCGTCGCCTGAGAGAGAGCATCGGCGAGCGATCGCATGCGGTCGGCCTCGAGCCAGAGGGCCAGCTCCAGCTGATGGCTCGGCAGGGTGTCGCTGAAGACCGTTGCGTCCAAACCGGTGTACGCGTTGGTCCGACCGCCAGCGGCCTGCACCAACGCGAAGTGCTCGCTCTTCGCGACGTTTGCCGAGCCCTGAAACATCATGTGTTCGAACAGGTGCGCGAAGCCGCTCCTGCCGACGGCCTCGTGACGGCTTCCCACCCCGTACCAGAGGCTGAGGCCGACAATGGGGACTTGGCCGTCGCGGCGGATCACCACGCGCAGGCCGTTGGCCAGGCGGTGGCGGACCAGGACCGGGCTGCCGGCAGCGGCGGGCGTCATGGCCGGGGCACGGAGAACCGCCGCGATCGGGGCATGCACCCCGACCGCGACGGCGCGTTGTCGCGCGAGTGTGGCAGCCTAGCTGTCCCTGGCTGCAGCGTCCTTGGCAGCGTAATCCCGCGAGAGCTTGTGGCCCTCCACGTCGTCGTCGCTGTCCTGACGGGCGGCGGCTTCCCGCGCCGCGGATTCGCGCGCGGCAACGTCCTTCGCCCAGGACTCTCGGGAGGCCGCCTCTCGCGATGCGGCGTCACGGGAGAACTTGTGTCCCTCGGTGTCCTTGGTGTTCTCGTCGGTCATGTCTCGTACTCCATTGCTACCTGCCAGGCCCGCCAGGCGGGTCTTCACTGCAATGGAGTCTACGGGGGTGGGTGGCGCAGGACAAGAACTCGGATGACGCGATGCCTGTCACCTGCGCGACATGGGCATGGAACGTGTGCGGCTGCCGTAGACTGGCTCCCCCGATGGCGCACATGACCGATCAGGCCCTGATCACGAGGAGGCTGGAGCTCTGCACGCTCTTCGATGGCGTGCCACAACACACGTTGTCCGCGGTGGCCGCCGATGCCCGACGACGCCGCTTCCTACGTGGCCAGGTCATCTTCCACGAGGGCGACCCCGCCGAGACCCTGCACGTCATCGACGCCGGACGCGTGAAGATCACCCTCGTCTCGCCCGATGGGAACGAGGCGATCCTCGCCATCCTGGAGGTCGGCGACTTCTTCGGCGAGCTTGCGCTGCTGGACTCCGGCCCGCGATCGGCAACTGCCGAGGCCATGGAGGCGACCGAGACCCTGGAGGTATCGCGCAGCGGCTTCGGAGCCCTGCTGGACGATACCGCGGTGCGGAAGCGGGTGCTCGAGCGCGTCGCCGCCGCGATTCGACGGGTCGATCGCCAGGTTGAGCGGCTGCGCTTCCTGGACCTCACCGGGCGAGTTGCCCTGCATCTCATCGACCTGGCCCACGGGGAGGGTGGCGCCATACAGGATGCGGCGGTGGCGCACATCGGACCGGCGATCCTGGATCTCCCCTACCGCCAGGCAGACCTTGCTGCGATGGTAGGGGCGAGCCGGCAGGCGGTCAGCCGCACGCTGCGCGAGCTGGAGCGCGAGGGACTGCTGCAGGCGGAAGGCCGTCGCATCGTGATCCCCGACCTACGCCGCCTCGAGCGTCGAGCCGGCGGGTGATCAGCCTTCCGGCCCGTCGATCGCGACGTTCGAGAGCCGATCCGCGTCCTTGTTCAGGGCCCGCGGGACATGCCCGACCGTGTATCGCTCCAGCCGGCCAAGCAGCCCCATCACCCTGGCGTGAATGGGCTTCAGGTCCGGGTGCTTGACGCGGTAGCGGCCCGATATCTGGCGGGCCACCAGCTCCGAGTCCATGCGCAGGTCGACCTGCGTCGCACCCAGTGCGAGCGCCTCCTCGAGGGCCAGCTCGACGGCGGTCCATTCCGCGTAGTTGTTGGTCCGGATCCCCAGGAACGTCGCGATCTCCGACGCGGTCGAGCCATCCACGTCCCGCAAGATGGCGCCTGCGCCAGCCGGGCCGGGATTGCCGCGGGCGGCACCGTCGGTGTGGATCAGCAGCCGCCGTCCCGGGGCGTCAACCACGGGAGACGCTGGAGATCTCGTTGGTGACCTCGAGGATCGCCCGCGTGATCCGGATGTCGCGGGGGCAGGCCTCGACGCAGTTGAAGACCGTTCGGCAGCGCCACACCCCATCCGGATCGGCCGCGATCTGCAGCCGCTCCTCGTGCGCGTGGTCGCGCGTATCCATGATGAAGCGGTGGGCGTTCACGAGCGCCGCAGGCCCGACGTAGGAGCCATCCGCCCAGAAGACCGGGCACGAGGTAGTGCACGCGGCGCAGAGGATGCAGCGGCTGGTGTCCTCGTAGCGAGCACGGTCCGCCGGCGACTGGCGGCGCTCCTTGCCGTCGTCCGGCACGTCGTCGTTGACCAGGAACGGCATGACGCTGCGGAACTGGTCCCAGAACGGCTCCATGTCGACCAGCAGGTCCTTGATGAGCGGGAGACCCATGATCGCCTCGACGGTGATCTCGGTGCCGGCATCCTTGATGAGGTACTCGCAGGCAAGTTTGTTGCGTCCGTTGATCAGCATCGCGTCGGAGCCGCAGACGCCGTGGGCGCACGAGCGACGGTAGGTCAGCGTCCCATCCTGGTACCACTTCACCTGGTTCAGCACGTCGAGCACGCGGTCGGTCGGCTCCGCCTGGACGGTGTAATCCTCCCAGTGCGGCTCGGTGTCGAGCTCCGGGTTGAAGCGCTTGATGCGCAGCTTCACGTCGAGCGTCATCGGTTCAGTAGACCCGTGGCTTCGGCTCGAACTTGGTCACCGCAACCGGCTTGTAGGCGAGGCGTGGGTGGCCTCCAGCGGCGTCGCGGAAGGCGAAGCTGTGCTTCAGCCAGTCCTGGTCGTCGCGCTCGGGATAGTCCTCGCGGGCATGGGCTCCCCGGCTCTCGAGCCGCGCGAAGGCGGACTCGACCGTGGCTTCCGCGCAGTCGATGAGGAAGCCGAGCTCGAGCGCTTCGCCGAGGTCCGTGTTGTAGCGGCACCCCTTGTCATCCACCACGACCGACTTCGCACGATCGCGCAGGGCACGGACCTCGGTCCGGCATGCCTCGAGGAGCTCCGCGTCGCGGTAGACCCCGCACTTGTTGAACATGACCTCCTGCAGCTCGGCGCGGATCGTGGCTGCCCGCTCCCCCTCCTCGCGGCCGAGCAGCTCCTCGATCGACCGTGCGACGGCGAACTCGGCGGCGGAATCCCGCCCGGCCTCGGGCGCGGAGCGCAGGTACTTCGCCATGGCGATGCCGGCCCGGCGGCCGAAGACGAGGATGTCGAGCAGCGAGTTCGTCCCCAGCCGATTCGCCCCGTGCACCGAGACGCACGCGCATTCCCCCGCCGCGAAGAAGCCGGGCACGAGCTTGCCCTGCTCGTCGGCCAGGACGCGCCCATCGATGTCGGTGGGGATGCCGCCCATCGCGTAGTGCGCGGTGGGCTGGATCGGCACCAGGTCATGGAGCGGCTCGATGCCGAAGTAGGTTCGGATGAAGCCGGCCATGTCGGGCAGCTTCTCGTTGAGCACCTTGGCGCCGAGGTGCCGGACGTCGAGGTGCACGTAGTCCTTGCCCCCGATCCCGCGCCCTTCGGCGATCTCCTGGTAGATGCTGCGGCTGACGACGTCACGGCTCGCGAGGTCCTTCATGGTCGGGGCGTAACGCTCCATGAAGCGCTCGCCGGCATCGTTGAGGAGGACGCCGCCCTCACCGCGCATGGCCTCCGAGAGGAGGAAGCCCAGCTTGTACATGCCGGTCGGATGGAACTGGAAGAACTCCATGTCCTCCAGCGGCAACCCGCGCCGCCAGACGACGGCGGCGCCGTCACCGGTCAGGGTGTGCGCGTTCGAGGTGACCTTGAAGATCTTGCCCCAGCCGCCGGTGGCGAAGAGCACCGCACGCGCCCGGAAGGCGTGCAGCTCGCCCGTCGCCAGCTGCAGGGCGATCACGCCGGTCACGCGTCCGGACGGCCCCTCCGGCATGGCGAGGTCCAGGACCTGATACTCGTCGTAGAAGGCGATGTCGGCCTTGATGCACTGCTGGTAGAGCGTCTGGAGAATGGCGTGTCCGGTGCGATCGGCGGCGTAGCAGGAGCGGCGAACCGGCCCCTCCCCGTAGTTGCGGGTGTGGCCGCCGAACCGTCGCTGGTTGATCAGCCCCTCATCGGTCCGGTCGAAGGGCAGGCCCAGGTGCTCCAGCTTGATGATCGTCTCGATGGCGTCGCGGCACATCACCTCGGCCGCGTCCTGGTCGACCAGGTAGTCGCCGCCCTTGACGGTGTCGAACCAGTGCCACTCCCAGTGGTCCTCCTCGACGTTCGCCAGTGCGGCGCACACGCCTCCCTGGGCGGCCCCGGTGTGCGACCGGGTGGGATACAGCTTGCTGATGACGCCGATGCGGGCCTCCGGCCCGAGGTCCTGCTTCAGCTCCAGCGCCGCGTAGAGTCCGGCGCCCCCGGCGCCGATGACCACCGCGTCCAGGTCGTGGCGTCGCACGGCGCCCTGCGGGCCTGCGGCCTGGTCGGCCCGCGCGATCGTCACGAGAACGGCCCCACGCTGACGCCGGCGTTGGGGTCGAAGGCAACGACGACCAGCAGGCCGAGCAGCAGCCAGGCGACGGTGAGCGCGGCCAGGATCCAGACCAGGAGCCGACGCAGGTCGCCCGCCGCGTAGTCGTTGATCACGGTGCGCGCCCCGCGCACGCCGTGCAGCAGCGCCAGCAGCAGCAGGGTCGCGTCGTAGATGCGCCAGAACGGCGAACCCCAGCGGCTGGTGACGAACGCGAAGTCGATCTCTCCGCCGGTCAGCTCCACCAGCACGTGCATGATGAACATGTGGCCCAGCGCCAGCAGCACCAGCAGCATGCCGCTGATGCGCATGAAGTACCACCACGTCCGGTCCCAGCCGGGTCGGTCTGGACGCGGCGTGGCCGCGCGCGACGGGTTGCGCCGCAGCGGGTCGCCTTCGACCGGCCAGACGCGACGTCCGACGGACATCAGCTGCCTCCCCACGGCGTGTAGGGCGCGATCATGATCAGGCCGATCGGGATCATGCTGATCACCGTGGCGGCGATCACGCCGTAAGTCAGCGGGCGGTAGAGCAACGTGGTGCGCGGCCAGAAGTCCATGGCGATGACCCGCAGACCGTTGAGCGAGTGGTAGACCAACGCGGCCATCAGGAGGACCTCCCCCAGCTTGGCGGGCAGGTTCTTGTAGAGGGTCTGGGTGAAGTCGTAGACGTCAGGCCCGAAGAGCACGGTCGAGGTCTCGACCACGTGCAGGAAGAGGAAGATCAGCACGCCAATGCCCGAGAGCCGGTGACCGATCCAGGCCAGCTCGGCCCAGCTGATCCGGTATCCGAACAGCCTCACCAGTGGCGCTCCCTCATGTTCGACTCCATCGTCTCGGACGGCAGCGGCGCGCCGTCGGCTGGCGCGTGCGGCGTCCCGATTCTAGCGCGAGGCCCGCCTCAGCCGCGGACCCGGGCCGCGACCGCCTCCCCGAACTCCCGGGTGCCGGTGCTGCCGCCGAGGTCGTAGGTCACCGTCCGGCCCTCGGCGATGACGCCACGCACCGCCGACTCGAGGCGGTCCGCCGCCTCCGTCTCGCCCAGGTGCCGCAGCATCAGCGCCGCGGAGAGCATCAGGGCGGTGGGGTTGGCCTTGTTCTGGCCCGCGTACTTGGGCGCGGATCCGTGCACCGGTTCGAAGACCGCGGCCCGTTCCCCAATGTTGGCGCCCGGGGCGACGCCAAGGCCGCCCACCAATCCCGCAGCCAGGTCGCTGATGATGTCACCGTACAGGTTCGGCAGCACCAGCACGTCGTAGAGGCCTGGCTTCTGAACCAGCTGCATGCACATGTTGTCGACGATGCGGTCCTCGAATGCGATCCGCCCCTCGTACTCCGCGGCGACCTGCTGGCAGCTCTCCAGGAATAGCCCGTCGGAGAGCTTCATGATGTTGGCCTTGTGGACCGCGGTCACCTTGTGGCGGCCGTTGCGCACCGCGTACTCGAACGCGTAGCGCGCGATTCGCTGGCTCGCGGCGCGCGTGATGATCTTGATGCTCTCTGCGGCGTCGGGGCCGACCCGGTGCTCGATGCCGGCGTACAGGTCCTCGGTGTTCTCGCGCACGATGATGAGGTCGACGTCGTGGTAGTGCGTCTCGACGCCGGCCATGCTGCGTGCCGGGCGCACATTGGCGTACAGCTCCAGCGCCTGGCGGAGGCCGACGTTGACGCTGCGGAAGCCGGAGCCGACCGGCGTGGTGATCGGTCCCTTGATGGCGACCCCCGTGCGCCGGATGCTCTCGACCACGCGGTCGGGCAGGGGCGTTCCCTCGCTGGCGATGGTCGCTTCGCCGGCCGACTGGAGGTCCCATTCGAAGCCGATGCCGGTGGCCTCGAGGACCCCCACGGTGGCCTCCGCGAGCTCGGGTCCGATCCCGTCGCCGGGGATCAGGGTGACGGTGTAGGTCACGATTGGTGCTGCTCCATTGCGTACCGGTCAAAGCGCCGGCGGGTGCGCTGCAGAGTGTAGGGTCCAACGCCCTCGCGCCGTGGCGCCCGACGGCGGGCATGCCGTGTTGCGGGTCGAAGGCGCGCGGCACGCGGGGGCGGCCGCCGCTACAATCATCCCGCTCCCCAAGCTGGTCTCCCAGCCGTCTCCCCGTGGCCTGAGGACATCGCATGAAGCTCCAGGAATATCGGTCCAAGGACATCCTCGCGGCCCATGGCGTGCCCACGCTCGCCGGACGCATCGCGACGTCGCCGGCAGAGGCGCGCGAGGCGGCGCAGGCACTGGCTGGACCGGTCGTCGTCAAGGCCCAGGTCCTCGTTGGCGGCCGCGGCAAGGCCGGCGGCGTGAAGCTGGCCGCCGACCCGGACGAGGCGGAGCAGCGGGCACGGGAGATCATCGGCCTCGACATCAAGGGGGTGACGGTCAAGACCGTGCTGGTGGCCCCGGCGGCCGACATCGCCAAGGAGTACTACCTGGGCCTCGTCCTGGACCGCGCCACGAGGGGCGTGACGGTGATCGCCAGTGCCGAGGGCGGTGTCGAGATCGAGGAAACGGCGCGCACCAACCCCGACGCGATCATGCGCATGCCGGTCGATCCACTGCTCGGGCTGCAGGGCTACAACGTGCGCCGCGTGAGCTTCTTCCTGGGCATCCCGCCCGACCTGCGCTCCGCGTTCGCGGCCACCCTGCGCGGTCTCTACGACGCCTTCATGGCGGTGGACGCCGACCTGGCGGAGATCAACCCGCTTGTCATCACCACCGACGACCGACTGCTGGCGCTCGACGCCAAGATCACCCTCGACGACTCGGCGCTCTTCCGTCATCCGGAGCTCGCGGAGATGCGCGACCTCAACGAGGAGGAGCCGTCGGAGATCGCCGCGCGCGAGGCCGGCATCAACTTCATCAAGCTCGACGGGAGCATCGGCTGCATGGTCAACGGCGCCGGGCTGGCGATGACGACCATGGACCTCGTCAAGCTCGCCGGCGGCGAACCGGCGAACTTCCTGGACATCGGTGGTGGCGCCAAGGCGGACAAGGTGCTCGCCGCGTTTCGGATCATCCTCGACGACCCCAACGTCCAGGCGATCCTGGTCAACATCTTCGGCGGGATCACCCGCGGCGACGAGGTCGCCCGGGGCATCGTGGAGGCGAAGGCCGGCATCCAGCGCGAGGTCCCGATGGTGGTACGCATCGTCGGCACCAACGCCGATGAAGCGGCGGAGATCCTGGAGCAGGCCAGCCTGGTCACCGCATCGAGCCTGGACGACGCAGCGGCGAAGGCGGTCGCCGCGGTGAAGGGAGCATCGGCGTGAGCATCCTGGTCGGCTCTCAGACGCGCCTGGTGGTCCAGGGCATCACCGGGCGCGAAGGGGCGTTCCACTCCGAGGCGATGCTGGCGTACGGCACGAACATCGTCGGAGGCATGACCCCCGGCAAGGGTGGCCAGAGCACGCTCGACGGGCGCGTCCCCGTCTTCGACACGGTTCGCGACGCAGTCCGCGAGACCGGCGCCAACACGAGCTGCATCTTCGTTCCCGCGGCTGGCGCCCCCGACGCCATGCTCGAGGCGGCCGATGCGGGGATCGAGCTGGTGATCTGCATCACCGAGGGGGTGCCCGCGCTCGACATGCTGCGGGTCTACCACGTGCTGCGCCAGAAGGGCGTTCGGCTGATCGGCCCGAACTGCCCCGGGCTCACCACCGTGGGCGAGGCGAAGGTGGGGATCATTCCCGGTGACATCCATCGGCCCGGACCGGTGGGCCTGGTGAGCCGATCCGGCACGCTGACGTACGAGGTCGTGCAGGCCATGACCGATGCCGGGCTGGGGCAGACGACCTGCGTCGGCATCGGCGGCGACCCGGTGGTCGGGACGAGCTTCATCGACGTGCTCGACCTGTTCAATCGGGACGACGCGACCGAGGCGATCGTGATGATCGGCGAGATCGGAGGCGACGAGGAGGAGAAGGCGGCGGAGTTCTGCGCGCGCGAGGTGCGCAAGCCGATGGCCGCGTTCATCGCCGGCCGCACGGCACCGCCCGGTCGCCGGATGGGCCACGCCGGCGCGATCATCTCGGGTGGCGCCGGGACGGCCGAGTCGAAGCGCCAGGCGCTGGAGGCAGCCGGGATCCGCGTTGCCGACTCGCCGTCCGACATCCCGCAACTGCTGCGGTCCGCGGGCGTTCGCTAGTCCGCCGCCGACGCCCATTCGGCGCGCAGGATCGCCATCAGGATGCCGTCCTCCAGGCCGTGCGCACCGCGCCACACGTTGCGCATGCGCCCCTCCAGCTGAAAGCCCACCTTCTCGTAGGAGCGGATGGCGCGCGCGTTCGCCGCGGAGACCGTGAGGTAGACGCGCTCGAGACCGATCGTGCGGAAGGCAAAGTCGAGCAGGACTCGCTGCGCCTCGGTCCCCCATCCGCTGCCGACGTGGTCGCGATCCATGAAGATCGCCAGCTCCGCGTTGCCGTGCAGCAGGTTCAGCTCCTTCAGCCAGGTGGTGCCGATGAAGCGGTCATCCCCGAGCTCGCAGACGGCGAAGAAGAATCCCTGGCGCGCGCCGCCGTGGGCGGTCACCTGGTGCAGCCACTCCGTCGCCTGGTCCACGCTCGGCGGGAAGCCGTAGCCCGCCATGGCGCCGACGTCGGTGTCGTTGATGCCGGCCACGTATGCCGGCATGTCGCGCTCCTCGAGCGGTCGGAGCCAGAGCCGCTCGCCGCGGAGCAGCGGGCGTTCGGGAATCGCCGGCCGCTCACTCATCCCTCGCCCTCCGTGGCTGCCAGCAGCTCCCAGAGCACGCCGTTGAGCGTTCGCGGGTGCACGAATGCGACCTCGCCGTGCGCACCGGGCCGCGGCCGGGCATCGATCAGCTCCGCCTCCCGGCCAGCCAGCTCTTCGAGGTCGGCGGGCAGATCATCGGTGAGCACGCAGACGTGGTGCAGCCCTTCGCCCCGCGCCTCCAGGAAGCGGCCGACGCCACTTGCCGGGTCGATCGGCTCGATCAGCTCGATCCGCGCGGCCGAGCCCGGCCCGGTCGGCAGGAAGCAGATGCGAACTCCCTGAGGCTCGAACGAGAATGGGGCGGACTCCGGTTCCCAGCCGAAGAGTGCGCGATAGCGCGCGAGGGATGCCTCGATCGAGCGGACGACGACCGCGACATGGTGGACGGGACCCATGCTCACGGCCGGTACTCGCCCCATGCCTCGCGCAGTACGTCGCTGATCTCGCCCAGCGTCACCCGGGCCTCGACCGCGCTCCTGATGCGCGGCAGGAGGTTCTCCGTGCCGCGGGCGGCCTCGCCGATGGACTCCCGCGCGGCGCGGGCAGCGGCCTCGTCGCGGCCGGCGCGCACGGCGCGCGTCCGCTCGACCTGCCGCCGCTCGTTCTCCGGGTCGATCGCCTGCGGTGCGGGGCGCTGCTCCTCGCCCCCCTCCGTGAAGGCGTTGAGGCCGACGACGATCCGCTCTCCTGACTCCACCTGTCGCTGGAGCTCGTATGCCGCGTCACCGATGGCATCCTGCTGGTAGCCGTCCGAGAGGGCCGCCAGCGTGCCGCCGCGGGCCTCGATCTCCTCGAGCTCGGCGTCGATTCGCCCCTCCAGCTCGTTCGTGAGGGTCTCGATGTAGTACGAGCCGGCCAGTGGGTCGACGGTACTCGAGACCCCGGCCTCGTAATACAACACTTGTTGCGTTCGTAGCGCCAACCGCGCCGTTGACGGGGTGGGCAGACCCAGCGCCTCGTCGAGGGCGTTGGTGTGCAGCGACTGCGCCCCGCCGAGGACGGCGGCCAGCGCCTGCACGGTGGTCCGCACCACGTTGGTATCCGGCTGCTGGGCGGTGAGGGTGGAGCCACCGGTCTGGACGTGGAAGCGCATCGCCATGCTGCGCTCGTCGCGGGCGCCGAAGCGCTCGCGCGCCAGGCGTGCCCAGACGCGGCGAGCCACACGGAACTTGGCGACCTCCTCGAGCAGGTCGTTGTGGGCCGCGAAGAAGAACGACAGGCGTGGAGCGAACTCGTCGAACGAGAGGCCGGCGGCGATGGCGGCGTCGGCGTAGGCGATCGCGTTCGCGATGGTGAAGGCGACCTCCTGGGCCGCCGTGGCGCCCGCCTCGCGCAGGTGGTAGCCGCTGATGCTGATGGTGTTCCAGCTGGGGAGCTCCGCGCGGCAGTAGGCGAAGGTATCGGTCACCAGGCGCATCGACGGCTCGGGCGGGAAGATGTAGGTCCCCCGCGCGATGTACTCCTTGAGGATGTCGTTCTGGATCGTCCCGCGCAGCCGCTTCGGGTCGACGCCCTGACGACGGCCGACCGCTTCGTACAGGGCGAGCAGGATCGCGGCGGTGGCGTTGATGGTCATCGAGGTGCTGACGTCCGCCAGGCCGATGTCCTCGAGCAGGATCGCCATGTCCTCGATGGTGTCGATGGGTACGCCGACACGTCCCACCTCGCCCACCGCCTGGGGCGCATCGGAGTCGTAGCCCATCTGGGTGGGAAGGTCGAACGCCACCGAGAGCCCGGTCTGGCCGCGCTCGAGCAGGAAGCGGAAGCGGCGATTCGTCTCCTCGGCTGAGCCGTACCCCGCGTACTGCCGCATCGTCCACGGGCGCTGACGGTAGCCGCCGGCGCGGGCGCCGCGCGTGAACGGGTAGGAGCCGGGCGCGCCGAGCTGCCGATCCGGGTCGAAGCCCGCCAGATCCCTGGCAGTGTAGACCGGCTCGATCTCGATGCCTGAGGTCGTGCGGGGTGGTGGCGCCGGGCGCTCGGGCTCGCTCATCACCGCGATTCTACCGGCGTCGGCCCGTGGCCCGGCGCAGCGGGCGCGGGCGTGGCAGACTCAGCTGCATGCCGGGAGCCGCGTTCGCTCTCCTCGCCGTCTTCATCGGCCTCTCCGTCGTGGCCGGGCTTGGCGCATGGTGGCTCGTTGGCCCGCGCCGAGGTTGGGCGGCGATCCTCCCCGTTCTCGGAACCTTCGGGGCGCTCTACCTCTTCGGGCATCTGCTCGACCTGTCGCCGGGGCCGACGGTGACGATCTTCGGCTTCGACGTGGCGCTCGCCTTCGATGTCACCCTCGCGGTGCTGGTCGCAGCGGGCGTCGCGGTCCTGCAGCGACTGGCGGCTGGGCGGCTCACTCGAGCCGCAGCAGCAACGCGCCGGTAGCGACGGTCGCCCCGGCCTGCACCACGATCTCGGCCACACGACCCGATCGAGGCGCTCGCACCTCGTTCTGCATCTTCATCGCCTCGATCGTCAGGAGCGGGGCCCCCTCGTCCACCTCGACCCCCACCTCCGTCTCGATGGCCACAACCAGGCCGGGCAGCGTCGCCTTGATGTCGAGCGGTCCGCCCTGGACGCGGCTCGCAACCTCGGCCTCCGCCAGCAGCTGCTCGCGCCGCGTGCGCACGGCAACCGGGATTCGCCGACCGCGAATATTGACGTACCAGTCGCTGCCGGCTCCCTCGACCACGACCGTCTCCGAGCGATGCCCGTCCGAGATGCGCGCGACACCGGCCCCTCGGTCGAGCCACGTGAATGCCCAACGCTCGTCGCGCTCCACGCGGTGACCGCCGATGCTGACGAACAGCTCGCTCATCAGCGCAGCGACTCGCGACGCGCGGCCCTGGCCCACGCCGTGCTGACCGTCGCCGCAGGGGCGTTCACCGGGGAGGGCCGTGTCGCGCTGGCCCGGGCGGTGGCCGCGGCAGTGGCTGCCAGCTCCTCGAGCTCGGCGGAGAGCGGCGGACCGCTCCCCCACTCGCTCGCGATCAGCCCCGTGTGGTAGGCCCCTGACGCAAAGCTCGGCTGATCGACGAGCCAGCGGTGGAAGCCGAGGTCCGTCTGCAGGCCAGCGACCAGCATCTCGTCGAGCGCCCGCCGCAGGCGCGCCACCATGGCTGGCCGGTCCGCGGCGTGGACCATCAGCTTCCCGAGGAGCGGGTCGTACTCGGGCGTGACCTCCAGACCCTCCTTGACCGCGGCGTCGAGGCGCACGCCAGGGCCTGACGGCGGCCGCCAGGTCGCGACGGCTCCGCCGAGCGGGCGGAAGTCGTTCCACGGATCCTCGGCGTAGATGCGCACCTCGACCGCGTTTCCCCGCAGGTCCGGCTCGAGGATCTCGCGAGGAAGGCGCTCGCCAGCTGCGATGCGGATCTGCCAGGCGACCAGGTCCAGCCCGGTCACCAACTCGGTCACGCCGTGCTCGACCTGCAGCCGCGTGTTCATCTCCAGGAAGTAGTGGTTGCCCTCCGTGTCGAGGAGGAACTCGACCGTCGCGGCGTTGTGGAAGTCCACGGTACCGGCCACGCTTCGTGCGGAGGCGTACAGGGCTGCCCTGATTTCGGGCGTGACCGCCGGCGAGGGACTCTCCTCGACCAGCTTCTGGTGTCGCCGTTGGACAGAGCAGTCCCGCTCACCCAGGCAGGCAAGCCCGCCGTGGCGGTCGCCCAGCAGCTGCACCTCGACGTGCCGCGCCGGCTGGACCAGGCGCTCCAGGTAAACGGTCCCGTCGCCGAACGCGGATTGCGCCTCACGCCTCGCCGCCTCCAGCTGCGCGGGCAGGTCCTCCTGGCGATCGATGCGCCGCATGCCGCGGCCCCCGCCACCGGCAGCGGCCTTCAGCATCACCGGCAGTCCGATCGAAGCGAGATCGGGCAACTGCCCCTCGTCCAACGGGACGAGGAGGCCGGGCACGATCGGGACACCGGCCTCCGAGACGGCGCGTCGGGCCGCCAGCTTGTTGCCGAGCGCCTCCTGCGTCTCCGGCGGTGGGCCGATCCAGACCAGCCCGGCATCGATCACCGCGCTGGCGAAATCGGCGTTCTCCGACAGGAAGCCGTATCCGGGATGGACGGCATCGGCGCCGCTGCGTCGCGCAGCGGCGACGACCGCCCCGATGTCAAGGTACGACGCGGCCGCGCTGCGCGGGCCGATGCGCTCGGCGGCATCGGCCATCTCGACGTGCAGCGCATCGGCGTCGGCGTCGGAGTAGACGGCGACGCTCCTGATGCCCATCTCGCGGCAGGCCCGGATCACCCGCACCGCGATCTCGCCGCGATTGGCAACCAGGATGGTCCCGAAGGGTCCGGTCGTCGTTCCGTCTTTGCGCAAGGACACGGCCGCTAGAGGGGGATGTTGCCGTGCTTCTTGGGCGGCACCGATTGCCGCTTGCCCTCCAGCAGGGCCAGGCCGGACGCGATCCGCGCACGCGTTTCCGACGGCATGATCACCTCGTCGACGTAGCCGCGCGCGGCGGCGACATACGGGTTCGCGAACCGGTCCTCGTACTCGGCCACCAGGCGCGCCCGCTCGGCCTCCGGGTCGGCCGAAGCGGCGATGCGATCCCGGAAGATGATGTTGACGGCCCCCTCGACGCCCATCACCGCGATCTCGGCAGTCGGCCACGCGAAGTTCAGGTCGCCGCGGACGTGCTTGCTGCTCATGACATCGTAGGCGCCGCCGTACGCCTTGCGGGTGATGACCGTCAGCTTCGGCACCGTGGCCTCAGAGTACGCGTAGAGGAGCTTGGCGCCGTGGCGAATGATGCCCCGGTGCTCCTGGTCGACTCCGGGCAGGAAGCCTGGGACGTCCACCAGGGTGACCAACGGGATGTTGAAGCAGTCGCAGAAGCGGACGAAGCGCGCCGCCTTGTCCGACGAGTCGATGTCCAGCACTCCGGCCAGTACCTCCGGCTGCTGCGCCACGATACCGACCGATCGGCCCTCGACGCGCGCGAAGCCGCAGATGATGTTGCGGGCGAAGTGCGCGTGCACCTCGCTGAACGAACCGCCGTCCGCGACCCCGGCGATGACGCGATGCATATCGTAGGAGCGCTGGGCTGAATCGGGGACGAGCACGTCGAGCTGATCTCCGCTGACGGTCGGTGGCTCCCACTCCGGCGCGCGCGGGGCTGGGTCGATGTTGTTCGCGGGCCAGTAGCCGATGAGCCGGCGGGCAAGGTCGAGCGCCTGCGGCTCGCCTTCGGCCAGGAAGTGCGCCACACCGCTCGTCTCGTTGTGGACCCGCGCACCGCCGAGCCCCTCGAAATCGATCTCCTCGTGGGTCACCGTCCGAACCACGTTCGGCCCGGTGACGAACATGTAGCTGGTCCCGTCGACCATGATCGTGAAGTCGGTGATCGCCGGTGAGTAGACCGCGCCGCCGGCGCATGGACCGAGCACCAGCGAGAGCTGGGGCACGACCCCGGAGGCCAGGGTGTTGCGGAGGAAGATGTCCGCGTAGCCGCCGAGTGAAACAACGCCCTCCTGGATGCGTGCACCGCCGGAGTCCGACAGGCCGATGATGGGCGCACCGTTTTCCACGGCGAGGTCCATCACCTTGACGATCTTCTCGGCATGCGCCTCGGAGAGCGAGCCGCCGAAGACGGTGAAGTCCTGCGCGTACACGAACACGGTGCGCCCGTCGATGGTTCCGTAGCCGGTCACCACGCCGTCACCCAGGTAGCGCTCCTCGTCGAGGCCGAAGTCAGTGGCCCGATGCGTCACGAACGCGTCCAGCTCCACGAAGCTGCCTTCGTCGACGAGCATCTCGAGGCGCTCGCGTGCAGTGAGCTTTCCCCTGTCGTGCTGCTGCTCGATACGGCGCGCTCCCCCGCCCAACCGGGCGCGTTCCCGCATGGCCTGCAGTTGAGCCAGCTTGTCCGCGGTCGACAACGGTGCCTCCGAGTGGTGGTGGGCCCAGCAGGGATCGAACCTGCGACCAGCCGGTTATGAGCCGGATGCTCTGACCACTGAGCTATGGGCCCTGGAGCGTGGTGGACAACTCGGAGTATATCGGCTCGTCTTTGCACAAAGACGTCCCGGCGAGAGCACGTTGTGGATAACTCGGATGACCGTCCACGCGTCGCTCGGTATCATCGCCGGGAACGCCGTCCGCGATCGCTCTTCCCAACCGCACAACAGGTGAGCTGCGTTGACCAAGGTAATCTCCATCGCGAACCAGAAGGGTGGCGTCGGGAAGACGACGACATCGATCAATCTCGCCGGAGCGCTCGCGGAGCTGGGCTACCGAGTCCTGTGCATCGACATGGACCCGCAGGCAAACCTGACGGTCGGGCTGGGAATCTCGCTCTCCGACGTGCGCCTGTCGATGTCGGACATCCTGGCCGAGGGTCGCACACCGCTCGAGGAGATCATCCGGCCCACCGAGATGCCGGGTCTGTCGGTCGCGCCGGCGACGCTCGAGCTCGCGTCGACCGAGGTGGAGCTGTTCACCGCCATCGGGCGCGAGATGATCCTGCGTGACGCGCTCGGCGGATGGGCCGACCGGCAGTTCGACGTGGTCATCATCGACTGCCCGCCGACACTCGGACTGCTCACCATCAACGCGCTGGTCGCGAGCTCGCGCGTGATCATTCCGGTGCAGACCCAGTACTACGCGATCAAGGGCCTGACCGCGCTGATCAAGGTCATCAACACCATCAAGCTCAAGCTGAACCACGACCTTGAGATCCTGGGCCTGCTCGCCACCTTCTTCGACGGGCGCACCGTTCTCGCCCGCGAGATGCTGGAGAACCTGCGCGAACTGGGGGACCACCGCGTCTTCAACACCATGATCAAGCAGACGGTGAAGCTGGGCGAGGCGCCCCTGACCGGGAAGCCGGTGACGGAGTACGCCACCAACTCGTCGGCCGCGCGCGCCTTCCGCGAGCTGGCGCGAGAGGTGGTGGAACTTGGGTAGCAAGCGTCCCGCATTCCGGGAGAACATCCATCGGCTCTTCGACGAAGCGCAGCAGGCCGACCTGGGGCCGGGCGTCGTGTCACTGATCGAGTCGCGCGCCACCCGCGCCACGATTCGCGAGGTGCCGCTGGATCGCATCCTCCCCAATCCCGCGCAGCCCCGTCTCTCCTACGAGGAGGACTCCCTCACCGAGCTGGCAGACTCGATCCGCGAACACGGCGTCCTGCAGCCCATCCTCGTCCGGCCGGTCGGTTCGCAATTCGAGCTGATCGCCGGCGAGCGACGTTGGCGCGCGTCGCGCCTCGCGGGCCGCGAGGCGATCCCGGCCATCGTGGTCGAGTTCGACGAGCAGACTGCCCTCGAGGTCTCGATCATCGAGAACCTGCAGCGCGAGGACGTCTCCCCGCTCGAGGAGGCGGCGATGTTCCGCAAGATGACGGACCTCGGCTACTCCGTCCGCCAGCTGGCGCAGAAGATCGGCAAGGACAAGGGCTACGTCGAGAACCGGATGCGCCTGGCCGATGCGCCACCCGAGGTGCGCGAGCTGGTGTCCGTGCGCAAAGACACGATCAGCCACGCGTACGAACTGATGAAGATCAGCGACGAGCGGACGCGACGCCGGTTGGCGAAGAAGGTTGCGGCGGGCGAGCTCACACTCGTCAAGCTGCGGGCCATCACCGGCGGCAAGTCAGACGACGAGGGCGAGACCGGGAACGGCCGACGCCGGCGACGAACGGTGGCCGGGGAGGTGGCGGTGGCCAGGGCGGCGCAGGCGACCGACGATTCGCTGATGGAAAACCGGGCCCGGCTGGCCGATGCCATCGACGAGCTGGTGCAGCTGCTGCGTCAGCCGGAGGTGATCGACCAGATCCCCGACACCAACCGGGACAACCTTGCGCGTAACCTGACCGTCACCAAGCTCAAGCTCGAGAACGCCATCGCCATCATCCGCGCCTCGCGCGAACCGGCCTGAGGCGGCGGCTCAGGCCGTATAGCTCATCACCTCGCGGTTGGCGACCAGGAACTCGACCAGGCGAGCCCGCGCTCCGGGATCGATCCGCCGTAGCCCGCGGACCGCCCGGGGCAGCTCGAAGATCGGAGCGGAGAGGGCACCCGCCGTATCGATGGCGACCACGTGGTCCGGTCCGCCGCCTACCAGGAAGGCGCGCTGGAAACCGCGCGCATCGAGGCCAGCGACCTGGCAGAAGGTGGCGATGGCGGTCCCCACGCCACGGCGCTTGGCGAAGTCGATGAACAGATCGGCCGCCCAGGTATCGATCTGCTCGTCGGACTGGGCCGACACCATCTCGAGGTAGGCCGTCTCGTCGCTCTCGCTCACGCGCTCCTCCAGTGGATCAGGACAGCTGCGATTCTAGCCGAGCCGGCGCAGGGGCCTCGCGGAATCCGGCCCGCCATCGGCTCCGCGTTCGGCTATCCTGCCGCCCATGTTGGACCGTCCCACCGATCCCCGGACCGAAGACCGCATCGTCTTCGAGCTGGTCAGCACCGACCGGGCGAGTGGCGCTCAGACGGTGATCGGCAGCGCGACCTTCCAGGATGGGCGCTCCCTCGTCGACGCACCTGAGTCGGTCTCGGTGGCGGTCACCGACCTGCTCCACCGGGCATTCGTCGACCGCGTCCAGGCGGACGAGCGGCCACGCGGGTACCGCCGCAGCGGACGAGGCATGGTGGACATGCTCGTCCCGGGCATGGCGGAGCACTTCCTGGCCCGTATGCGTGGTCTCTGGCTTCCCTACCCCGACGGCACGCTGGTGACCGCTCGCGAGTCCGCGCCGCCCATGGGGCCGGCCAGGCTCCAGGATCCCGAGGCGGCCGAGGCGGGCCCTCCCGTCACCGACCCGTCCGTCAGGCGCGCGAGCCTGGCCGAGTCGAACCAGATCCTCAACGTGCGGCCCCTGGTGCCGGCCAATCCGCCTGCCTCCGGCCTGCGCATGGTGGGCGAGCGCAGCGACGTCAACCGGACCGACTGCGGCTGGGTGGTCTGAGTCATAGATTTTACCAGATTTAGGTCCCCGGCGCGAGGAGCGACGCCTGGGATATCATCAGCCGCATGTCGCTGAGGAAGTACCTGCTGCTGCCGGCCCTGATCATCGTGCTCGGCCTGGTCTACTGGGTCGTCAGCTACGAGTGGGTCGGTACCGTCCTGTTGATCGTCTTCGGGGGCGCCATGGCCGTCATGGGCTGGATTCTGGTCCCAACGCTCGACAACGTCGGGCCGACCGCTCCCGTCGATCCCAATTTCGAGGATCCGGGCCGCTGACGGTCGCCCGCGCCGGGGAACGCTCAACCGACGCCGGACCAGCTCATCGGATGCCGCACCGCGGACAGGCGGACAGGCGGACGGAGAGCAAGATGCCGGGCAACTGTGGCTGCCCTGGCGGCATTGCCGCCAACACAGCTGCCCGGCTCAGTGGTACTAACGGCGAACCCCACCCGGCGTTAGCCCCACCCCCTGTCAAATAGCCGACACGCCGCTGCAGCCCCGGCCTCCGGTTGGCGCCGTGGCCCCCGAAGTGGCATGCCTCGCTCGCCGCCGCCCGTTGACGCGGTGGGAGATCTGCGGCCATCCCGCCCTAGCCGCCTCCCGGCCCGTTGCGGCGGCACGTCACACCTTACTGCGTTCGCGAGGCGAGACCTCGAGCGACATTTCGCTCCCGCGTCCCACTCGCTCGCGTGCTTGGCTCGATCTGGCTCTCCTGGAGTGCCAACAGTGTCATCAGGTCGTCGAACGGCGATCGCCCGTGCAGCGCCATTGCCCAGACTGTCGGGCGGTCCTGAAACGAGACAGGAGTCGCACTGCTGCAAGTCGTTCCAGACACACGTCGAGGTAAGGCGGTTGGCCTCAGCTCTTGACCTCTACTCAGCCCACTGCCTTCTTGACGAGCGCGGTGATCCTCGCCTCGTCGGCAGAGGTCATCTCCGGCAGCGCGTACATGACCGGCCACATCGAGCCGTCGTCGAGGTGGGCCTTGTCGCTGAAGCCCAGGACCGCATATCGCGCCTTGAACTTCGCGCGCTCCTGGAAGTAGCAGACGAGCTGTCCATCCCGGTAGTACGCGGGGCTCCCGTACCAGGTTCGGGACGACATCCCCGGCGCGGCGGTCTTGACGATCGCGTGGAGTCGCTCGGCCATGGAGTGATCCGGCTCATCCAGCTGGGCGATCTTGGCGAGGACCTCGGCCTCGCCGTCCGCCTCGTCCTGCTTGCCGCGCCTCCTGGGGCGCGCCGAGCGGCTTCGCTCCCGGCGGTACTCCTTGATCGCCGCCTTCTCTTCGTCGGTCCACACCGGGTCCGCCTTTCGCGCCCCCGGGCGCCTCGTGGTCGGCTTCTCGTCGGTCATCGTGCCTCCTCTCGGTTGTGGATCGCTCGCATCGCCTCAACAGCAATCTCGATGCCGGGCCTTCCTTCGACAACGTCAAGACGGGACCGGAGTCTTGCCCGTGACAGCCGAACAGCTCTTGGATGCCGCTGCGGCACCTCCGCGTGACTGCCAACCACAGAGGTCGGCGTTTGAGATGATCCAACTGCGTGGCCGGCCTCCGCAGTCCAGTCTGACCATGGAGCAGCTCATCTTCGTTGGACGGGTCATGGACCGCATCCGCACCACGCTCTTCACTCCGGATGCGATCCGCGAGATGGTCACTCTCCTCAACGAGGACATCCGACTGCGGGCCGAGCATCGCGGCCCAGATGTCGACCTAGCGCGCCCAGATGCGCAAGCTGGAGCAGCAGGATGCGAACCTGCGTCGCGCCCTTCGTACTGCCGGGCCACGCGCGGCCGAACGCATCACCCTCGAGATTGAGACCCTGGGCGCCGAGCTGGAAGCGGCGACGGCCCGCCTCAACGACCTCCAGCGGACGGAGCGACCCATCAGGATCACGAAGAAGCTGGTCGACGACACCATCGCGCAGTTCGAGGGCATTCTGGAGCGCGCTCCGCTCGAGACGAGGGTCGCGACCGTCAGGGATCTCTTCGAGCGCGTCGACACCGACAGCCGCGAGCTGAAGGCCGTGGCGGTCTGGAACATGACGACCGATCACGGTGTTAACCGGTCGGACGCAGTAAGTGAGTGGCTCCGGCGGTAGGATTCGAACCTACGACCAAGCGGTTAACAGCCGCCCGCTCTACCACTGAGCTACGCCGGATCGCACGCACGCCACCGGTGGCCGGACCGATGGGGACGCCGCGGATGATACCCGCGCGACGACGTCCGGTCAAAGGCGCTCGCGCGGCGCGAAAGGGTTTTGTGCTCCTCTCGCACAAACGTGTGGTACGCTCCTCGCCACGACAATTCGAGCTGCGGGCGCAGGAGGCTGCACGGTGGAAACCGATTTCTTCGCGGACGTCTCGGAGCCGATTCGATACGCCGGTCTCACGTCGACCGATCCCTTCTCGTACAAGGTCTACGACCCCGATCGGATCGTGCTCGGCAAGCGCATGGAGGACCACCTGCGCGTCGCGGTCTGCCTCTGGCACTCGTTCAACTGGCCGGGCAGCGACGTCTTCGGCTCGGGCACCTTCGATCGGCCCTGGCTGGACGGCAGCTCAGAACCGATGGACGCGGCGCGCGCCAAGCTCGCGGCCGCATTCGAGTTCCTCGGGAAGCTGGGCACGCCGTACTTCACCTTCCACGACCGCGACGTCGCGCCCGAGGGTCGCACCTTCGCCGAGACGCGGGACAACCTGAACGCGATCGCCGGCGACATCGAAGTCCACATGGCGCGGACCGGGAAGCGCCTGCTGTGGGGCACCGCCAACCTCTTCAGCCACCCCCGCTACGCCGCCGGCGCGGCCACCAACCCCGATCCCGAGATCTTCGCCTTCGCCGCAGCCCAAGTGAAGCAGATGCTCGAGGTCACCCACCGGCTCGGCGGCCAGAACTACGTGCTGTGGGGCGGGCGCGAGGGCTACGAGACGCTGCTCAACACCGACCTGAAGCGCGAGCAGGAGCAGCTGGCGCGGTTCCTCGCCCTGGTGGCCGACCACAAGCAGCGCATCGGCTTCGAGGGAACACTCTTGCTGGAGCCGAAGCCGCAGGAGCCGACCAAGCACCAGTACGACTACGACGCGGCGACGGTCCACGGCTTCCTGTTGAGCCACGACCTAGCCGGCGAGTACCGCACCAACCTCGAGGTCAACCACGCCACGCTGGCGGGCCACAGCTTCCACCACGAGGTGGCGCAGGCCTTCGCGAGCGGCATCTTCGGCAGCGTGGACGTCAACCGCGGCGACTACCAGAACGGCTGGGACACCGACCAGTTCCCGAACTCGGTGGATGAGCTCTCCCTTGCGATCTACGAGATCCTGCGACGCGGCGGCTTCACGAGCGGGGGCTTCAACTTCGACACGAAGCTGCGCCGGCAGAGCATGGCGCGCAGCGACCTCTTCCACGCGCACATCGGCGGGATCGACACGCTCGCGCGATCGCTGCTGGTTGCCGCCGACATGGTCGAGGCCGGCGACCTCGCGCAGCTGCGCGACGACCGCTACGCCGGCTGGTCGGGAGAGCTCGGCGAGGCGATCATTGACGGACGGCTGAGCCTCGAGGACCTGGCGCGGAGGGTGGCCGAGGATGGCATCGATCCGAAACCCGTCTCCGGGCAGCAGGAGCGGCTCGAGAACCTCGTCAACCAGCGCATCTGGGCGGTCGAGCAGGGCGACTGAGCCGTGGCCTGCATCCTCGGGCTCGACATCTCGACCACGGCGACCAAGGCGATCCTCCTCGACGAGGACGGCTCCGTCGTGGGCATCGGCAGCGCCGAGTACGGCGTCAGCATCCCGCGCCCCGGCTGGAGCGAGCAGGACCCCGAGCTGTGGTGGGAGGGGACGCGTCGCGCCGTCGCGGCGGCCCTCGCCGAGGCGGAGGTGGACCCCGCCGAGGTGCGCGCCGTCGGGCTGACCGGACAGATGCATGGGGCGGTCCTGCTCTCCTCGACGGGCGAGGTCCTGCGACCGGCCATCCTCTGGAACGACCAGCGTACGGGCGAGGAGTGCGACCTCATCCGGGAGCGCATCGGCCTCGAGCGCCTGGTCCGCATCACCGGCAACGACGCGATGACCGGCTTCACGGCCCCGAAGCTGCTCTGGGTGCAGCGCCACGAGCCCGACGTGTGGCAGCGGACCGCGCACGTGCTGCTGCCGAAGGACTACGTGCGGTACCGGCTGACCGGCGAGTTCGCCATGGACAAGGCCGATGGCTCGGGGACCCAGCTCTTCGAGCTGGCGGCGCGAGATTGGTCGGCCGAGATGCTGACCGCCCTCGAGATCGATCCCGCACGCATGCCGCCCACCTTCGAGGGACCTGCGGTGACCGGCTCCACCAGCGCGTCGGCGGCGGAGGCCTGCGGGCTGCGGGCGGGGACGCCGGTCGTGGCCGGTGGCGGCGACCAGTCGGCCAATGCGGTTGGCCTCGGGGCGGTGGCGCCCGGCGTGGTCGCGCTCTCGCTGGGGACGTCGGGCGTCGTCTTCGCCGCCACCGATGCGCCGCTCCACGACCCGCTGGGCCGAGTCCACGCCTTCTGTCATGCGGTGCCCGGCCGATGGCACATGATGTCGGTGATGCTCTCCGCCGCAGGGAGCCTGCGCTGGTTCCGCGACGCGCTCTGGCCCGGGGCCAGCTTCGCCACCATCGGCGATGAGGCGGCAACGGTTGCCGCGGGCAGCGACGGCCTCATCTTCCTCCCTTACCTCACCGGCGAGCGCAACCCGCATCCCGACCCGCTGGCGCGCGGCGCGTTCGTGGGGCTTACCGTGCAGCACGACCGACGGCACCTGGCCCGGGCGGTGATGGAGGGGGTCGCCTACGGGCTGCGCGACGGGCTGGAATTGATGGTCGAGGCTGGCATGCCACGGCCGTCGACCATTCGGGCGTCCGGCGGGGGGACCGCCAGCCCGCTCTGGCGCCAGGTCCTGGCCGACGTCCTCGGGGCGGAAATCGCCACTGTCAGGACGGCGGAGGGCGCGGCCTACGGCGCGGGACTGCTGGCCGCGGTCGGCGCCGGCATGTTCGCCAGCGTCGATGACGCGGTGGCCGCCGCCGTCCGGACTTCCGTTACCGAGGTCCCCGGACCCGACGCCGACCGCTATGCCGCGGTCTATCCGCGGTTCGGTGAGCTCTACCCGGCGCTTGCCCCGACCTTCCGCCGCCTGGCGTGAGGCCCGGCGCCGACGTCAGACCTTGAGCGCGGCCCGTTCCGCCTCGCTGAGCTCACCGGGACGTCGGCCCATGATGATCATGGCCAGCACCTCGTCGGGGGTGACCTCGCCGCGTGGCATCGTCCCGACCAGCTTGCCCTGGTACATCACGCTGATGCGGTCGGACATGTCGAAGACGTCGTGGATGTCGTGGCTGACCAGGAAGATCCCGATCCCCTCCGACTTCAGCTGGCGGATCAGGTTGCGGACCTGCTCGGTCTCGGCCGGCCCGAGCGCAGCGGTCGGCTCGTCCATGATGAGGATTCGGGCATTGAAATGGACCGCGCGCGCGATGGCGACCGACTGGCGCTGGCCGCCGGAGAGCGTCTTCACAGGCGCCTTGAAGTTCCGGAAATTCGGATTGAGCCGGTGCATGACCTCGCGGGTCGCCGCTTCCATGGCGCTGTCGTCCAGACCGCTGACGAGGCTGGCGATCTCACGTCCCAGGAACAGGTTGCCTGCGGCATCGATGTTGTCGGCCAGCGCCAGGTTCTGGTAGATCGTCTCGATCCCGAGCAGCTGGGCCTCGCGCGGGTTCGAGATCGAGACCCCCTCCCCGTTGATCAGGATCTCGCCGGCATCGGCGCGGTGTGCGCCGGAGAGGACGCGCATCAGCGTGGACTTGCCCGCGCCGTTGTGGCCGACCATCCCGACCACCTCGCCGGCCATCAGGTCGACGCTGACGTCGTCGACGGCGTGCACGCCACCGAACGAGACGTGGATGTTCTTCATCTCGACGAGCGGCGTGCGGGCGGCCTCGGCGGTGGCGGTCATGATCTGCTTCCCTTCTCGCTCATCGTCCGCCGCCACGCCGGCGGTTGTAGGCGTCGAATGCCACGGCCAGGATCAGGACGAGGCCGCCGGCCACGTTCTGGCCGGGCGAGTTCACGCCGAGGAAGCTCAGCCCGTACGACAGCGAGGCCATGACGAACGCGCCCAGCACGGCGCCAGGGATGGTGCCGATGCCACCGGCGAACGAGGTGCCGCCGACCACCGCTGCGGCGATCACGTACAGCTCGTAGCTGACGCCGATGTCGAGCGTCGCGCCATTGAGGCGGGCCGAGGCCACCGCGGCCGATAACGCGCACAGGACGCCCATCAAGATGAACGTCTTCATGATCGTCCAGCGCGTGTTGATACCGGCCAGCGAGGCCGCTTCGGGGTTCCCGCCGTAGGCGTACACGTAGCGCCCGAACCGGCGCCGGGTGGCGAGCCAGGTCATCGCCAGCGTCACGGCGACGAGCAGCATGAGCGGGAACGGGAAACCGGAAGAGATCTTCAGCCCGCCCGCCGGCTCGGTGATGCCGTGCTGGACGGCGTACTCCGTCGCAAGCCGCGGCGGCCAGTAGTTCCCATTGGCGAACCACGCCAGGCCGAGGATTGCGGCGCACCCCGCGACCCCGATCAGGATCTCGGCCCACATCGGCCGGACCGGGAAGTCGAACCGCCGCCGCTGCCGCCGTCCGCTCACCAGGAGCACGACCACGGCGAGGCAGCCGACCACCGCGACCACCCAGGTCCACGTCCCACCAATCGATCCCTGGGCGCTGCCGTTGAGGAGCTGGAAGGTCGGATCCAGGCCGAATACCGCCGCTCCGTTCGAGAGGTACCAGACCGCGCCGCGGATGGAGAGCAGCCCCCCGAGGGTGACGACGAAGGAGGGCACCCCGATGTAGGCGATGATGAACCCCTGGACCGCGCCGAACCCGGCCCCGATGCCGATGCCGATGGCCAGGGCGATCAGCCAGCGGAACGGGAAGTCAGGCCCCATTCCGAGAAAGTTGGGCATCCAGTCGGTCATGAGCAGCGCATAGCTCATGGCCACGAAGCCGGTCAGCGACCCCACCGAGAGGTCGATGTTGCGGGAGACGATGATGAGGACCATCCCGGTCGCGATGATGGCCACGCTCGTGCCCTGGATGGCCAGCGTGACCATGTTCACCGGGCGGAAGAACTTGCCGTCGCTGAGGATGTTGAAGGCGAAGAGGATGAGCGCCAGCGCGATCAGCATGCCGAACAGGCGGCTGTCGATCTCCGTCTGGCCGAGAAGGCGGCGCAGCCGCCCGGTGGCGGAGGGCTGCGGCGCGGTACCTGGTGGCGTTGCTGCTTCGACCACGTTCGCCACGGTTGTTCTCCCGAAGCTGAGTGTCGCTCCCTGCGCCCCCGGACGGATCCGGGGGCGCAAGGACAGGCTAGATCACGAACTCAGGCGCTGCGGTCAGACCCCGCAGGCGTCAGCTCCCGGATCCGAGGAGGTGACGTCCTTGCAGATATCCTCCTTGGTCGCCCACCAGCCGGCGTCGATCACGTCGCTGAGGTTGTCAGCGGTGATTGGGGTCGGCTGAAGGATCAGCGACTTCACGGTGTTGCCGCCCGGCGTATCGAAGTCGGTCGGGCTGTTGCCGTCGGTCGGAGCGACCGACGCACCGATGTCGATCGTGACATCAGACATCGCCGTGCCATCGCACAGGGCCAGTGCAGCCTGGCCGGCCGCCTTGCCGAGCTCGTTGGCGTTCTTCCACACGTCGACGTACTGCTTGCCCAGGGCCACGTTGTTCAGGTTGGCGGGGTCGCCATCCTGGCCGCTCAGCGGTGGGAAGCCGTAGTTCTTGGCGGTGAGGGCAGCAACGACGCCGAGCGCCGTGCTGTCGTTCTCGGCCAGGATCGCGTCGATCTGGACGTTGTCGGCGTTGGCCTTGTCGATGATCGCTTCCATGTTGGACTGGGCCTTCTCGGTCGCCCAGGCATCGGTGTAGGTGCCGTAGTCATCCGGCCACGTGCCGCTGCCGGACTCCGGCCCGTTCAGGATGGTAATGTCGCCAGAGTCGACCTTGTCCTTCAGGCCGGCGTTGTCCCAGCCCTGCGGCAGGAAGGTCGAGGCATTCGGGTCGCCCGGATCACCCTTGATCAGGACGTAGTTGCCGCTCGGCACCGCATCCAGGACCGCAGAGGCTTCCGCCTCCCCGACACCGACGTTGTTGAACGTGATGTAGAGGATGTCCGGGTCCTCGATGAGGCGGTCGTAGGCGATGACCGGGATGTTGTTGTCCTTCGCCTTCTGCAGCGCGGGCAGGATGGCGTTCTGGTCCTGGGCGAGCAGGATGAGGACGTTGGCTCCCTGTGCAATCAGGTTGTCGACGTCAGTCAGCTGCTGCTCGTTGCTCAGGTTGGCGTCTGCGTCGATGTAGGTACCGCCGGCATCCTCGACGACGTTCTTGATGCTCGGCTGATCAGCCGCGGCCCAGCGTGGCTGCTGGAAGTTGTTCCAGGAAACGCCGACGGTGCATGACGTCTCGGTCATGCTCTCGCTGGCGCTCCCGCCGGTGCTCGGCGCTGTCGAGGTGCCGCCGGTGCTCGGCGCTGCCGAGCTCCCGTTGCTGCAAGCCGCCAGCCCGATCGCGACCACTGCGAGGATGGCTCCCAGCCTCTGAGTTCGCATGGATGTGAATCCTCCGCATGGACTGTGATGGGTCGGGCGTCCCATGTGCCCGACGTAGCCTACTCCGCTGTCAACTCCACTCTTGCCGTTCTTCGCACCTCCGTCGCCCTGATCGTGCCGCCGGCCCGCACCTCATGCGCTCGCGAGCTCTACTTCTCCGACGGGCGGCGTGAGCCACGCCGCGGGGTCGGTGAGGAACGGTTCGAACGCCAGCTCGGCAGCACCGAGCAGCGTGGCGTCCCCGCCGAGCGCGGCCGGAACGACACGAACCTGCTCCCGCGCGGCCGCCAGTCCACGTGCGTGCAGCTGCTCCTCGATCGAGGCCATGACGTACGGCTCGATACGGTCGAACAGGCCGCCCAGGACGACCACCCGCGGGTTGAAGACGTTGACGATGGCGGAGATGCCGATGCCGAGCCATGACCCGGTCCGATGCAGCGCCTCCAGCGCCTCCCGATTGCCTCCGGCCGCATCCGAGAGCAGCTCTCCCACCTGCGACGGTCCACCGTCCGCCGGCCGGCCGGCGGCCGTCAGCAGAGCGTGTTCGCCGACCTCGGTCTCCCAGCAACCGCGCGACCCACATGCGCATGCCTGCCCGCCGGGATTCACGGGCAGGTGCCCAACCTCCCCCGCGTAGCCCTCGGCGCCGCCGAGCGCCCGGCCATCGATCAGGAAGCCGCCGCCCACCCCGACCTCGCCGGCGATGTAGACGGCGTCGTCGACCCCGCGCGCGGCACCGCGGCGATGCTCTGCCAGGACGCCCAGGTCGGCGTCGTTGGCGACGAAGATGGGGACCGATACCCGGAACGCATCGGTCAGCAGGCGCCCCAGCGGGACGTCGCGCCAGCCGAGGTTCGGCGCCAGGCGCACCAGCCCGTCACTGCGGCGCACGATGCCGACCACGGCCACGCCGATCCCGATCAGGGTGCTCTCCGCTGCGGCACGCCGCAGCATCGGCTCCGCCAGATCCACGAGGTCGGACACGATCTCGTCGGCGGCGAGGTGGCCGCGAGGACGATCGACGCGGACCGAATCGTGCACGACGCCGCCGAAGCCGACCAGCGCGGCGGCGAGCGAGTCGACCGAGATCTCGATGCCGAGGACGGTGGCGCTCAGCGGGTTGGGCTTGACGATGGGCGACGGGCGGCCGGGGACGCCGAGCGGCTCCGATCGCTCCTCGGCGACGAAATCGGCAGCGACGAACTCCCCGATCAGCCCGCGGATGGCGCTCCGGGTGAGTCCGGTGCGCGAGACGAGCTCGGATCGGGAGAGGGGACCGTTGAGGTGGAGCTGGGTTGCGATGGCGCTGAGGTTCGCGCGGTGCACGGTCTCGCTGCGCTGGCCAATCGCTTCCCGGGGAGTCACCACGACCAGTTTTGTGATCCTCTTTCTCAAATGTTTGTCGTAGACTCTTACATCAAGACCCGACGTGTCAAGAGCAGATCAAAGGGAGGCTTCCATGGAGAGCCTGAATGGGAGGACCGCGCTCGTCACCGGAGCGAGCCGCGGCATCGGTGCAGCAGTCGCACGGGCCCTGGCCGAAGGGGGCGCGCAGCTCGCGCTCGCGTCGCGCAGCGGCGACGATCTGGGGATCTCCGGCTCGGTGGCGCAGCCTGCCGATGTCCGCGACCTGGGCTCCATGGAGGCCATTGCGAAGGCGACCGCCGAGCGGTTCGGCGGCATTGATATCCTGGTGGTCAACGCGGGGGTGGGTGCCTACGGCCCCTTCCTGGACCTCGACCGCGAGCACCTCGACGAGATGATCGACGTGAACGTGAGGGGCGCAATCTACTCCGTCCGCGCGGCACTCCCCTACCTCCTCCAGAGCCGGGCGCCGGACCTCATCACCATCGCCAGCGAGGCGGGACGCCGCGGGCTGCCCTACGAGGCGGTCTACTGCGCCTCGAAGTTCGCGCAGGTCGGCTTCACCGCTGCCCTCGACCACGAGCTGCGCGAGCAGGGCGTGCGCTGCACCAACATCTGCCCCGGCGGCGTGGCGACCGACTTTGCCATGGGCCGCGGCCGGACGCCGGACATGCCGCAGCTGGCCGGCATGATGCGTCCCGACGACGTGGCTGAGGCGGTCATCTTCGCGCTCACCCGGCCGCGAACCCATCGGATCCTGGAGGTCGCCTTCCGGCCCGTCAGCGAAACGTCCTGGGGCTGAGGGACGCCACGTGAGCACGCTCCGCATCGGGATCCTGTCCACCGCGGACATCGCCCGGACGAAGGTGATCCCCGGTATGCGCAAGGCGGACCGATGCGAGGTGGTGGCCATCGCCTCGCGAGATGGCGCCAGGGCGCGGGAGGTGGCCGCAGAGCTGGCGATCCCCACCGCCCACGACTCGTACGAGGCGCTGCTGGCCGACCCGGCGGTCGACGCGGTCTACATCCCGCTCCCCAACCACCTCCACGCCAGGTGGACCCTGGCCGCGGCAGCGGCCGGCAAGCACGTCCTGTGCGAAAAGCCGATGGCCATGACCAGCGGCCAGGCGCTGGAAATGATCGACGCCTGCCGTTCGGCCGGGGTGATCCTGATGGAGGCCTTCATGTACCGCCTCCATCCGACCTGGGTCGCCGTGCGCGAACTGGTGGCATCGGGCCGCATCGGGCGCCTGGTGGCGGTCCAGAGCTGGTTCTCGTACTTCAACGACGATCCGGGCAACATCCGCAACATCCGCGAGGCGGGTGGCGGGGCGCTCTACGACATCGGCTGCTACAGCGTGAACCTCTCGCGAACACTCTTCTCCGGCGAGCCAACGCGGGTCGTGGGCTCGCTGCGCCGCGACCCGCTGGGCGGCACCGACACGCTGGTGAGCGCGCTGCTGGAATTCGGCGACGGCGTCGCGACCTTCACCGCGTCCACCCGGGCGGAGGATGACCAGCGCGTGCACATCTATGGGACGGAGGGCCGCATCTCCATCGGCATCCCGTTCAACATCCCGCCCGACCGGCCGACCCAGGTGTACCTCACCGCCGGCGGCAACCCGCCCACCGATCCGGATACCGAGCTGCTCACCTTCGAGGTGGCCGATCCGTACACCGTCGAGATGGAACGATTCGCCGAGATGGTGCTGGACGGCGCGCCTCCCCCATTCCCGCCGGAAGATGCCGCGGCCAACCTCGTCGTGATGGAGCGCATCGTGGCCAGCGCCGAGGCGTCGGGGTAGGCCGCTGCCGGCCGCGGCGATGGCGCGTTCACGACTCATGCTCGTCGGCGGCGTCCTGCTGCTGGCTGGCGCTGCCGCGGCGTTCGTACTGCTCGGACCGATGGCGAGCGAATCGAGCGCCCTGCCGGCGCCGCACTACGTCGAGGAGGCACAGGCGGCAGGCATCGACCACGCGTATACCGGCGACTTCAACTTCTTCGTCGGCGGCGGCGTGGCAGCCTTCGACTGCAACGACGATGGTCGCCAGGACCTCTACCTCGCCGGTGGAAGCGGTCCAGCGGCGCTCTACCGCAACGACAGTCCGGTCGGCGGCGCCCTCCGCTTCGCGCACGTGACCGACGCCGCCACCGACCTGCGGGACGTCACCGGTGCCTACCCGCTCGATGTCGACGGCGACGGGCGATCGGACCTCGCCGTGCTGCGTGTCGGCGAGAACGTCCTGCTGCGCGGGCTGGGCGACTGCCGCTTCGAGCGCGCCAATGAACGCTGGGGCTTCGAAGGAGGGCGGGTCTGGTCCGCCGCCTTCAGCGCGACCTGGGAGGGCGCCAACGCGCTGCCGACGCTGGCTGTCGGCAACTACCTGCAGCTCGACGCGAACGGCGAGGCGACGTTCGACTGCCAGGACAACCTCCTCGTCCGTCCGTCGGACGACGGCGCCGGCTACGCTGCGCCCGTGGCGCTCGCTCCCGGCTACTGTCCCCTCTCGATGCTCTTCAGCGACTGGAGCCGCACCGGCCACCGCGACCTGCGCGTCTCGAACGACCGCCACTACTACGGGGAGCTGAGCGACGGGCAGGAGCAGCTGTGGCGAATCGAGCCGGGCCGGGAGCCCGCGCTCTACTCCGCCGCGGACGGCTGGCAGACGGTCAAGGTGTGGGGCATGGGGATCGCCAGCCACGACGTCACCGGCGACGGGATTCCGGAGGTCTTCCTGACCAGCCAGGGTGACAACAAGCTGCAGACGTTGGCCGGGGGGACCGATGAACCGGACTACCGGGACATCGCGCTCAGCCGTGGTGTGACGGCCCATCGGCCCTACCTCGGCGACACGAGCCTGCCCTCAACCGCGTGGCATGCGGAGTTCCAGGACGTCAACAACGACGGCCTGGTGGACCTCTTCATCTCGAAGGGGAACGTCAGCGCGCAGCTCGACTTCGCGAACCGCGACCCGAGCGACCTGCTCATCGGCCAGGCCGACGGCACCTTCCGCGAAGAGGCGGAGGCGGCAGGCATCGTGAGCTTCGCGAAGGCACGTGGAGCGGCGCTGGTGGACCTCAACCTTGACGGGCTGCTCGACCTTGTCGTCGTCAATCGGGTCGAGAACGTGAAGGTCTACCGCAGCGTCGGCGCCGGCGATGCGGGATCCGCCAGCCCGATGGGCCACTGGGTGGGGCTGCGGCTGGAGCAGCCGGCGCCGAATCCCGACGCCATCGGCGCCTGGCTGGAGGTCACGGCCGGTGGTCGGACCATGACGCGCGAGCTGACGGTCGGCGGCGGTCACGTCAGTGGCGAGCTGGGCTGGATCCACTTCGGGCTGGGCGACGCCACCGAGGCCAGCGTGACGGTCACGTGGCCGGACGGCAGCGTCGAAGGGCCCATGGACGTCCACGCGGATGGGTTCGCCACCATCCGCCGGGACGCCGGTCAGGCAGCGCCGTGGACGCCGTGACTGGTCGCTCCCGGTCGTGCTGCGTCCGCATCGGCTCATGGTGAGCACGTGAAGGCCCTGCGGATCGCTTCTGACGAGCTGGAGATCGAGCTATTGCCGGAGCTCGGCGGACGGTGGCATCGGCTGCGTGCCTTCGGAGCGGACCTGCTGCGGACGCCGGACCAGCTGGACGCCTACCGGCGTGAGCCGTTCTTCTGGGGCAGCTTCGTGATGGCGCCGTGGTGCAACCGGGTGGCGGCAGGCGCACAGCACGTCGCGGGCAGGAGCGTCGACCTCCCCGCCAACTTCCCCGATGGGACAGCGATCCACGGCCAGGTGCAGGCGATGCCATGGGAGGTGGTCTCGCCCGGGACGCTGCGGATTTCGGCCGGTGGCGACGGCTGGCCATGGCGCTACGAGGTCACGCAGCGCCTCAACCTCGACGGCGGCCGCCTGCGCCTGCACCTCGCGCTCGTCAACCACTCGGCCGAACCGATGCCGGCCGGTATCGGCGTCCACCCCTGGTTCGTGCAGCCCATCGAGCTCAGGCTGGCTGCTGACCGCGTCTTCGCCTCGAACGAGGCGAGCGCGCCCGAGCCCGTTCCCGTCGACGCGGAGCACGACCTGCGTACTCCACGTGCGATGCCGCCCGGCCTGGACGCAACGTGGGCTGCGGTGCGGGGGCCGGCGGTCGCGGACCTGCGTTGGCCGGCGCTTGGCATCAGCGCCAGCATGCGCATCTCCCCCGATGGCTCATACCTGTGCGCGGCGAGCCCGGCGGCGCTCGGCGCGGTCGCTATCGAGCCGCAGACGCACGCGCCCAACGGACTGCGCCGCCTGGTCAACGGCGAGCCAGGTGCGCTGCACCGGCTGGAGGCGGGGGCGACCCTCGAGCTCGCGGTCGAGGTCGAATTTCGGGAAGCGTGAGCCATGCCATCCGGCACTGGTCCGCACCCGCGTCACGCTCGAGCATTCGAGCGAGGAGGACTCGCTCATGACCGAATCGACGACTCGCCGGCTGCCAATCGCCGGTTGGATCTCAATCATCTTCCTCGTGCTGCTCGGCGTTGGAGCCCTTTCCGGCGGCGCTTGCCTGGTGGTCAAGCCGGACGGCAGCATCATGGGCTTCGACACCGGCATCCTGGCCGGCAGCCCGTTCACCGACTTCCTGGTCCCGGGGCTGATCCTGGGCGGGCTGTTCGGGATCGGCTCGCTGGTCGTGGCGGCGCTCGGCGCTCGGCGCCTGGCCGTCGCTCCGTTCCTGGCCTTTGCGATCGGTTTCGGCCAGATGCTGTGGATCATCGTCCAGCTCGCCATCATCAAGGAGCTCAGCTTCCTGCACCCGACGATGTTCGGGATCGGGCTCGTCATCGCCGCCTCGGCAGCCGCATGGGGCTGGGGTTCGTTCCGCGCCTGGATGCTGCGCCGCGCTCCGGCGCCGCACGCAGCCTAGGAACCTACTCCAGGTAGTCCTTGAGCTTCCGGCTCCGGCTCGGGTGACGCAGCTTGCGCAGCGCCTTGGCCTCGATCTGCCGGATCCGCTCGCGGGTCACGTTGAAGTCGCGTCCGACCTCCTCCAGGGTGCGGGATCGACCGTCCTCCAGGCCGAAACGCAGCTGCAGCACGCGGCGCTCCCGCGGGGTGAGGCTGTCAAGCACGCCCTCCACCTGCTCCTTGAGCAGCTGGTGGCTGGCCGCATCCGCCGGAGCGACGCTGGCCAGGTCCGGGATGAAGTCGCCAAGGTGGGAGTCCTCCTCCTCGCCGATGGGCGTCTCGAGGCTCACCGGCTCCTGGCTGACCTTCATGATCTCGCGGACCTTCTCCGGTGAGACGGTCTGCGGGCCGATCGCCTCGCGCTCGTCGACCTCGCCCTCGGTCGGCTCGCGCTGCAGCTTGTCGCGCAGCTCGCGGATGATCTCGTCGCGGCTCATGCGCCGGGCGATCTCCTCCACCGTCGGCTCGCGGCCCAGCTCCTGCAGCAGCGTGCGGCTGACCCGGATCAGGCGGTTGATCGTCTCGACCATGTGGACCGGGATGCGGATGGTCCGCGCCTGGTCGGCGATGGCGCGGGTGATCGCCTGCCGGATCCACCACGTCGCGTAGGTGCTGAACTTGAAGCCCTTCTCGTAGTCGAACTTCTCGACCGCCCGGATGAGGCCGATGTTCCCTTCCTGGATGAGGTCCAGGAAGCTCATCCCGCGCCCGATGTACTTCTTGGCGATGCTGACCACCAGGCGCAGGTTCGCCTCGGTCAGGCGCTTGCGGGCATCGACGCTCTGCTCGACCAGGCGCCCGGAGCGCTTCTCGAGTGGCACGTCGGGCGGGATGGTCGGGTCATAGCCGAGCTCCTGCAGGTAGCCGGCGTCCTGTCCGTCCTCGATGTAGTGCCGCACGATCTCCTGCGCCGTCTCGCGTGCCCAGCGCTCGAGCTCCATCAGCTCCGGGGCGCCGGCATGGTCGATGGCACGGAAGCGATACGAGTGGCCGAACAGGATCGCCTGCTTCAGGCCCTCGCCCGGATCTTCGGCGAGCAGCTTGAGGATCGACTCCGCGTGCATGATCCGCTCGCGCGCCTCGTCGTTGAGGTCACTCGACTTGCGGGCCTTGCTGAGCTTGATCTGCGGCGCCTCGATGGGCCGCTTGCGGCCGACCCACCAGTCGATCGCCTCGCCGGTCACGCGCGGCGACTCCTTGGGCAGGTCGAAGGCGCGCATGGCTGCCATGGCCCGTGCCTTCGGCTCGGAGTTCGAGAGCACCCAGGTGTAGAGATCGACGAGCGCTCGCGCCGGATCCTCGACCGCGAGCTCGCCAAGCTCGATCGCCTTGGCCAGCACGACCTCCTCCTCGGCGGTGAGGAGGGCAACCTTGCCGATCTCCTTAAGGTACATGCGGACCGGATCGTCGATGCCGATCAGGTCGGCGGCGAGCGCCTCCAGGTCCTCCTCGCCTTCGGCCTTGCGCCCGGCGGCAGGCTTCGCCTCCTCCTCTTCCTCCGGCTCGGCGATCAGCGTGGGCTGGTTGTCCGCGTCCAGCACCTCGACGCCGCTCTCCGAGGCTGCGGCGTAGAGCTCCTCGATCTGGCCGAGGTTCTCCTCCGGCTGTGGAACGGCCTGCAGGATCTGGTCGTGGGTGATGAAGCCCTCTTCGCGACCCTTCTCGAGCAGCCCCCTGATCAGCCGGTTGTCGCCGGTCCCGTTCCCGCCCTTGGCTCCCTCCTTGGCGACCTTGGCGCCCTTGGCGCCCTTGGCGCCCTTGGCGCCGGCAGAGCCTGAGCCTGCCGTCTTCGCCTTGCGCGTCCCGTTCGAGCCGGCGGCAGCTGTCCTCGTCGACTTCGTCGCCTTCCCGCCGGTTGCGACCCCGCGCTTGGTGGGCGCGCTCGCCTTGGCCGCGGGCTTGCCATCGGCCGGCACCTTCGTGCTCCGCTTCTTCTCCTTGTCCGCCGCTGCCTTCGCGCCGCCCTTCGGGGTGGTTGTTGCCACGCTACGTCCTCCTCGCGCCCGATGCCACGGGCGGTTCATGCATCTCTCGGGTTGCCTCGGCCTTCTCCCGGCCGAGCTGGATGAGTCGTTGTTCGATGGCGGCCAGTCGCTGCCGGTCGCCGTCCCGCTGTGCCTCCTCGAGGAGCAAACGGCCGTCCCGCAGGTCCTCGTCGATCCGCTGGATCCGGAGCCGGAGGAGCGTGGACTTGAGCACCCGGCCCGCCTCCTCCGCATCGAGACGCTCGTCGCGCGCTGTCGCCAGTCGGGCCAGCAGGTCCCGCGCCAGCTCGGCCGACCCCGGATCGAGTCCCGCCACGAACGATTCCAGCGACGCACTGCTCGTGGCTGTGCCGTTCGCGGCGGCCAGGTGGCTGCGCCACGCGCCGACCAGCGTCACGGCCGCCGCGTCGCGGAGCGGGATGGGCGCCTGCGCGGGAAGCTCGGCCGCCAGGTTCGGATAGGTGAGCAGCAGCTGGAGGAGCTGCGCCTCCAGCGGGGCGAGCGCCGTCGGCTCGCCCTCCACGGGCGCTGGGGGGCGAATGAGCATCGGCCGGGGCCCCTGCGCCAGGTCGTCGCGCAGGATGCGCTCGTCGATGCCCGCCAGGCTGGCGAGTTGCGGCACGTAGGAATCTCGCTCCACGCGATCCGGGATGCGGCGCAGCAGGTCGAGCATGCGGCGCGTGTAGGCGCTGCGCCCGTTCGGCTGCCGCATGTCGAACTCGCCGGCCGCTCGCCGCATGAAGTACGGCAGCAGCTCCTCCGCCTCCGCGATCGCGTCGCGCCAGCTGGTCGGGTCGGTCCGAATCAGCTCATCGGGATCCTTGCCGGCCGGGATGCGCACCACGCGCACCTTGGTGACCACGCCGCCCAGCTCCTCCAGCAGGCCGCGCTGGGTGGCCGCCTCACCGGCGACGTCCACGTCGTAGGCGAGCGCCACCGCGTCGGCGTAGCGGGTCGCGAGCGCGACCTGTCCGGCGGTGAGAGCCGTGCCGAGGCTGGCGACGACGTTGCCGAAGCCGGCCTGGTGGGCCGCCATCACATCGGTATAGCCCTCGACGATCACCGCCAGCTTCTCGCGCCGGATCGCCTGCTTGGCGAGATCGATGCCGAAGAGGGTCCGGCTCTTGTCGAAGAGCGGTCCCGCCGGCGAGTTGAGGTACTTGGGCCCCTCCCCATCTGGCAGGATGCGGCCGCCCAGCCCCACAGCGCGCCCCGACGCATCGCGGATGGGAATGATGATCCTGCCCCGGAACTTGTCGATCACCCCGCCGCGATTCGACGGCGAGGCGAGACCCGCCCCGATGAGCTCCTCGTTGCTGAATCCCCGCCCGATGAGCCGCTTCGTCAGCGCCTCCCAGGTATTCGGCGCGTACCCGATGGCGAAGCGCTCGAGCGTCTCGGGGCTGAACTCTCGATCCTGCAGGTAGGTCCGGGCTCGCTCGGCCTGGTGCGCCTGCAGCAGGACCTCGCGGTACCAGGCGATGGCGCCTTCCAGGGCGCCGCGCAGGCGCTTGTTGCGCCGATCCTCGCGTGCGGAACGCTCGGAGAGCTCCACGCCCGCCTTCTCGGCCAGCGCAGCCAGCGCCTCGCGGAAATCCATCCCGTCACGTCGCATCAGGAAGGTGAAGATGTCGCCGCCCTCGCCGCAGCCGAAGCAGTGCCACGTTTCGCGATCCGGGCTCACGATGAACGACGGCGTCTTCTCGGCGTGGAACGGGCACAGGCCCTTGTAGGCGGAGCCGGCGCGCTTGAGCGCAACCGTCTCGCCCACGACGTCGAGCACGGGCAGCTTGGATTTGATCTCGGTGGTGATCCCCGAGGAGGTCATACGCGTGGCGGGTCCTACAGGAACTTGGTGGTTGTCAAGGGCTTTGTCAATAGGGACTACTACATTTTACGCAGTTGTCAACCCAACGGTTCACCTTCGGGCCGATGCTTGCCACGACTGCGGGGACTGGCGCTACACTCCGAGGGCACCTCTCGGCACCGGACCGCCCCTGCACTGCACCACGGCGGCGCAGCCACGGCCGCCGGCCGAGCAGTGGAGACACGCCAACGACCACTCTCCAGCAGCCGCCCGCGACCCCCAGCCCCACGCGTGATCCCGCAGCCGTACTGCAGGCCGCCTTTCGGGATGTGCACGGGGCGAGCCTGCACGGCTTCGCCCTGCTGATGACCCTGGGCGACCGATCGCTGGCGGCAGCGGCAGCCGCACGGGCGCTGGCCGAGGGCTCACGCCGAGCGAACGAGCTGCGGCACCCGGAGCGCGGCGCCGCATGGTTACGCCGGCGAGTACTCCGCAGCCTGCCGCGCGACCTCGGACGGGTCAGGCGCGCTTCGGAGCCCGAGCGACGAGCGGCGCTGCGAACACTTGGCGCAACGGACGAGGTGATCGATGCACTGGCCGCCCTACGGACGGACGCACGTGCGCTGCTCGTCCTGACCGCCATCGAGCGGTTCGCGCACCGCGACGTGGAGTTGGTCATGGATCAACGTGGCGGCGAGCTGCGTCGGCTGGTCCTGCAGGCCCGCGCCACCTACCTCGCCAGCGCGACGGAGCGACGTCCGGGTCCCTCACCGTCGCCCATGTCGCCGGGCAGCCTGGCCGCGCGGATCGACCGCGAGGCCTCGCGGACGCTGGGCACCGCGGTCCGTCACGAATGAGCCGCCGCGTGCGACCCGCAGCCGACGACCACCATGCCCGCTTCTTGGCGTGGCTGATCCAGGGCGCCGCGGGCTCACCGGGACGCGACGTTGCGGTGCACGCAGCCTACTGCCCTGAGTGCCAGGCTCGTGCGCGTGCGTTGGATGCGCTGGCGCTCGTCGACCCCGGCCGCGCAGCCATGCCGCCCTCGCGCGTGGCGCAGTCGACGCCGCGTGGCCGCCCCGCTCGCGCCATGCGACTCCTGGCGGGCACCACGGCAGCGCTTCTGCTGCTGGGTGGCGGGGCCGCCGCCCTCGGGCGCTTCCCAGGACTTCCCGGCACGGCGCCGGGAGCGGCAGAGACCCCGATCCAGGCGGTCCTGGGTGCGACCGGCCGGCCCTCGCCGACAGCGTCTGCCACCACCTCCGTCACGGCGCCAGCATGGACCGCCAGCGCGACGGCGTCGGCGACCGCGACCGCCGCAACCAGCGGGGCTACCGGCGAGCAGAGCCCAGCACCGAGGCGGCCCACCCCGGCGCCGGCCACGCCACGTCCGGCCACGTCGCGCCCGACGGTGGCCGCGACGCCGCTGCCGACGGGGCCCAGCCCCCCATTGCCGACCGTGGTCGCCACGCCCAGCGCGACCGCGTCGGCAACGGCCACGCCGACGGCCACGCCGACGGCCACGGCCACCCCGAACGCCACGCCCGCCGAGACCCCTGCGGCCACTCCCGGCGCGACCGCGACGCCGACCCCCGCGCCAGGCGGTTGACGCGGCCCCGGACTACTTGTCGCGCACCTCGGTCGACTCGATGGCTGCCTGTGCTGCTGCCAGCCGCGCCACGGGGACGCGGAATGGCGAGCACGAAACGTAGTCGAGCCCGATCTCGTTGCAGAAGCGGATGCTCGCCGGATCGCCGCCATGCTCGCCGCAGATGCCCACCTTGAGGCCCTTGCGGGCCTTGCGGCCATTCACCGTCGCCATCCGTACGAGCTGCCCGACCCCCTCCGTGTCGAGCACCTGGAAGGGGTTCTCCGGCAGGATCTTGCGGTCGACGTACTGCAGCAGGAACTTCCCCTCCGCGTCGTCACGGCTGAAGCCGAACGTCATCTGCGTCAGGTCGTTCGTCCCGAAGCTGAAGAACTCCGCGTGCTTGGCAATCTCGCCCGCGGTGAGCGCGCCACGCGGCACCTCGATCATGGTGCCGAACTTGTAGTCGACCTGCTGGCCGGTTGCCTCGACGATCTTGGCGACCTCCGCCTCGAGGATCTCCCGTGTCTCGGCCAGCTCGTTCACGTGGCCGACCAGCGGGATCATGATCTCGGGGAGTGCCGTCTTGCCCTCCGCGTTGACACGGGCCGCGCCGGCGAGGATCGCACGGGTCTGCATGCGGATGATGTCCGGCATCAGCAGCCCAAGGCGAATCCCCCGCATGCCGAGCATGGGGTTCTGCTCGCGCATCGCCTCCACGGCGGCCAGCAGCTCCTCGCTCTCGGCGAGCTCGCCTTCGAGGCCGGACCGATCGGCGGGCTCGCCCGCCGGGGTCGCCCTGCCCTCACGTCCGATCAGCTTCATCGCGCGTCCGGCATCCTTCTCACCGAACAGCTTGACCAGCCCCTTCTCCAGTGCGGGGCCGACGCGGTCGGCAACGGCATCGGTCATGCCTCCGCCGGCGACCTCCCGCAACGTGCGGAGGCGGGTCACCTTCTCGAGCAGCTCGTCGTGCGACGGCAGGAACTCGTGGAGCGGCGGGTCGATCAGGCGGATCACGACCGGGAGGCCGTCCATGGCCCGGAAGAGGCCCGCGAAGTCATCGGTCTGGAGCTCCTCCAGCTCGGCGAGCGCCGAGTCGAAGGCGTCGACCGCCGCCTGGTCTTCGCCCGAGAGCTCGGTCCCGGCGTCGCGCCGGTGCTTCGCCTCGGTCGCACGACCGGCGTTGAGGATCATGCGGCGCACGGTCGGGAGCCGCTCCTCCTCGAAGAACATGTGCTCCGTGCGGCACAGGCCGATCCCCTGCGCCCCGAAGGCCCGGGCGCGCTCGGCGTCGCGCGGGTAGTCGGCGTTGGCCCAGACCTGGAGCCGCCGGACCTCATCGGCCCATCCGAGCAGGGTGGCCAGGTCGTGCTCGTCCTCGAAGCGCGCCTCGATGGTCGGCAGCTCGCCCGCGTAGATCTCGCCGGTCGTCCCGTCGATGCTGATCATCTCGCCTTCGCTCACGGTCACGCTGCCCGCCTGCATGCGGCGCCTGGCGTAGTCGATCTTCAGCGCCTCGGCGCCGGCCACGCAGGGCAGGCCCATCGATCGCGCCACCACTGCGGCGTGCGATGTCGCCCCGCCACGGGCGGTCAGGACGCCCCGCGCCGCGAGCATGCCGTGCACGTCGTCTGGCGAGGTCTCGATCCGCACCAGGATGACGGGATCCCCGGCGGCCTTCGCCTCCACCGCCCGGTCGGGATCGAAGATGGCCTGGCCGGTGGCCGCGCCCGGTGAGGCATTGAGGCCCTTGGCCACGAAGCGGTCGTTGGCGGCTGCCTTGGCCTCCTCGTCGAAGCGTGGCAGGAGGAGCTGCACGATCTGCGCGGGGTCAACCCGCTGCAGCGCCTCGTCGCGGGTGATGACCCCCTCGTTGGCCATGTCGACGGCGATCTTGACCGCGGCCGGCGCGGTCCGCTTGCCGGTGCGCGTCTGGAGCATGTAGAGCGTGCCGCGCTCGATGGTGAACTCGAGGTCCTGCATGTCGCGGTAGTGGCTCTCCAGCCGCTGCGCGATCTCCTCGAACTGCGCGTAGACGTCGGGCATGACCCGCTGCATCTCGCTGATTTTCAGCGGGGTGCGCACGCCGGCCACCACGTCCTCGCCCTGCGCGTTGGTCAGGAACTCGCCGTAGAGCTGTCGTTCCCCGGTGTTCGGGTCGCGCGTGAAGGCGACGCCGGTGCCCGAGTCCTCGCCCATGTTGCCGAAGACCATGGTCACCACGTTCACGGCGGTGCCCAGGTCATGCGGGATCTTGTTGAATTCGCGGTAGTCGTGCGCCCGCTTGCCGAACCACGAATCGAAGACGGCACGTGTGGCCAGCTCCAGCTGGCGGTACGGATCGGTCGGGAAGGGTTCCCCGGTCTTGTCCTGCACGATCTGCGCGTAGCGTTCGCCGATCTCACGCAGCTGGTCGGCGCTCAGGTCGGTGTCCAGCTTGGCGCCGACGGAGTGCTTCAGCTCGTCGAATGGCTCGTCGAAGTCCTCCGCCTTCAGCCCCTGCACGATGCGCCCGAACATGGCGATGAACCGACGCCACGCGTCCCAGGCGAAGCGCTCATTCCCCGTGAGCCGGATCAGGCCCTGCACCGTCTCCGGGTTGAGGCCGAGGTTCAGGACCGTGTCCATCATGCCCGGCATGCTGAAGGCCGCGCCGGACCGAACGCTCACCAATAGCGGGTTCTCGGGATCGCCGAAGCCCTTGCCGGTCTGCTGCTCCAGCTCCTTCATGTGGGCCACCACGTTGTCCCACAGGCCATCCGGCAGCTCCTTGCCGGCCGAGTAGTAGGCGTTGCAGGCCTCGGTAGTGATGGTGAATCCTGGGGGGACCGGCAATCCGGCGTTGGTCATCTCTGCCAGTCCGGCGCCCTTGCCGCCGAGCAGCGCGCGCATCGTGGCGTTGCCCTCGGCGAAGGTGTAGATCAGCTTGCCGTCGCTCGACACCTTGCTGGTGGAGCGGCTGGTGCTCTTGCGGGTGGTGCTGGCCATGCGGCGTTGTGGCCTCCGAAATCATGCGTTGGGGGGAGCTTCGATTGTACCGGTCCGCGTCCGAACGCGGCTTCCGCCATGCATACCCTCTTGACAGCGCCGCGACCCAGACCGACATTTCCGCCGATGCGGTGGGAGATCGTCGGATCACTTCGTCGGCTAGGCATGCTCCTCGTGCCCGGCCACCTCTGCCGACCCGAGGTGGTCGAGGACCGCGTCCAGCGACGTTGGACGGTTCGGGTCGGCGGCCAGCGCATCATCGGCGGCGGATTCTGACGGTCCGTCAGCGCGAAGTCCGGGCGCGCCTCCTGCCGGGCTCGCGGTAGCGGGCCTCGATCAGCGGCCACAGGTCGTCGACTCGCAGCCGGTAGTCGCCGCCGACCCGCCGGGCGCGCAGCCGGCCCGTTCGGATCAGGCGCCGCACGTGTTCGGGGTGAAAACCAAGCACGGTTGCCGCCGATTGCGTGCCGAGCTCGAGGGTCGCCAGGTCGATCTCCTCGCCATCTGGGATGCCGGCCAGGGCCACTGCCAGGGCCTTGGAGCGATCCGCGGTGAGCGCGATCGCTTCCGGCTCAGGTCGCCGCATGCCGCTCGCGAACGCCGCAGCGAGCCGGTCACGCAGGAGGCCGGCCGTGGTCGGGCCGGGCGGATCGCCGAGGGGCGCTCCCCGGCGTCTCATCGGACGCTCGCCCAGCCCCGCTCCAGCGCCACCGGGAAGAGGCCCGGCACGAGGAGCAGCAGGCGGCCGAGCCACCCCGCTCGTCGCGCGTAGAGGGCACGCGCCTTCGCCAGTACGCGATCGCGCGCCTCACCCTCGAGCTCGGAGGCCAGCACGCGGAACTCATTGAAGGCGGCAGCCTCCTCGCCGGCCAGCCAGCGCGCATCGGCCAGCACCTCGCGCGCCGCGGGGTCGCCCGGACGCAGACGTGCGGCGATCGTGGCGGCCTGTACCGCGCCGGATGCGTCGCCGCTCCTGGTGAGTGCGCGGGCGAGGGCGAGCTGCGCTCGGGGATCAGCGGGATCCAGCCGGACCGCGCGCCGAGCCGCCTCCACCGCGCCACCCTGGTCCGCCGCGTCGAGGCGCTCACCGGCCTCGGCGAGCGTCCACGCCTGCTGCCGGGGGTCGTTGCGCGCCAGGCGTGCGTACTCGCCGGCAGCCTCACGGTGCGCGCCGCTCGCCGAGAGAACCTCGGCCAGCAGCTCCCGGTAGCGGATCTCGTCGGGATCCAGCCGGACGGCGTCGGTGGCGTCCCGCTCAGCCTCGTCGATCCGCCCCAAAGCCAGCAGGGCGCGAGCCCGCAGCTCGTGGGCCGCGTCGTCGCCGGGACGCGCATCCAGCACGAGGCCGGCCAGGCGTGTCGCCTCGTCGTGGCGCCCGCCGGCCAACGCATCGCGGATATCGGCGAGCTCGGGCGGTCGTCCCTCACTCATCGGCTCAGCTCGCCTCCTCGCGGGGCTTTCCCTCCCAGCGGGTCGTGCCGGCGACGAGGCCCGCCAGCCGTTCCGGGATGGCGGCGAGCGCCACGCGCTCCTGCGTCATGCTGTCGCGCTCCCGGATGGTTGCCGCCCCATCTTCGAGCGATTCGGGGTCGACCGTGACGCAGAACGGCGTGCCGATCTCGTCCTGGCGGCGGTACAGCTTGCCGATGGAGGCGGTGTCGTCGTACACCGCTGCCATTCGCGGCTTGAGGTCCTCACTCAGCGCGCGCGCCCGTTCGACCAGCTCGGGGCGGTTCCGCAGCAGCGGCAGGACCGCTGCCTTGACCGGCGCGAGCGCCGGCCGGATGCGCAGGACCACGCGCTTCTCCTTCGCCAGCTGCTCTTCCTCGTACGCGTCGAGCAGCACGGTGAGGACGGCGCGATCCACGCCCATGGCCGGCTCGATGACGTACGGGGTCACGTGCTCGCCGCTCGCCTCGTCGAAGACGCTGAGGCCCTTGCCGGAGCCGGCAGCGTGCGCCGAGAGGTCGTAATCGGTCCGGTCGGCCACGCCCTCCAGCTCGGACCAGCCCATCGGGAAGGCGTACTCGATGTCGGTTGTCTGCTTCGAGTAGTGGCTCAGTTCGTCCGGATCGTGCGGGCGCAGGCGCAGGCGGTCGGGCGCGATCCCCATCGCGTTGGTCCACCACCGCAGGCGCTCCTCCACCCAGTACGCGAACTGCTCGTCCTCGTCGCGCGGGTGAACGAAGTACTCCATCTCCATCTGCTCGAACTCGCGGTCGCGGAAGATGAAGTTGCCCGGCGTGATCTCGTTGCGGAAGCTCTTGCCGATCTGCGCGATCCCGAACGGGAGCTTCTTGCGGCTGGTGGTCGCCACGTTGTCGAAGTTGACGAAGATGCCCTGCGCGGTCTCGGGACGGAGGTAGGCCACGCTGGCGGTGTCCTGCATCGGCCCGACGTGGGTCTGGAACATGAGGTGGAACTGACGCGGCTCGGTCAGGCTGTCGCGGGCGCCGCAGTTCGGGCAGGCGATCTCCGACGGCGGTCCCTTCAGGTCCTCGGCGCGGAAACGGTGCTTGCAGTTGCGGCAGTCGACCATGGGATCGCTGAAGCCGCCCACGTGGCCCGAGACCTCCCACACGCGCGGATTCATGACGATGGCCGCATCCAGCCCCACGATGTCGTCGCGGAGCTGGACCATGGCCCGCCACCACGCCTGCTTGACGTTGTTCTTCAGCTCCACGCCCAGCGGGCCGTAGTCCCAGAAGCCGCCCATGCCACCGTAGATCTCGCTGGACGGGAAGACGAACCCGCGGCGCTTGGCGAGGCTGACGATGACGTCCATGTTCGGGGCGGGCACGGTGCGTGGCGGCTCCTCTTGCAGCAGATGTTGATGGACCGATGGGCTGGCGCTGGGTGTCCGAGTCTACCGCAGCGGCGGCGCTGGCCCGGTTTTCCGGCCGAGCCGCAGCTGGGCCGATGCCGCCCGCGCCCGGTCGATAGATGCGTGCAGATCCAACGGGATGGCGCTTCGCGGAGGCGTTTGTAGGGTCTATGTAACGCACGGGAGCGTGAGCGCCGCGCCACGGACGACTTCTCGCACGCCGCCGTTGCATAGAGTCGCCAGATCGCCAGCGAACGTCCGCCGCGGTACCGAACGGCACGATAGACGAGTGCGGTCCGGCGCTAGTCGAAGAGCGGGACGCCCTGCTGCACCTCCGGACGGCCGAGGCAGGGGGGCAGCGGGTCAGGCGGCGGACCCTGCTCGATGACGGAATCGGCCGATTCGGCGACTTCGACCAGCGTCAGCTGCTGGCCTGGCTCGCCGCCGCCTGCGCCGAACGCGTGGACGTACAGGTTGTCCGCGCCGACGCGCACCTGGTCCACCCGAAAGTCGGGATCGCGTGCAGAGCTGCAGGCCGGAACGACCAGGACCTCGCCATCGGCCGCGACGAGAGTGATCTCCATCTCGGTGCGGTTGTAGACCTCCAGGTCAGCGACGACCGCCGGCTGCCCCAGGCCCGGCAGGTTCCCGATCACGCCGCAGCCAGCCAGCAGGACGCCGATTCCGAACGCGGTACCAATGGTTCGCAGGATGCCCATGCGGCTCTGACGCCTCTCGTCCCGGCCCGGTTACACGCCAGGTGCCAGAAGCGCGGCCTCCCGTGCCGCCACCTCCTCGAGGAAGTCGCGGCTGCGCAGCTCCCGCTCCAGCACGGCTGACACGGTTGCGTGGAGGAGGCGCTCCACCTCGCGGTGCGTGGGCGGAGCGAGCCGCAGGCGCAGCACCGCGACCAGGGGCGAGCGCTGCAGGTGACGCAGCACTTTTAGCGCCTCCGAACCGATGGCGCGCCCGCCCATCGCCGCGTGCGAGCACTCCGGACCGACCACCCCGCCACCCGCCGGCGAATAGACGTTGCCATCGGGACCGATATCGGCGCCGCACTGCAGGCAACGGGTCAGCTCGGGACGGAAGCCCATGGCATCGAGCAGGGCGAGCTCGAACCAGCGGGCCACCACCTCGCGTCCGACCTCGTCCGGCGCCGCATCAAGCGCCGAGAGCGCCTGCGCGAGGAGCAGGAACGCTGCATGCGAGTCGGCGGCGCCCTCGCAGAAGCGGTCGGCCAGCTCGACGATGTACCAGGCCGCCGCCGTCGAGTGCAGGTCGTTGCGCAGGCCCAGGTGCGGATCCTCGAGGGCGACCTGCGTCACCACGTCGAAGGTTCGCCCCGCGGCGAGCACGAGGTGCACGTCGCTGAACGGCTCCAGGCCGCCGCCCAGCCGCGAGCGGGGCCTGCGGATCCCCTTGGCGATGATGCGCAGCTTGCCGAGGTGCGGCGTCAGGACGGTCAGGACGCGATCGGCCTCGCCCAAGTCCATGCCGCGCAGGACGATGCCTTCCGTCTTGTAGAGGCGGGCGCGCGGACTCATCGGCCCCGACACCTGCTGCGTACCAGCGACATGGCACGCCTGCTGACCGACCTCGGGTACCCTTCCCGCGTGGACGTCCGAACCGAGTTCACCCGGCTATTGTCCGACATCGAGGCGGAGATGCGGGATGTCCTGGACCAGCGCGACCACCATGCCCGCCCGCTCTACGAGATGCTCTCCTACCACCTCGGCCTCGACCAGCCGGACGGCGCCCGTGGGAAGCGCATGCGCCCGCTCCTGGGGCTCCTCGCCTACCAGTCGCTGACCGGGGACTACCGCCCTGCCCTGCCCGGCGCCGCGGCGGTCGAGCTGGGCCACAACTTCAGCCTCGTCCACGACGACATCGAGGATGCCGACCGTGAGCGACGCCATCGGCCGACCCTGTGGGCGATCTGGGGCGTGCCGCTGGCCATCAACGCCGGGGATGCGCTCTTCGCGCTCAGCCGGCTGGCCCTCTACAAGCTGCTCGACGACGGCTTCAGCGAGCGCCGGGTGCTGGCCCTGATGCGCGTCTACGACGAAACCTGCCTGGCGCTGTGCGAGGGCCAGTTCCTGGACATCAGCTTCGAGCGGCGAACCGATGTGACGGTCGAGGAGTACCTGGAGATGATCGGCCGCAAGACGGCGGCGCTGGTGGGCGCTTCGGTCCAGGCCGGCGCGATCCTGGCGACCGACGATCCCGGCACGATCGAGGCCTACCGGCACTTCGGCTACCACCTGGGCCTGGCCTTCCAGATGGCCGATGACGTCAAGGGCACGTTCTGGACGAGCGCCGCCTCCGGCAAGCCCGAGGCGGGCGACGTGCGCAAGCGCAAGAAGAACCTGCCCCTGGTCTGGGCCCTGGAGCACGCTTCGGCGGCGGACCGCGCTCGGCTCGGCGAGATCTACGGCCCGGAAACCGCGGACGCCGAAGGACCGATGCCTTCCGACGAAGTCGACGAGGTGCTGGCAATCCTGGATCGCGCCGGTGCACGCGACCACTCGGTCGGCGAGGCACGCCGCTTCCGGGACCTGGCCCTGACCGATGCCGACGCGCTGCCCATCGATCCCGAGCGGCGCGCGGTGCTCCGCGAGCTCGTGCAGTCGGTCATCGCGCTGTGATCGGCCACTCTCGGAGGGCGCTGGTCGCCTGGCTTGCCGTCAGCTTCCTGCCGGGCGTCCTCGGCGCGCCATTTCCCGCGCCGGGCTGGTACCGCGAGCTGCGGAAGCCTCCGTGGAGCCCGCCCGCGGAGCTCTTCGGGCCGGTCTGGACGATCCTCTACGCCCTGATGGGGACCGCGGCCTGGCTGGTGGCGGGGGGCCGCAGCCGGGGACGCGGGCTTGCACTCGGCGCCTACGCCGTGCAGCTGGTGCTCAACGCCGCGTGGACACCCATCTTCTTCGGGCTCCGCCGCCCCGGCCTGGCGCTGGCGGAGATCACCGCCACCCTGGTCGCGATCGTGGCCACCGTGGCGCTCTTCACGCGCCAACGACTGCTCGCCGGGCTCCTCCTGCTCCCCTACCTGGCCTGGGTCGCGTTCGCCACCGCGCTGAACGCGGCGATCTGGCGCCGCAACCGCTGACCACGCTCCCCGGCAGGAATCTCTCGCCGAGCATCGCTCGCCGCTGCGCGCTCAGGCGGCCTCGCCGCTGCCCTGGGCCTCCTCCTCGGGCGGCTTGGGCCGCGTGGCGATGACCTTCGCGACGCGGCGGGGCTCCGCCACCTCGACGGTCAGCGTGACATCACGGAGCGGGACCGTTGCGCCGGGCAGCGGGATGCTCCCGACGCGGTGCACGATGAAACCGCCGATGGTGTCGTAGGCCTCTTCGTCCTCCTCCTCGTCATCGGGCAGGTCGAACAGGTCGCGCAGGTCGTCCATGCTGACGCGGCCGTCGAGTCGGAACGAGAGCTCGCCCTCGCCAGCCAGCGACTCGACCAGCACCTCTTCGGTGTCGTACTCGTCCTGGATCTCGCCCACGATCTCCTCGACCACGTCCTCCATCGTGATCAGGCCGGCGGTGCCGCCGTACTCGTCGACCACGATGGCGATGTGGCGCTTGGCGGCCTGCATCTCGTGGAGGAGCTCGTCGACGCGCTTCGTCTCCGGGACGTAGACGGGCGGTCGCACCAGCTTGCGGATGTCGATCTCGCGTGCCGCCTCGCCGTTGCGCTTCAGGTAGGGCAGCAGGTCCTTGGCGTAGAGCACGCCGACGATGTTGTCGAGGCTCTCCTCGTAGACCGGGACGCGCGAGTGCCCGGCGCGGATCACCAGGTCGAGCACCTGGCCGAGCGGATCGTGGACCTCCACGGCGCGGATGCCGATGCGCGGGACCATCACCTCGTGGACCTGCTTCTCGGCCAGCTCGATGACCCCGTGGATCATCTCCTTCTCGTCCTCCTCGATGCCGCCCTGCTCACTGCCGGTCTCGACCAGCATCTTCAGCTCCTCGGTCGACAGGTAGCCGGCCTGCGGGCGCTCGCGGCCGCCGAGTGCGCGGACGAGCACGTTGGAGGTGGACGAGACGAGCCAGACCACCGGCCGCAGCAGTCGATCCATCCAGCCGATCGGGCGAGCGACGAAGAGGGCGAACCGATCCGCGAAGGTGAGGGCCAGTGTCTTCGGCACCAGCTCACCGATGATGATCGAGGCGAGCGCGATCAGCAGCGTGATCAGCACGAACGAGACCTCCTCCGCCGCGTCCTGCACGGCCGGGATCGGGATCAGGGCGACGAGCTCAGCGAGCGAGCCCGAGAGGGAGACCGCGCCGACGGCCGACGCCAGGAATCCCAGGAAGGTGATGGCGATCTGGATCGTTGCCAGGAAGCGGCTCGGGTCGTCCGTCAGCCGCTGCGCGATCCTCGCCGCGCGGCTGCCCTCGCCGATCAGCTGATTGAGCCGATGGCGTTTGACGGTGATGAGCGCTATCTCGGAAGCGGCGAAGAAGCCACCGATCATGATCAGCCCCAGCACCCAGACCAGGTCGAGGAACCACGTGCTGCTCATCTCGACCACCTCGGTGCGGAGCGCCGTTGACCGGCGGCGCCGCTACTGCTGCCTTCAGGCATCGCGGGCCTTGTTCGTTCCTCCTGGCTGCGGGTTCCGTTCCTTGCCGAGACCGGCCGCGCTGGCTTCCTCGTCCGGGTGGCGGCGCGTCACGATGGGACGCGCCGGCATGCCGACCACCGTCTTGCCCGGGGCGACGTCGCGGGTTACGACCGCGCCGGCCCCCGTTCTCGCGCCCGGGCCAATGGTGATGGGTGCGCGGAGCATGGTATCGACACCGATGAACGCACCGGCACCGATGACCGTGGTGTTCTTGCGTTCTCCGTCGAAGTTGGCGGTGACCGCGCCGGCGCCGATGTTGACGTCCTCCCCCACCTCGGCGTCGCCGAGGTAGCTGAAGTGGTGCTGCTGCGTCCCGGCGCCGATGTTCGAATTCTTGATCTCCGCGAAGTTGCCGATCCGGCAGCGCGGACCGATGCGGCAGCCAGGTCGCAGGTGGCTGTATGGACCGATCTGCACGTCCTCGGCCACCTCCGACTCCTCGACGACGCTGGCCCACACCGACGTCCGTGGCCCGATGCGCGAGCCGCGAACCTGCGCGCTGGGGCCGATGACGGCATCCTGGCCCACGACGGTGGGGCCGGCAAGCACGGTCCACGGCTCGATGCGGGCGTCCTGACCGATCTCGACGGCAGCGTCGATGTAGGTGGTCCCCGGATCCACGATCGTCACCCCGGCCCGCATGTGGCGCTCCGCGATCTCGGCGCGCATGAGCCGCTCCGCGGCGGCCAGCTGGACGCGGTCGTTGATCCCCGTGGTGAGCTCCGCACGCGGTGCGTCGACGACCGCCACTCGCCGGCCGGCCCCGACGGCCAGGGCGACCAGGTCGGTGAGGTAGTACTCGCCGACGGCGGAGCGCGGCACGTTGCCCACGTTGGCGCGCAGCCAGGTCGCGTCGAAGCAGTAGGTGCCGACGTTGACCTCATCGACGGCGCGCGTCCGCTCGTCGGCGTCGGCCTCCTCGACAATCGCGGCGGCGGCACCCGCAGCGTCGCGCACGACACGGCCGTAGCCGGTCGGATCGGGCATGCGGGCGCCCAGGAGGGCGATGGCGGCGTCCCCCTCGGCCTGCTCGCGCAGCAGCCGCTGGAAGAGTTCCGCTGGCAGGAGCGGCACGTCACCCATGGTGACCAGCACGTGGCGCACCGACGAGGGCACGCGGGTCATCCCGCAGCGAACGGCGTCGGCGGTCCCGAGCTGTGGATCCTGGCGGACCGACGGGGTGTGGGCATCCAGCGTCGTCTCGACTGCATCGGCTCCGACGCCGGTGACGACCACGCGGTGCTCGATCCCGGCCGCGGCCAGCGATGCGAGCACGTGCTCGAGCATCGGTCGTCCGGCGAGTGGGTGCAGGACCTTCGGGATGCGCGATCGCATCCGGGTCCCCTGGCCGGCGGCCAGGACGATGGCCGCAGAAGCTAGCAAGGGCGGTGGGCTCCTGTCGGGCGCGGCAAGTGGCGCCGATGGTATCCGGGGGCCGTCCGAGCGGTCAACCGAACCTCACTCGGCATCGCCGGAGAGAGCCACCGCCTCGATCTCGACCAGGGCACCCTTTGGAAGGCCCGCCACCGCCACGGTGGAGCGCGCCGGGTACGGGGTCGAGATGTGCCGGGCATACACCTCGTTCACCGCCGTGAAGTCGCCCATGTCGGCGAGGAAGATCGTCGTCTTGATGACGCGCTCCAGCGTCGTCCCCGCCGCGTCGAGGATCGCGCTCAGGTTTCGCAGCGCGCGGTCCGCCTGCTCCGCGACGCCATCCACCAGCTCGCCGTTGCTTGGATCGAGCCCGATCTGGCCCGCTGTGAAGACGAGCGTGCCGCTTCGGATGGCCTGGCTGTAGGGACCGATGGCCCCCGGAGCCGCATTCGTCTGGACCACCGTTCGCATTTCCTAGCCCACCTCCACTTCTTCGCTGGCCACGATCGTAGCCGGTCGGCGACGCAGGCGGGTGCGGCTGGCCCGCATCCCGGCCCGCCCGATCCTGCCGACGATGGCCGCGGCACGCTCCGGATCGTCAGTCCGCACGAAGATGGTCGGTCCGGAACCGGAGAGGTGCGGCCTGCCGCCTGCTCCGGCCACGACCCTCGACACATCCGCCAGCTCCGGGTGCAGGCGACGCGCCGGCGCCTCGAGGTCGTTGTGCCCCTCGGCGACCGGGCCGCCGCTCCAGTCCGAGGTGCGGAGCTCGGCGAATACCGCTGCGGTGGAGAGGCTGAAGGGCGGATGGACCAGCACGACCTCATCGCCGTCGCGGGGAATCTCCGCCGGGGTGACGAGCTCGCCGATGCCCTCCACCCGGGCCGCCGGTAGCTGGGCCGCGAAGTACGGGACGTCGGCACCGATCCGCGACAGCTCGCGCAGCTGCTCGTCGTCTGCGGTCTCCGGCTCGCCGATCCAGCGCCGGCCAAGCCGCCAGGCTGCGGCCGCGTCCGATGACCCGCCGCCCAGACCGGCGGCAACGGGGATCTGCTTCTCGAGCGCGAGCATGGCCATCGGGACGGCGCCCTGTGTCGCGGCCAGGAGCCCTTGCCAGGCAAGGTTCGCGTTCGGCGCGGCCGGGACGTGCTGCCCAGGGGGCGCCTCCACGCGCAGCCCGCTGCCGCCGGGCATCAGGAGCAGTCGGTCGGCCAGCTCGAGCAGGACCATGCTGGTCGAGAGCTGGTGGTAGCCGTCGGCCCGGCGACCGGTCACCGCCAGCGACAGGTTGAGCTTCGCCGGCGCCTCGAGCTCGAGTGCCATCATGCTGGCTCCTCGCGGCGCCCGCGGGGATCGGCGCCGAGCTGCGGCGTGAGTCGCCGTGCCAGGCAGGCCCACTCGTCCACGGAGAGCGTCTGCGGGCGGCGCGAGGAGTCGATCGCGCATGCCGCGAGGGCTGCGTCGAGCTCGCCGGGCGGGAGCGGCAGCTCACGGCCCAGGCCGTTGTGCAGCTGCTTGCGTCGCTGGCGGAAGCCTGACTGGACGATGCGGTGGAAGGCGGATCTGCCCTGGCCCGGCGGAACGGGCGGATCGGGGCGTGCGCGCAGCCGCAGCACCGCCGAGTCCACCTTGGGAAGAGGCTCGAATGCCGCCGCCGGAACGCGCGCCACGATGTCCGCGTCGGCGATGTTCTGCGTGAAGACCGACAGGTAGCTCATTCCGCCCGGCGGCGACGCAATGCGCTCGGCGACCTCCCGCTGGACGAGGAGCACGCTCAACACTGGCGGTCGCTCGCCCTCGAGGAACGCGTGCAGCAGCGGGCTCGTGATGTGGTACGGGATGTTCGCCACCAGCTTGATGGCCTGGCCCGGAAAGCATTCGCGGGCATCGATCTCGAGTGCGTCCGCCTCGAGCAGGTCGAAGCCAGGGACGCCGGCAAGCTCGCGACGGAGCCACGCCGCCAACCGCGGATCAAGCTCGACGGCCAGCACCGATGCGCCGGCGGCGAGCAGGCGGCGCGTGAGCACGCCCAGCCCCGGGCCGATCTCGACGACGTGGTCTCCCGGCCGCAGCTCCGCCGCCGCGACGATCTCGTCGAGCACCTCGGGATCGGTCAGGAAGTTCTGCGAGAGGCTGCGACGCGGCCATAGCCTCTCGGCCGCCATGAGCTTCCGCAGCTGCCCGGGCGTTGGCGGGGCGAGTCGCTCTGCGGCGAGCGGATCGCTCATCGGTCCAGCCAGGGCAGCGCCAGGTTCGGGATCGCCTCGAGCTCCGGGCCGGCCCGATCGCCGGCGAGGTAGCGGAAGCCTGCGGCGGCGCCGATCATCGCTCCGTTGTCGGTGCACCACGCGGGCGGGGGCACGAGCAGCGGCACGCCCCGCGCCTGGAGCCGGTCGCGCAGCTCGGCACGCAGCGAGCGGTTAGCCGCCACGCCCCCTCCCAGCGCGACCGCCGCGACGTCGAAGGCGGTGGCGGCGGCCACCGTCTTGGTGACGAGGGCGTCCACGACCGCCTCCTCGAACGCCGCCGCGATCGGCTCCACGGGGATCGGCTCACCGCGTTCGCGATAGCCGTTGACCTGCCGCAGCACGGCCGTCTTCAGGCCGGAGAAGCTGAAGTCGTAGGCGCCCTCGGTGCGTGCGCGCGGCAGCCGTGCCGCCGGGGTCGCACCTTCCGCGGCGGCCGAGATCGCCGGTCCGCCCGGATACGGCAGGCCGAGCAGGCGGCCAACCTTGTCGAACGCCTCACCCGCCGCGTCGTCGGCCGTCTGCCCCAGGAGGCGGTAGCTCCCGTGGTCCTCCATCAGGACCAGCTGGGTGTGCCCGCCGCTGACGACCAGGCAGAGCAGGGGAAACGGTGGTTCGGGCGGTTCGGGCTCGCCGGGGACCGCATCGGTCAGCCAGTTGGCGTAGATGTGCCCCTCGATGTGGTTCACGCCGACCAGTGGCAGCTCGCGAGCCTCCGCAACCGCCTTGGCCACGTTCACCCCGACGAGCAGCGAGCCGATCAGCCCCGGGCCGTAGGTGACCGCCACGGCGTCGAGGTCGCCCCACCCGCATCCCGCCTGCTCGAACGCCGCGTGAATCGTCGGCGTGATCCAGCGCAGCTGCTGGCGAGCGGCGACCTCGGGCACGATCCCGCCGGTCTCGGCGTGGATTGCGATCTGTGTTGCGACCTGGTTCGCCTCGATCCGCCGTCCGTGGCTGACCACGGCCACGCCGGTCTCATCGCAGCTCGTCTCGATGGCCAGGATGCGTGCTCCGCTCATCCGCCACCCTCGCTCGTCCCCAGGCGTTCCCGCTCAGCACCGAGCAGCGTGCGCATCTCCGGCGAGGCGAGCTCGGGCGTGGTCATTACGAAGGCATCCTCGCCGTTGTCCGTGTAGTAGCGCCGCCGCTGGCCGGCGACCTCGAAGCGGTAGCTGCGGTAGAGCGACTGGGCGGCCCGGTTGGAGACGCGGACCTCCAGGGTCATGCGCCGGGCACCGAGCTCATGCGCGAGCTCCAGCAGGCCCAGCATGAGGCGCCGCCCGATTCCCTGCCGCCGCCATTCCGGGTGGACGCCGAAGGTCGTGATGTGGGCCTCGTCGACCATCAGCCATACGCCGGCGAAGCCAACCACCCGGTCTGGTCCGGCACGCGCCACCACGTAGCGAGCGAGCCGATTCCCGGTCAGCTCCTGCTCGAATGCGTAGGCCGGCCACGGGCTGCTGAAGCTGAGCCGCTCGATCTCGTGGACCTGGGGGATGTCGCCCAGGCGCATGGGGCGGACGGAGAGCGGGACGCCAATGGCCATCACGAGACCTGCGCGCGTCCGGCCTGTCCCAGGCCACGTGGCGCTCGGATGTAAGACGGCTCGAGGCGCGCGAGGTCGTCGCCGTCCGGCTCGCTGGCGAGCCGCGTCGCCGCGGCCAGCGCTGCCGCGGCTGCGGCGCGGTGCGGCGGGAGGGCGTTGCCCAGTCCGAACGCCGCGGCGAGCTCGACCGGAGCCACCAGCGGCGCCGTCGATGCACCTTCAGGAAGCGCATCGCGGTCGACGACTCGCGGCGACTCGTCGCCGCGGAGCAGGAGGTACGCCTCCCGGGCCCCCGCGCGCGCCACCGCCGCCTGGCAGTCCGGCTCTGCCACGAGCCAGCTCGCCAGGCTCGGCACGCCGACGAGCGGCAGCTCGAGGGCCAGCGCCAGCCCCTTGGCCAGGCTCATCCCAACCCGCAGCCCGGTGAACGAGCCGGGACCAAGCCCGACCGCCAGCGCGGAGGCATCGGTCAGGACGCGCCGGTTGCGCGCCAGCAGGTCGAGGAGCCGTGGCAGCACCTCGTGGCCCTGGCGCCGGTCCGAGGTCCAGCCCTCGACGGCGATCAGCTCGCCGTCGGCTCGAGCGAGCGCCACTGAGATGTCGGTGGAAGCGGTCTCCAGCGCGATGATCATGCCCGCTCCAGCGCTCCGGCAAGCTCTCGATGGGCAGCTCCGTGCGCGCGCCAGACGATGCTGCGCCGATTCTCCTCGCCCGCCGGCTCGATCCCGATCTCGATCTCGAGCCGCTCGGCCGGGAGCCAGCCGTCGAGCCGATCCGCCCACTCCACCACGGTGACGCCATCCACCTCGCGCTCGTCGAGGAGCCCCGCGGCGACGGCCTCCTCCGGGTCGCCCAGCCGGTAGGCGTCGATGTGGAAGAGCCGCAGGCGCCCCTGGTGCTCGTTCATGAGGACGAACGTCGGGCTGTTGACCACGCTGCGGATCTCGAGTCCCTCGGCAACGCCCTTGGCGAGCTGCGTCTTGCCGGCGCCAAGTGGACCGATGAGGGCGAGCACGGTGCCGGGAGCGGCCGCGCGGCCCAGTGCAGCGCCGAGCGCACGCGTCTCCGCGGGCGCGCGGCTGGTCAGGGTGCCGGCGGACGCCGGCGCCGTCATCGGGCCATCCATGCCCAACAGGATACGGGGCTCAGCCGGATGGAGCGACCGGAAGGGTGGCCTCGAGGTTCGCGACCGGAACGGCGGCCAATCGGCCATCCTCGAAGCGCACCAGCCCCATCCGCGCGGGGATGCCCGATGGCGACGCATGCAGATCTTCGAGCTCGGCCACGAGGACGCCGGCGCGACCCTGGAACGGACGCCGGTGGGCGATGACGCGCTCGCCGACCCGCGGCAGCGTCCGCCGGCCTGGCGGCGGCGACGCGTCGTGGACGAAGAGCAGACCCTCTGCCCCGAAGAGGCTCACCATGCGGCCGGCGTGCGCACGGAGCCAAGCGAATCGCTGCGGGTCGATTCCGACCTTCCCGAACCCCTCCAGCAGGACGACCCCAAAGCTTCCCGACAGGCCACCGATCTCACGCCGTCGCCGCTGGATCGCCTCGAAGTCCCGCAGCTCCTTGTCGAGCACGCCACCGAGGACGATGCCGGCGACCCCCATGGCACGCGCGCGCGTGAGGGTCTCGGCCGATGCGCGCGACCCGCCGACCACGATCTTGTCGGTCGCCCCCACGTCGATCGCCGCGGCCCGCAGCTCCTCGTCCGCGCCACGGACCCCCATGACCAGCTCGCCGTGGACGGCGTCGCCGGTCCCTCCGACGCCGCGCACCGCCACGCCGGGCACCTCCAGCGTGATCCAGCCGCCCTCGATGGCTCGGACCCGTCCCCGCACGTGGCCGATGACAGCCTCCTCCTCGCCGAGCGGCGCCACCAGGACGCTGCCGTCGGCGGCCGAGAGGGCCAGCAGCAGCCCGGCGATCGGTGAGGTCACCTCGTGCTCATTCGCACGTGCGATCGGATCTCCTTCCTCGAGGCGCGCCCCCGGCCTGACGACCAGGAGCTCCGCGAGGTCGCTCGGACGTCGATGGAGCGCAGCAGTGACGCGGACCGAGACCGGTGCTCGCGGGCGACGACGCACGGCCAGGACCTGCTCTGGCTGCACGTCGGCACCGACCTCGACGCTCGGCGTCGCCCCGCGCGGGATACGCACCCTGTGCAGCGTGAGGCCGCTCATGATGCCCCGTCCCGCTCGGACGCCACCGTCACCGGCATGCTCGGCTCGCGCAGGAAGGCGTCGCGCCAGCCGGCCAGCACGGCCCTGCGGTCGTCGGACCGGCGAGGCAGGACCAGCGGGATGCCGCGAGCATCCAGGATCACGCCGACCAGGCCACCGGCCACGGTCGCGTGCACGCGTGCCGCCGGGCGCCCGCGGCCAAGGGTCGCCCCGTTGAGCAGCTCGACCTGCAGATCCGCCTCGTGGCCGCGCGCCAGAGGGAGGACCTGCAGCTGCCCGCCGCGAACCTCGATGGGACCGACCTCCGGCCAGCCGGCACGCTGCAGCCAGGCACGCATCACGATCTGTCCCGCCCGTCCCCCGCGGGTGACGACCGACGTGCCGAGCGGCACCAGCAGGTCGTCGCGCAGCGCCCCCATCCCTTCGGCGATCTCGCCGTCCTCGAGAGCGCCGAGCGGAGCGAGCGCGCCGGCCGCGTCCAGCGCGAGCTGCGTGACGCCGAGCGGGCGAATCCCATCGAGCAGCAGCTGCGCTGCCTGGGCCGGACGCGGAGCGGCGGCGATGGTCCGGCCCGCGCCGATGAGCAGGTCTGCGTCCTGGAAGAGCTCCGAGCCGGCCTCGTCACCAGCCGTCTGAGCCAGCAGGTGGCGCACCGCGGCGTGCAGGATGACCAGCTCGTCGTCGGTCTGGGGCAGCGTCCCGGGGCGCGCATGCAGGTTCTGCAGCGCGTCGGCGACGGCCAGCTCGTCCAGCGCGATCGGCAGCCAGCGCGCGAGCCTGCCGGGACCGCCGGAGGTGACCAGGCGCGCCGCGCCCAGTCCACCGGCGGCGAAGACCCGGCTCTCGGCGTTGCCGCCCTCATCGGCCTGCGCCCAGGTCAGGTAGCGCGCGCCGACATCGACGCCCACCACCCGTCGCACGCTCGAGCGAGCAAGCTCCGCCACCGATCGACGGAATGCGACCGGGGTGTGCTGCCGGGTCCCGGCCGGCTCGACGATGCGCTGCAGCAGCTCCTCCAGCGCGTGGCGCAGTGGCACGAGGTTCTCCACCGCTGCGGAAGGGCGCGGGTTCGCGACAATCGAGACGGCGCCCTCCTCGAAGAGGTCCCGGACCTCGTCGCTCAGGGAGGATGCCCCGGCCCAGATCACGGGCAGACCCGATTCCTCTCGCGCCACGGCCACCAGGCTCGCCATCTCGAGCGCCTGGTCGGCCCGTCCGTGCTCGAATCCCCCGGTGAGCAGCCAGGCGTCGACCTGCGCAGCCTGCAGCCCGGCGAGCCGTTCGGAGATCGACCGGCCGTCGTCGGCGGTGGCCACCGCCTCCACTGACCAGCCCGCCGACTCGGCTCCCCGCAGCGCGGATGCCGCCGACAGCTCCTCGGAGACGCCGGCCAGCGCGATCCGCCCCGCACGGCGTGGAGTGTGCGACGAGATGCGTGGTGCGGCGGCAAGCAGGTCCTCCAGGTGATCCGCAACACGACGGTCGGCGGCCGGAGCGAGGTGGGCCGCGAGGCTGCGACGCAGCTCCTCGTCGCCCCATGCGGTTGGCTGCGCGACGTGGCCGGCGATCCGCCATCGTCCGCGCGACCGCGCGATGACCGACGCCTTGGTCCACGCCGATCCGATGTCGACCAGGAGCGACATCTCGGAGGCGATCGCCGCGCGTGCAGCCAGCTCCGGTCGCGAGACGCTCATCGGATCAGGCCCAGCCAGTCGCCGAGCAGGAAGTGGATCTGATCGACGAGCAGCGCCAGGCGGCTCACGGCCAGGAAGCCCAACCAGCCGCCGATCCCGGCGAGGAGCAACCATCGGCCGCCGACCGCCGCCGATGTGCCCAGTCGCCCTGGTCGGATGCCGT
>CAWEUD010000043.1:0-189703 GCA_963812115.1 uncultured Chloroflexia bacterium
CCAGGGTCGCCGCTGCCGGCGACAGCTCGCCCGCGTTGGCCAGCGCGGCAAGCGCGTTGCGCAGCAGCCGATGCCGGCCGGCTCGCGTCAGCGCCGTCGCGCCGAGGGTGCGACCGAAGGCGCGACTGCCCATCGGCAGCAGCCACTCGATCAGGGGCAGCAGCGGGACGAGGAGCGGGCCCGCGTCATCGGCCTCGGCGTTGACTGGACAGACCTCCTGGCAGACGTCGCAGCCGAAGATCCAGTCGCCAATGGCCCCTGCCTCCCACGCGCTGAATTCGCCGGGGTGCTCGATCGTCAGGTAGCTGATGCAGCGGCGGGCGTCGATCGTCTGCGGCCCGATGAGGGCGCCGGTCGGACAGCCAACCAGGCATCGCGTGCACGAGCCACAGGTCGTGCGAATCGGCTCGTCCGCCGGAAGCTCAGCCGAGGACAGCAGCGCGCCGAGGAAGACCCACGAGCCGGCGGGCCGATGCGTCAGCAGGTTCGTGTTCTTGCCGATCCAACCCAGCCCGGCCCGTGCGGCGAGGGCACGTTCGGCCAGCGGCCGATCGTCGACGTAGGCAACGTCGCCCGCCGGGAGGCCCTGCGCCCGCAGGTCGGCGGCCAGGCGCTGGAGCCGCTCTCGCAGGCTGGCGTGGTAGTCGGTGCCCAGCGCGTAACGGGCGATCCGGCCCATGGGCCCGTCGGCGCGAACCGCGAGCACCGGCGCCAGCGCCCTTCGCAGCGCCCCCGGATCCTCGTCCCAGCCGGCGCGGTCCGCTCCCGAGTAGGAGGCGGCGACCACGATCACCGAGCGAGCGTCGGGATCGTGGGCGCGCGGATCGGTGGCGCGGGCCGGTCGGCCGCCTCCCATCCAGCCCATGGTTGCCATGCGCCCGGCGCTGACGCTCGCTTCCATGCGCTCGCGTGCCTCCGGCATCGGCGAGGCGTCGGTCACCCCGACCACTTCAAGCCCGTGGCGCGCCGCCAGCGCCGTGAGGCGAGCGCGGAAGCCGGTCCCGGTCGACATGGTCCCAGCCTAGCGCGTCGAGGGTTGCCCGCCCGATGGCCCCCTTCGACCGGGTCGAACGGCCCTTGGAGGGCCGGGTCACCGCCGGGATGCTGTACCCAAGCGGGGCAGCCTGCCGCCCCGCTTTACCCACGCCACCACCAAGGAGAGCCCGATGGCCACACGGCTTTCCCAGCGGACGCACGGCATTGCGGTGCCCTCCGATTTCCTGACGCTGGATGCCTTCACGCCCGAAGGCCTCGATACCCTGCTCGACCTCGCCATCCGCATGAAGGCTGATCCGGAGCTGGCCCGCAACGCCCTGGCCGGCGGACGCGTTGGCCTCATCTTCCACAAGCCATCCACGCGCACGCGCATCAGCTTCGAGGCTGCCGCCTGGGGGCTCGGCATGCTGCCGATCTCGATGCGCGCGGACGAGCTGCAGATGGGTCGCGGCGAGACGATCGCCGATACGGCGCGCACGCTGTCCCGCTACCTCGATGCGATCGCGATCCGGACGTTCAGCCAGGCATCGGTCGAGGAGCTCGCAACGCATGCAAGCATCCCGGTCATCAACGCGCTGACCGATGAGCACCACCCCTGCCAGGCGCTCGCCGACCTCATGACGCTGCGCGAGGAGTTCGGAGCAGCTCGCCGGCCTGAGCGTGGCCTTCGTCGGTGACGGCGACAACGTCTGCGCCTCGCTGATCCAAGGCGCGGCGCTGGCCGGCTTCGAGCTGCGGGTCGCGACGCCGCCCGGGTACGCCCCCGATCCGAGCCTGTTGGCCGCCGCGCGCGCACTCGCGGAGGCGACCGGCGGCGCCATCGTCATGGCCGATGATCCGCGCGACGCGGTGCACGGCGCAGACGCCGTCTACGCCGACGTCTGGACGAGCATGGGCAAGGAAGGAGAGCAGGAAGCGCGGCAGCTCGCGTTCGCCGGCTACCGCGTCGACCGGGCGCTCATGGACCTCGCCGACCCGCGGGCGATCTTCCTCCACTGCCTGCCGGCGCATCGCGGCGAGGAGGTCACCGACGAGGTGATCGACGGGCCGGCGTCCCGCGTCTGGCCACAAGCCGAGAATCGCATGCACACCGAGGCAGCGCTCCTCTACGCGCTGATCACCGGCGACCTCGAAGGGGCCCGGCTGGCGGAGTAGCCAGGGGAGCCATCCAGACCGGCAGGGGGGGTACCATCGGCCCTACCTCTGCGGCTGTGAGAACCCTACGTTCTGGAGAGATGCAGACGATGGTGACTCCCCAGCCCGGCCGTGGGGCGCTCGAGGCGCCCACCGACCGGATCTACGTCACGCGGCGCGGCCCGGACCTGATCGCACATCCCCTCCTGAACAAGGGCACCGCCTTCACCGATGAGGAGCGCGAGCGATTCGGGCTGCGGGGATTGCTCCCCGACCGCGTCTCCACGATCGACGAGCAGGTGGCGCTGGAGCTGGAGCACATCCGGCGCAAGGACGACGACCTCGAGCGCTACATCGGCCTCGCCGCTACCCAGGACCGCAACGAGACGCTCTTCTACCGGCTGCTGCTCGAACACCTCGAGGAGTTCGCACCGATCGTCTACACCCCCACGGTCGGTCGTGCCTGCCAGGAGTTCAGCCACATCTTCCGCAAGCCGCGTGGCATCTGGATCACGCCGAACGACGTCGGCCGCATGGACACGATCCTGGCCGGAACCGGCCAGCGCGACGTGCGGCTCATCGTCATCACCGATAACGAGCGAATCCTCGGCCTCGGCGACCAGGGTGCCGGGGGGATGGCGATCCCGGTCGGGAAGCTGGCGCTGTACACGGCCGCCGCCGGCATCTACCCGGCCTGGACGCTACCCATCTCGCTCGACGTGGGGACCGATCGCCAGGAGCTGCTGGACGACCCGCTCTACCTGGGCTACCGCGCGCCCCGGCTGCGTGGCGCGGCCTACGACGAGGTCGTCGAAGCGTTCGTGGAGGCGGTCGGTCGGGTCTTCCCGCGCGCGATCGTGCAGTGGGAGGACTTCAAGCAGCACAACGCCCTGCGGGTGCTGGCCCGGTACCGCCACCGCATTCCGTCGCTTCAACGATGACGTGCAGGGAACCGGCGCCGTCGTCGCTGGCCGGCCTGCTCACGGCCCGCGCGACGCCAGGGCGGACTCCGCGGCGAGCGGATCCTGTCGCTTGGCGCCGGCGCCGCCGCCGTCGGGATCTGCACGATGATCCGGCGGCAGCTGGAGTCCGAGGGGGCCTGACCGGCAGGAGATCTCCGAAACCCTGGTGCTGATGGACTCGCGAGGCGTGCTGCACCTGGGCCGCGACAGCGTGGCCGACGACCAGCGCAGCTTCGCGGTGAGCGTGGAACGCCTCGCGGAGCTGGGCTGGCGAGCGAGCAGCTGGCCGATCCCGTGGCCGTGGCACGCGGGCCTTCCGCCCGACCATCCTGCTCGGCACGACGGGGACGCATGGCGCGTTCAGCGAGGCGCTGGTCCGCGAGCCGTCGCGGAGAACCACGACCAACCGATCGTGCTGGCGCTCTCCAATCCGAGCAGCGCCTCGGAGGCAATGCCATCCGACATCCTGGCATGGACCGATGGCCGGGCCCTGATCGCCACCGGCAGCCCGTTCCCGGACGTCGAGATCGGTGGCGTGCGGCGCCTCATCGGCCAGGCCAACAACGTGTTCATCTTCCCCGGGGTCGGGCTGGGCGCCATGGTCGCCGAGGCGCGAGAGCTGACCGACGAGGCATTCCTCGTGGCGGCACGCAAGCTCGCCGAGCTGGTCGGCGAGGAACGGCTCGCGGCCGGCGCGGTCTACCCACCCATACCCGAGCTGCGCGTCGCGGCGCGCGCGATCGCCATCGAGCTCGTGCGGCATTTCCGCGACACGGGATATGGCCGCCAGTACACCGACGACGAGGTCGAGCGCGTGGTGGACCGTGCCATGTGGTGGCCGGACTACCTGCCGTTCGAGCCGCTCCCCGAGGCCGAGCCTCGCTGACGCGCTAAGCCGGCGCCGCGAGATCGAGCTCGGCGCGCATGAGACTGCGATCCTCCTCCATGGGCTTGATCTGGAAGCCGGCCGCTGCCGATGCGCGTCGCATGCCGCCGTTGCTCGCCAGCATCTCCGCGTAGATGCGGTCGAGCCCCTCGCTCCGTCCAATGCGCACCAGCCGCCGGAGCAGCTCCGTCCCGAGGCCGCGCCCCTGCCACTCGTCGGCGACGAGGATCGCGAACTCCGCCTCGTTGCGGCCGTGCGCCTTGGAGAGCCGTCCCACGCCGACGATCTCCGCGGTGCCGCTCTCGGCAGCCGGTGCCTCCGCGACCAGCGCCATCTCGCGGTCGTAGTCGATGAAGCAGATCCGCGTCAGCCGCTCGTGGGCCGTGCGCTGGCTCAGCTTCAGGTACGTGAAGTAGCGCGCGTAGACCGTCTCCTCCGAAAGCATGCCGTGGAAGCGCACCATGAGCGGCTCGTCCTCGGGTCGGATGGGACGGATGGTGACCACCGTGTCGCCCGCGGCCCACTGCCCGACGTACTTGCGAGGGTAGGGGCGGATCGCCGGTTTCGGCAGATCGGCGTCCGCCGTCGAATCGGGGTGCAGCACGACGCGCGCGTCGAGCGCGATCAGCCGCTCCGGCGAGGCGAGCAGCGGGTTGATGTCCACCTCGGCGATGCGCGGCATCTCGACGACCAGCTGGCTGAAGCGGACAAGCAGCTGCTCCAGCTCGGCCATGTCGATCGCGCGCCGGCCGCGCACGCCCGCCAGCGCCCTTGCGACCTGCGTGTGCTCCACCAGGCGCCGAGCGAGCGTGGTCGTCAGGGGCGGCAGGGCAAGCGCCTGGTCGCGGACCACCTCCACCAGCGTGCCGCCCATGCCGAAGAGGAGCACCGGGCCGAACTGCGCGTCGACGCTCGAGCCGATGATCAGCTCGTAGCCGGTGTAGTTGATCATGGGCTGGACCGTCACCCCCTCGAAGGCATTCGCTCCCTCGCGTGCGGTGACGGCCTCCTGGATGGACCGATATGCCTCCCCGACGGCGTCGGCATCGGTCAGGTTCAGGCGCACGCCGCCGACATCGGTCTTGTGGGTGATGGTGCGCGAGTTCAGCTTGAGAACGACCGGGTAGCCGATCTCCTCCGCAGCCGCCGCGGCCTCCTCCGGCGATGTGGCCACGCGCGTCTCGGCAACCGGGATGCCGTAGGCGGCCAGCACCGCCTTCGATTCGCCCTCCGTCAGCAGGGTCCGGCCCTCGGCCTGCGCCCCCTCGATCACCGAGCGCGCCGCCGCCCGGTTCTGCTGGCGATCCGCGCCGTCGGGCAGCACCGGCGTTTCGTACAGGTGCCGCAGGTTGTCGGCGTAGCGCCACAGGTAGTTGAACATCCGCACCGCGGTGTCGGGGTACGCGAAGTCGGGTACGCCCGCGCCCTGCAGCAGCTGCGTGCCCGGCTCCACGAGCGGGCCGCCCATCCAGCTGGCCAGCAACGGACCTGAGCGGAGCCGGGCGTACGGACGCAGGGCCTCTGCCGTACCGGTCGGATCCGTCATCGCCTGCGGCGTGAGGATGACCAGCAGGCCATCGCTGTCCGGGTTCTGCGCGGCGACCTCAACCGCGCGACGGTATCGCTCGGCATCCGCGTCGCCCAGGATGTCGATCGGGTTGTTGTGGCTCCAGGCGTCTGGCAGGAACTCGTTCAGCTTCTCGATGGTGTCGCCGGCGAGCGGCGCCAGCTCTCCCCCGCCGGCGATGAGCGCATCGGTGGCCAGCACCGCCGGACCACCGGCGTTGGTGACGATCGAGAGGCGCCGGCCCGACGGTCGCGGCTGCTTGGAGAGCACCTCCGCCATGCCGAACAGGTGGTCGATCTCGTCGACGCGCAGCACGCCGGCCCGCCGGAATGCCGCCTCCAGCACATCGTCACTGCCGGTGAGGCTGCCGGTGTGCGATGCGGCCGCCCGCGCCGCCGCCTCGGAGCGGCCGGGCTTGATGACGATGATCGGCTTGGTGAGGGCCACCTCGCGGGCTGCCGAGAGGAAGGCGCGAGCGTCGCCGATCGTCTCCATGTAGACCACGATGCTGCGGGTGTGCGGGTCGTCACCCAGGTGGTAGATGACGTCGCCCCACCCGACGTCGAGCATCGAGCCGAGCGAGACGATGGACGAGAAGCCGGTCTGCTCGCGCTCCGCCCAGTCGAGGATGGCGGTCAGCAGCGCGCCCGACTGCGAGACGAACCCCACCGAACCCGGGCGGGCGATGCCGGCCGCGAAGGTGGCGTTGAAGCCGCCGATCGGGTTCATGACGCCAAGGCAGTTCGGGCCGATGATCCTCATCCCGGCGCCGCGCGCCGTCTGCAGGATGCGCCGCTCCAGCTCGACGCCCTGCGGCCCGGTCTCCTTGAAGCCGGCGGAGATGATGATGGCCGCCTTCACGCCGTGCTCCACGCACTCCTCGACGATCGCCGGGACGGTCGGCGCCGGCGTCACGATGACGGCAAGCTCGACCTGCTCGGGCAGGTCCGCCAGGCTCGGGTACGCCTTCAGGCCAAGGATGCTCTTGCGCTTCGCATTAATCGGGAAGACGGTCCCACCGAACGGAGAGCTGATCAGGTTCCAGACGATCGTGCGGCCGACCTTGCCGGCCGCTTCCGACGCGCCGATGACCGCGACCGAGCGAGGAGCGAAGAACGGATCGAGGGGCTGGGAGGCATGCCCGAGGACTTCGCCCGCACGATCGAGCATCGCCTGTCCGGGGGTCTGGGTTCCGGGTAGCTGCGTCATCTCCACCACTCTAGACCACGTGACGGTCAATCCCGGTTGCGCATGCCGGCCAGCTCGTCCTTGGGTTCGCGGTGCATCAGATCCGCCACGGCAGCCATGGGTTCGCGCCCGTGGCGCACCACCGCTTGCACCTGCTCCGCGATGGGCATCTCCACGTCGTGCTCTGCGGCCAGGGCGAGTGCGCCGGCCACGGTGGTCACCCCCTCGGCCACTCCGCTCAGCTGCTGCTCCGCGTCGGGCCACGCCATGCCGCTCGCCAGCAGCTCGCCGGCGCGCCGGTTGCGCGAGAGGGGGCTCATGCAGGTCGCGATCAGGTCGCCGACGCCGGCCAGCCCAGCGAACGTCATCTGGTCTGCACCGGCGGCAACGCCGAGGCGGGTCATCTCGGCGAGCCCGCGGGTGATGATGCCGGCCTTGGCGCTATCGCCCAGGCGCAGCCCGTCGACCATGCCGGCCGCGAGCGCCACCACGTTCTTCAACGCGCCGCACAGCTCGACGCCGACGAGATCGGGGTTGGTGTAGACCCGGAATCGATCGCTGGCCAGGAGCCCGACGAGCTCGTCGGCAAGGCGGGCGTCATCCGATGCCACCACGCTGCCTGCCGGCTTGCCGGCGGCGACCTCGCGCGCCAGGTTCGGGCCGGAGAGGACCGCCAGGCGCCTTCCCGGCAGTTCCTCGGCGATCACCTGGCTCGCACGCAGGTGCGAGCCCGCCTCGATTCCCTTCACGACGCTGAGGAGCGCGGCGTTGGCGTCGAGCAGCGTGGCAAGCTCGCGCAACGTGGGCCGCAGGTGTGCCGATGGCACCGCGAGCACGTACAGGCTGTGCGGTTCGGCAAGGTACGACGGCTCGGTGGCCACCCGGATGTTCGGGGGGAACGGCACGCCCGGCAGGTACCGGCGGTTCTCGCGCTCCTGCGCCAGGCGCTGGTTGACCTCGGCGCTGTGCCCCCAGATCGTGATCGGCCGATGGCGCTCCGCCAGCTTGATCGCGAGCGTGGTACCCCAGGCGCCGGCGCCGATGACCCCGACCTGCTCCGTCATTCGACCTCGATCGTCTCGCGCTCCTGGGCCTCTCCCTGCGCTTCCTCCCCCATCTTCCCGATCCAGTGGTCGAGGTAGGCACGCGCCGCGAGCAGCTGCTCCCGGCCCGCGGCCTTCATGTGCTTGCGCGTCTCGTCGGGAAACACGTTGTGCATCAGCGCCCAGAAGGCGGTCTCGATGCTGTCCCGCCGGTCCCCACGGCGCAGCCGCGACTCAAGGTCCGCGATCCGCGCCTCCAGCTCCACCGTCTGACTGTTATCCATTCTTGCCACCTCCAGTCGTGCTCCGCGGCGGCGCCGCGAAGCGGATCTTGAGGACATGATCCTCGAACTTGGCACCACGCGTGGGCTCATCGATCAGGGCGCGCGGCAGGACGAGGTTACGCCGCCAGGTGCCCACCTCGATCACGATCTCATCGGCCTGCCGCGAGAGGCCGATATCGTCCTTCATGGCGAACGGCAGCTCCACCGACATCACGTACTCGTCGTCTTCGCGAACCACCGAGTAGGGGCGGCCGCGGTAGAAGTGCGTGGTCGGATCGACCTCGCCGTAGAGGGCGTCGCCGAGCTGGTTCAGCATCGGCTGGCCGACCACCTCGCGGTCGAAGAAAGGGGCGTAGCGCACCGGGATGGGGGCGAACGTCTCCTCCACCAGCGGCCCGTACCGCTGCTGTGTCTCGTACCAGCCCCTGAAGTAGTTCCCCACCGACTCGGGCAGGATCCGGTTGGCGACCACGAGGTCGGTCGGATAGTCGTACAGGTGGAAGTAGGTGAACGAACGCTGCGCCTCCTTGATCACAACCTGCTCGAGGGTCAGCACCACCCTGACCGAGGTGCGGTCGGGATCCGCAAGGAGCTCGTGCATGTGCTCGAGCTTGCGAAAGAGATCCTCGCCGGCGTTGAAGACCTCGTCGCCGGGCATCGGCATCCCCACGACGCGCTGGATGAGGGGGCCCGTGAGCTTGGTGATCCGCTTCCCGATCGGCTCGATCTTCTCCATCCACCATTTCGCCGCCTCGGGCAGGGAGAGGAGCCGCAGGGTCTCGCCGGTCGGCGCAGCGTCCACCACGATGACGTCGTAGTCGCCCGAGTCGTGGTGCTCGGCGATCCACAGCAGGCTGCCCACCTCGTCCATGCCCGGCAGGACGGTCATCTCCTCCGCCAGCACGTCGTCCAGGCCTCGCCACCGGAGCACGCTGGCCGCGTACTCCTGGATCCTTCCCCAGTACTTGGCGACGTTGTGGAACACCTCCGACTCCTGCGCCCACAGGTTGGGGGCAATCTCGCGGGGCTCGGGGCCGAGATCCTCGCCGAACGCGTCGCCAAGGGAATGGGCGATGTCCGTCGAGAGGACGATGGTTCGGTAGCCGCGCCGCGAGCATGCGAGGGCGGTGGCGGCGGCGACGCTCGTCTTGCCGACGCCGCCCTTTCCGGTGTAGAGGAGGATGCGGGTCATAGGCCGCTCATTGTGCCCGATCCCCGCGGCGGCGAGTCCGGCTCGGCCGGTGCGCAGGTGACGAGATCCGCGCGCCGCTGCCCTCAGCGTCGCTTGCGCGTCTTCCCGCTCGGCCGCCGCTGCCTTGTGCGAGCCGAACGGCGCGCAGCCTCCTCGGATGCTCGTTGGCGCAGGATGAGCCTGATCGGCGTGCCCAGGAAGCCGTAGGCGTCCCGGATCCGGTTCTCCAGGTATCGACGGTAGCTGAAGTGGATCAGCTCGGGGTCGTTGACGAAGATCACGAAGGTGGGAGGCGCCACGGCCGCCTGGGTCGCGTAGTACACCTTGGGCAGCCTATTGCGGACGTGCGACGGCGGGTTGGCGCGGACGGCATCGGTTACCACCCGGTTGAGCTCGCCGGTCGAGATCCGCCGGTAGCGCTCCTCCGCCACCCGGCGCGCCTCGCGCAGGATTCGCTCGACGCGTTGCCCGGTCAGGGCCGACGCGAAGACGATGTCTGCCCAGGCGAGGTACGGTGCTTCGCGGCGCAGCGCCTTGAGCCAGGCATCCGCGGTGTGGCCGTCCTTCTCGACCTCGTCCCACTTGTTGATGACCAGGACGATGCCCTTGGCGGCATCGAGCACGTAGCCGACCACGTGCGCGTCCTGGGCCGTGTAGCCCTCGATGGCGTCGGTCATGACCACGGCGACATCGGCGCGATCGATGGCCTTCATGGAGCGCAGGACGGAGTAGCGCTCGATCCCCCGGTCGATGCTGCCGCGGCGGCGGATGCCGGCGGTATCGACGAGGATCATCGGCTCGTCATCCACCATGACGGCGGTGTCGACCGGATCGCGGGTGGTGCCGGGCACGTCGGAGACGATCATGCGGTCCGATCCGAGCACCCGGTTCACGAACGTCGACTTGCCCGTGTTCGGCCGTCCGACGATCGCCACCCGCGGCGGACCGATCTCGGTCTCCTCCAGCTCCGCCAGCTCCTCGTCCGACGGGTCGCCTTCTCGCGGGACCGATGCCTCCGCTTCCCCGGCCGGTGGCAGGTCCCAGACGATCATGTCCGCCAGGTCGCCGGTGTTGCGCCCGTGCTGCGCCGAGACGGTGATGGTCGGCTCGAAGCCGAGGGCGTAGAACTCGGCTCCCTCCTGCTCACGACGCACGTTGTCGGCCTTGTTGATCACCAGGATCGTGGGCTTCGAGGCGCGGCGCAGACCATCCGCGACCTCGTGGTCGAGGGGCGCCAGACCGGCGGCCGCGTCGACAACGAACAGGATGACGTCCGCCTCGTCGATGGCGATCCGCGCCTGGTCCTGGACGCGTGCTTCGATGTCCGTCCCGGGCTCCAGCTCGAGTCCGCCGGTGTCGACCACGGTGAAGCGGCGACCGTTCCACTCCGCGGTGCCGTAGACGCGATCGCGAGTGGTGCCGGGGATGTCCTCCACGATCGCCAGCCGCTCACCGATGAGTCGGTTGAAGAGCGTCGACTTGCCGACGTTCGGCCGGCCGACGATGGCGACCACGGGCAGGGACGTTGCACTGGGGGGCATTGAGCGAGTGTACAGGCGATCCGCTTGACGCTCGGCCGCACGCTCAAGCTGCCATTGGGGATGGCAGGCGCCCGGCGCGGCCAGCGGACGCTACGCGGTCAGCGCGTAGATGCGCTCGCGGACCTCTTCGAGGTCGACCTCGGGCGTGGAGGTGCCGCCGGTGATCCCGATCCGTGGCTTGTCCCGCAGCCAATCGGCCCACTCGGTGGCGAGCTCATCGGCGTCCGCGACGTGGACCGTCTCGGCGCAGATCTCGCGGCACTTGACCGCGAGCTCCTTCGTGTTCGAGGAGTTCTTCCCGCCGACGACCACCATGGCGTCGACCTCGGCCGCGAGCTTCACGCTGTCGTCCTGGCGGGTCAGGGTCACCGGGCAGACGGTGTTGACGACGCGCAGGTCGTGGCATCGGCGCAGGCAGAAGGCGGCGAACTCCTCCAGCTTGTGGGGCAGGATGGTCGACTGGCTGAGCACGCCCAGCTTCTTGGTGCGCGGTACGCGCTCCCAGGTGGACCGATCCACGTCGTCGACCACCACGTGGTTCTCACCGGCGTACGAGCGGACGCCCTTGACCTCGGGATGGTCCTCGTGGCCGATGATGCAGACGGTGTAGCCGGCCTCCGCCAGCTCCTTCGCGGCCTTCTGGGACTGCAGCACCCAGGTGCAGGTGGCGTCGATGACCTCGAGCCCGCCCTCCTTGCCGCGCAGCTTCTCCATCTCCGTGGCGGGGACACCGTGGGCACGGATGACGAGCGTCCCACCCTCCACCTCGTCGGCGAGGTCGGCGGTGCGGATGCCACGGTCGGAGAGATCGGCCTTGATGCCCGGGTTGTGCACCAGCTGACCGAGCGTGGTCACCTCGTGCCCCTGCTCTCGGGCGTGCTTCGCCTTGTCGATCGCCAGGCGCACGCCGTAGCAGAAGCCGGCGCGCTCCGCGATGCGGACGTCGGGTCGTGTCGGGGTCTCGATCACCATCGGCTCCAGTGTATCGAGATCAAGCTTCCGAGTCAGGCTCGTCGGCTGACGCTCCGTCGTGGGCCTCCGGCTGGCCGTCCTGCCAGGTGCGACGGCGCGCCGGCAGGACGACCTCGCGCATGATCACCTGGGAGACGGCCACCAGCGGGATGGCGATGAGCGCGCCGAGGACGCCAGCCACCGCCCCGCCGGCGACGACCGCCAGCAGCACGATGGTCGACGAGACCTGGATCGCCCGCTTCTGGACGATGGGCACCATCACGTAGCCCTCCACCTGCTGCAGCGCCAGGATCCAGGCGCCCATGAAGATGCCCTGCAGCGGGCTCTGCGCGAAGGCGACCAGCGTGATGGGGATGCCGGCGATCCACGGCCCCGCCAGCGGGATCGCCTCGGTGATGAAGGCGAGGAAGCCCAGCGGCAGGACGTACGGCACGCCGATGATGAGCATCCCCAGCGCCGAGCCGACGCCGGTGAAGGTCATGATCACGAGCTGGCCGATGACGTACGAGCCGAGCTTGCCCATGACCGAGTCACCGATCGCGCGCATTCGCTGGCGGCGGTCGGGGTGGACGTAGCCGAGGATTGCGTCCCACATCGACTGGCCGTCCAGGATCAGGAAGGCGCTGAGGAAGAGGATCAGCACCACGTTGATGAGCACGCCGACCACCACGAGCGGCACCTGCAGCGCGGACTGGATGCCAGGCAGGAACTGGTCGAGGCTCGAGCGGACGCCATCGATCGCCTGCTGGACCGCGTCGCGGGGCAGGACCGGTGCAGCGGTGTCGCGCACCCAGCCGAGCAGCCGGTCGATGGTGTCCGGCAGGTTCTGCACGAAGCTGCTCGCCTGCTCCACCAGCGGCGGCACGATGAGCCAGATTCCCAGGCCAAGCACCGCAAGCAACAGGAGGTAGCTGATCGCCACGCCGGCGACGCGCGGCAGTCCCCAGCCCTCGATTATGCGCACCGGGTTGCGCATCGCCGCGGCGAGCAGGATGGCCAGGAAGACCATCGCCAGCACCACGCGGAGCTGCCAGGCGAGGAAGGCGAGGATGATGAGGCCCAGCCACACCAGGCCCCATGTCAGTGAGGAGATCGCGACGCGGCGGCCGATCTCGCCGGCATCGGCTCTCCCCTGTTCACCCTGCGTGCTTGACTGGTTGGAAGCCATGCGGGCCAGCAGGCGCCAGTCTCGTGCCAGCCGCCAGCATGCCGGCGGCGGTCAGCTCGAAGGGCTCCCCCACTTGCCCCGCTGCGGCTCGGGCAGGAGGGCGGCGATTTCGCTCATGATCCGCTCCGTTCCCCCGCGCAGGGCCGCGCGGTCCAGCCCGTCGCTGTGCGGCAGCTCGAAGGTGGGACCGATCCTGAACGTGACCCTGCTGCGGTTCGGCCACCGGCTGCGACCGGGGAAGATGCGGTGCGTGCCTGAGATCCCGACGGGCAGGACCGGCACGTCGGTGCGCATGGCGAGCATCGCGGCTCCCAGGCGACCATCGCCCAGCACGCCATCTCGGCTGCGCGTCCCCTCGGGGAAGACGGCCAGCGGTCGGCCAGCCTCGAGCAGCTCGAGTGCCAGGCGCTGCGCCGCCCGATCCGCCTCGCCGCGGCGCACGAAGAAGGCGCCGGCCGAATGGGCCAACCAGCCGGCGACCGGCCAGTGGCGCATCTCGTCCTTGGCCAGGAAGTGGACCACGCGCCCCGTCTTATGTCCGACCGCCCATCCGAGGAACGGCGGGTCGAAGTTCGAGCAGTGGTTGGCGACCACCAGGTAGGCACCCTGGCGTGGGACGTTCTCGAGCCCCTCGACCCTGCCCGGACCCACCAGCCAGAGCAGCCAGCTGCTCAGGACCGCCCCCGGGTGGAAGAACCAGGTGGGCAGGTCATCCATGGGCGGAAGCGCCCGCGGCGCGATCCTTCGACGGCCGATCGCTCGGAAGCCGGTCCGAGATGGCGTCCACGCAGGCATCGACGCCCAGCTCCCCCGTGTCGAGGACCATCGCGTCATCCGCCTGGCGAAGCGGAGCCACTTCGCGGCCAGCGTCCACCTCGTCGCGCTGTTCGATCTCGGCTCGGTAGGCGTCGATCCTGTCCGGTCGACCCATCTCCGCGGCGCGCCGCGCGGCGCGCATGTGCGGGGACGCGGTGAGAAACACCTTCAGCGTGGCGTCGGGGAGCACCACCGTCCCGATGTCCCGGCCAACCATCACGGTGTCTCCCCGCGCGGCCGTCCGACGCTGGACCTCCAGCATCTCCCCGCGAACGGCAGCGTGCCGGCTCACGGCGCTCACGGCGCGATCGACCCGCGGCGTCCTCGCCTCGTCGGTCACGTCCTCGCCGTCGAGCAGGACCGTCTCGCGCCGGTTCGGCTGCGTTGCCGCCGGCTTCCGGACGGTGATCGATACCTCGCGGGCCAGGCGCCCGAGCGCATCGCCGTCGTCCACGTCGGCGCCCCGCCGCAGCGCCGCCAGGGTCAGGGCGCGATACATGAGCCCGGTGTCGACGAACGTCGCCCCGATCCGCGTCGCGAGCGCGTGCCCGACCGTGCTCTTGCCTGAACCGGATGGCCCGTCGATCGCCACCGTCAGTGCATGGCCGCGGCCCGCGGCGCTCCCGGAGCCGGCGGCGAGGGCGGGATCGGCGCTGAGGGCGGACACTTCTTCGGGGCGCAGCTCGCGCCAGGCCCCGGGTTCGAGCCCGTCCACGGTTAGCGATCCGAACCTGGTCCGCACCAGCCGCTGAACGCGCAGACGCACGGCCGCCAGGATCCGGCGCACCTCCCGCTTGCGCCCTTCAGCGACCTTCACCCGCAGCCAGGTCCCAGGCTGGCCGCCGATCTCGACTTCGGGGGGCGGGTCCTCGACCGCGAGCGAAAGGAAGCGTGCGGGACCATCGCTCAGCTTGACCCCTCCCAGCATTGCCGCGACCTGGTCGGCATCGGGTGGTCGGTCGACGAGGACCGCGTACTCGCGCTCGACGCCGTAGCGGGGGTGGAGAAAGCGGTTGGCCCACGCGCCGTCGTTGGTGAGGACGAGGAGTCCTTCCGACTCCACGTCCAGGCGACCCGCCGGCCACAGCCGCTCAGCGTTGCCTGCGCCGGAAGGTCGACCGCGACCGCGAAGGAGCCGCACCGCTGACTTGCGCCCGCGCTCGTCCCTGGAGGAAGAGACGTAGCCCGCCGGCTTGTGGACGGCGTAGTGGACCAGGTTCTCGGCTCGGCCGATGGGGCGTCCGTCCACGCTGATGCTATCCACGGCGGCGTCGGCGGATTGACCCAGGGTCGCGGGGCTGCCGTTCACCGTCACCCGGCCAGCGGCAATCAGCTCCTCGCTGCCGCGCCGCGATGCGATGCCGGCCTGGGCGAGGACCTTCTGCAGGCGTTCAGCTGGCATCGGCCTCGCCGTCCTGCTCGGCCATCGACGCGAGAGCCGTGGCCGCGGCAGCTGCCGACGAGAGCGGCGGCAGCTCTTCCAGGCTGGTCAGGCCAAAACGCTCCATGAAGGTGAAGGTGGTGCCGAACAGCATGGGACGCCCCGGAGCATCGCGGCGGCCGACCTCCACCACCAGGCGCCGATGCAGGAGCGAACGGATGACGTAGTCGGAGTCGACGCCACGCACGCGCTCCACGTCCGCCCGCGTGCACGGCTGGCGGTAGGCGACCACCGCGAGCGCCTCGAGTGCCGCCGGGCTCAGGCGTGCCTCCTCGCGGGCGGCGTAGGCCGCCAGCCGAGCGCCGACCTCCGGAGCGGTGACGAGCTGCCAGACGTCGTCCATGCGCTGCAGGCGGAGGCCGCGCCCATCCTCCGAGAGGTCCTCGCCCAGCGCAGCCAGGCTCGCCTCCGCCTGGACGACCGGAATGCTGGCCAGCTCGGCGACCTCCGCGGTCGCCAGCGGGCGTTCGGCGATGAAGAGCAGCGCCTCGAGGAACGCACCATGCTCGTCGGGACGGGTCACCGAATGCCCCCCTCTGGAGTCGCTTCCACCAGGATCGGCCCGAAGAGCTCGTCCTGGCGGACCGTCGCCTGGCGACGACGCACCAGTTCGAGCATGGCCAGCATGGTTACGGTGACCTGGGTGCGTGACTGGCACGTGGCCAGCAGCTGCTGCAGGATCACGCGTCCGCGACCCGCCATCGCGGCCCGCAGCGCCGCAAGCTGCATGGCGATCGTCACCTCGCGCTTGATGATCTCGGGCGCCGGGGCCACCGGCTCGGGGATCGCGGCCAGGCGATCGAGCGCCCCGGCGAGCACGGCCGCGGGGAGCGGCTCGGACGGAGCCTCCGGCAGGTCCGATTCGCGAGGCTCGCGGCGGAAGGTGGGCGCCATGCCATCGCGCTGGCCGAGCGCCCGGGCAGCGTCGCGCAGGGCGCGGTACTCGATCAGCCGGCGGCGGAGCTCCTCCTCATCCGGCTCGTCGTCGGCGTCGGCAGCCGCCGGCAGAGGCTCACCGGGGAGCACGCGACGCGACTTGAGCAGGATGAGCTGCGAGGCGACCGCGATGAAGTCGGCGAGCTGGGCCGGCGCCACGGCGTGCCGGGCGAGGTACGCGACGTAGGCATCGGCCAGCTCCGACAGCGGCACCGTCACCACGTCCAGCTGCCGCGACTCGATGAGGTGGAGCAGCAGGTCCAGCGGACCGCTGAAGACCTCGAGCTGCAGCTCGAATGCGTCCGCCTCGGGGGCGGGCGCGGACTCGATGGGAATCGGCTGCAGGTTCATCGGCGCCTACGATGCCTCGTCGACCGCGTGCAGTGCGTCCGCAAGCTGCACATCGACCTCCGCAACGTCACCACGGATCAAGCTCGCGGTGCGTTGGGAGCAACCGGCGGCTAGGGCGGCATCGGCCGACAGGGCCTCGTGGTGGAGGTAGAGGTGGTACGGGTGGCGCCACGAGGCGGGATCAGGCGAGGCGAGGCGCGCCAGCAGGCGTGGCGCAGCCGCCTCGAGCAGGACACCGGCGACGCGATGCCAGAGGCGCATCCGGTGGCCCTTGGCGGCGTCGTGCAGCAGCGCCGCGGCGAGCAGATCGCGATCGTCGTGCCCGGACGCCAGCAGTCGGACCGCCACGTCCAGTCCGTGCCGCCGGTCCGCGACCGGCATCGCGGCGAAGAGCGGCCAGGCTGCCGCCGGCAGCAGCCCGCGGGCCAGGGCCTCGTCGTCGCGGCTGACACGCGCGGTGAGGTGGCCGAAGAACTGGGTGACCCTATGCACCGATGAGCAGCCCCGTCAGCCACGCCGCCCACGTGAAGATGAGCCGCAGCGGCCCGGGGCCGCCGGTCACGTACGGCACGAGGATCAGCGCGAGCAGCAGCAACATCCCGTACTGCGCGTAGCGCTGCACCTGCCATGCGGTCCGCGGCGGCAGGAAGGGCAGGACCACGTTGTAGCCGTCGAGCGGCGGAATCGGCACTAGGTTGAAGATCGCCAGGGCGAAGTTGAAGAGGACCGTGAACCCGGCAGCGGCGAGCGGGAAGCCGGAAACGCCCAGCCCGTCGAGCAGCCGGAAGATGATTGCCGCGGCGACCGCCACGACCACGTTGGCGAGCGGACCGGCCAGCGCCACAACGCTCATGGCGCGGCGTCCCGGTCGCAGCGCCGCGGGGTTGATGGGCACCGGCTTCGCCCAGCCGAAGCCGACGATCAGCAGCATGAGCGCGCCCATCGGTTCGATGTGCCGGACCGGGTTAAGGCTCACGCGCCCGAGCGCGCGCGGTCGATGGTCTCCCAGTTGGTCGGCGACGAACGCGTGGCTGAACTCGTGGAAGGTGAGGCCCACCACGAGGGCGACGATGATCCCGACCAGCGCCGCCGGTTCGTTGTTCGCGAAGAGCACCTAGCCGAGCTCCGGCAAGAGCTCGCCGAGAATGCGCACCAGCCGGCCTGCGCCGATCGGTCCCATGGCGAGCACCTCTTCGTGCGTCACCTCGCCCTCCATGTCCGGCGTCGCCTTGTTGGTGATGAGGCTGAAGCCGAGCACTCGCACGCCCATGTGGCGTGCCACCAGCAGCTCGTGGACCGTCGACATCCCTACCGCGTCCGCGCCGAGCGTCCGCAGCATGCGCAGCTCTGCGCGGGTCTCGTACGCGGGGCCGGAGAGCATGAGGTAGACGCCCTCCCGAAGCCGCACCCCGATGCGCTCGCTGGCCGCTCGCGCCTTCTCGCGCAGACCGGCATCGAGCGCATCGGCCATGGCGAGGAAGCGAGGCCCGAAGGCATCCAGGTTGGGGCCGACCAGCGGGTTCTCGCCGGAGAGGTTGATCGTGTCGTTGATCAGCATGACGTCGCCGGGCTCGAACTCGGGGTTCAGGCCGCCCGCGGCGTTGGTGAGCACCACGAGCTCGACGCCCAGCGAGAGGCAGGCGCGCAGCAGCAGTGTCGACTGCCGCTGACTCCATCCCTCGTACGGATGGGCGCGCCCGGAGAGCAGGATGACCGGCGTGCCGGCGACCAGGCCGGCAACCAGCTCGCCGGCGTGGCCCTCCACCTCTGCGTCGGGCACGTTCGGGATGTCGCGGTAGGCGATCCTGACCTGTGGCTCGCGGTCGAGCAGCTCCACGACGCCGCCCAGGCCGGATCCAAGGACGAATGCGATACGCGGACGAGCCACCCTCGGCTCGGATTCCAGGCGCGTCGCGACATGGGCGGCAGCCTCCCGGATGCGCCGCTCCAGCTCGGCCCCGAAGAGGCCGTCGGGCAGGGCGCCGCGGCGGACCTCCGTCACCTACATCCGCTCCAGCAGCTCGTGCTTCTTGGCGTCGTATTCCTCCGGGGTGATCAGGCCACGATCGCGCAGGCTGGCGAGGCTCTCCAGCGTCGCCGAGAGCTGGTCCGCCGCGGACGGAGCAGGCGGTGGCGCCGGAGATGCCCCGGGCATCGGGGACGGCCCGGGCATCGGGGACGCGGCGCCGGCCGGCGCGACAGCCGGCATGGGGTCCGAGCCGGCCGCCTCGTCGCGCACCTCGTGCACGCGATCGGAGCCCGCGCGGGGGGGCATCGGTTCGGCTCGCTGCAGCTGTGGGGCCGGTCCAGGACGCTGCGGTGCGGCACGGGCCAGCTCGGGGAACTCCAGCTGTTCCTTGGCGTTCAGCATGGCGATCTTGAACTTGACCGGCTCGTCGAGCAGCACGAAATCCTCGACCGCGCCGGGCCCCTCTTCCGCGGCGGTGAGGATGTCCAGCGTCCCGAAGTCGAAGATGCGCCCGATCCAGCTCTGCGTCAGGTGCGCGTCGTTCACCTTCTCGAGGCTGGAGTCGCGCATGTACTTGTTGAAGATGCCCTCCGCCTTCAGCACGCGCCTGTTGGTGACCAGGAACTCCTGGTTGCGCCAGGCCCAGATCTTCAGGCCGATGAGCGCCAGCGAGACCACGAGAGCCAGCAGCGAGGCGATCTGCATGATCGACATGACGCTGTTCGCGTCGCTGGTGGAGGTCCAGATCAGGACGGCGAAGGCGAGGACGGCGATGACGATGTAGAGCCAGGTCTGCGCCACCACTGCGAACCAGTGTTGACGGCTTTCGAAGATGACCTCCTCGCCGCGGCTGAGGAGGTGCCTGGCGTAGCTCATGCTGGTGCTCCGCTGCTCACCCGTGGTGTGGCTCAGGCTCGCGGATGCGCCCGCTGGTAAACCTCGCGCAGGCGCTCCCCGGTAAGGTGCGTGTAGAGCTGGGTGGTGCTGATGCTAGCATGGCCGAGCAGCGTCTGGACCACGCGCAGGTCGGCCCCACCCTCCAGCAGATGAGTGGCGAAGCTGTGCCGGAAGGTGTGTGGTGTGACGTGCCCGCCCACCGCTGCCGCTTCGGTCCAGTGACGAACCAGCCGCCACACCGACTCGCGCGTGAGGCGACGGCCGCGCTGGCTGACGAACACCGCCGCGGAGGGCCTTCCAGCCGTCCAGGCCTGGCGCGGACCGGTGATGTACTGATGCAGGCGCTCCCGCGCCGGTTCCCCCATCGGCACGCGCCGCTCCCGGTTGCCCTTGCCGATGACCCTGACCTGCAGGTTCGGCAGGTCGAGCCGATCGAGGTCCAGGCCGGTCAGCTCGCTGACCCGCAGGCCGCAGGCGTAGAGCAGCTCGAGGATGGCTCGATCTCTCACGCCGGCCGGCGTGTCGGCCGGCGGCGCGTCGAGGACCAGCGCGACCTGGTCCTGGTCCAGGACGTCGGGCAGGTAGCTGCCCGGGCGTGGCGCATCGACCAGCGACGCCACGTCACGCTGGGCCAGCCCTTCTCGCAGCGCGAAGCCATAGAAGCTGCGCACGGCGGCCACCTTGCGCGCCTGAGTCGTTGGCCGACGCCCAGCGCGCCGCAGGCCATCGATGAACACATGTAGCGGCGTGGGGTCGCTCGTCCAACCCCGTCCGGCCACGACCGCGAACTGCGCCAGGTCGCGCCGGTAGGCGGACACGGTCAGGGGCGAGAGGCCGCGCTCGACGCGCAGCTCCACCAGGAAGGCCTCGATGGCCGACACCAGCGCCGGGTCCGCGGCCATCAGCCGCTCGCGGAGCGCAGCAGTGCCTCCGCCGCGGCCTGCGCTTCGGCGCCGGCACCCTCGCCGGCGAGCATCGCGGCGAGCTCCTCCGAGCGTCGCGCTCCCTCCAGGACGACCGCGGCGGCCACGGTGCGCCCGTCGCTCACCTGCTTGCCGACGTGGACGTGCTGGTCCGCGAAGGCGGCGACCTGCGCGAGGTGCGTCACGCAAAGGACCTGGTGGAACGCGGCGAGGTCACGAAGGCGCTGGCCGAGTGCGGTGGCGTGCCGTCCGCCGATGCCGGCATCGACCTCGTCGAAGACGAGGACCGGCGTTTCGTCCGCCGCCGCGAGGACGACTTTCAGTGCCAGGGAGAGCCGGCTCGCCTCACCGCCTGACGCGATGCGACCCAGCGGACGGCCCGGCTCGCCGGCGTTGGGCGCGAAGGTGAACGTGATGCGCTCCGCTCCGCGAGCACCGACATCGGCCGGCTCCAGTTCGACGCCGAACGCATCGGCCGGCAGCCCGAGCGGCGGCAGCTCCGCGTTGACGGAGGCGGAAAGCGTCGCGGCGGCCACCCGGCGTGCGTCGGTCAGCAGGCCTGCCTCCCGCTGCAGCTCGGATCGTCGCTGCTCCTCGTCCGCGCGCAGCCGTTCGCGCAGGCCGGCCTGGTCGGAGAGCCGCTCCAGCTCGGCGCCCGCCTCCTCGCCGAAGCGCCGCACGGCTTCGACGCTCTCGCCGTACTTGCGCTTCAGATCGTAGATCAGCTCCAGGCGTTCCTCGGCTGCTGCGCGGCTGGCGGGGTCGAGATCCACCAGCTCGGCGGCCGCCTCGACGTCGCGGGCGAGCTCCGTGGCCTCGGCCTCGAGCCCTGCGGCACGCTCCTCGAGTGGCGCGAACCGCTCATCGAGCCCTGCGGCCTGGCCCAGCGAGGCCCGCGCGATGCGGAGCGCGTCCAGCGCAGCCGATTCATCGCGCAGCGCGCGGACCGCCACATCGGCGCCACGGGCGATGGCCTCGGCATGCGTGGCGGCGCGCAGCTGCCGTTCCAGCTCCTCGTCCTCGCCGGGCCGCAGGCCGGCCGCGGTGATCTCCTCGACCTGGTGCGTCAGCAGCTCCACGCGTCGCGCCAGCTCATGCGCATCGGTCAGCAGCTCGGCGGCGCGGGCAAGCGTGGCTCGCCATGCCCGGTAGGCCTCGCCGACCGCCTCGCGCCGCGCGTCCAGTCCGCCGTGGCGGTCGAGCAGCTCCAGCTGGCGGTCCGGTGCCAGCAGGCGCTGCTGCTCGTGCTGTCCGTGGATCTCGGCCAGCCGGGCCCCGAGTGCCGCGAGCCCGCCCACCGTGACGCTGCGGTCGTTCACGCGCACCAGCGACCGTCCATCGGCCGACACCTCGCGTCGCACGATGGCCATCCCATCGGCGCCCGAGAGGACATCGGCCAGCGGCTCGTCGTCGCCCACCGTGACCTCGTCGAAGATCGCCTCGACCCGCGTGGCGTCGGTCCCGGTGCGGACCTGGTCGGACGTGGCGCGCGCGCCGAGCGCCAGCGCGAGCGCGTCGACCAGCAGCGACTTGCCGGCTCCCGTCTCGCCGGTCAGCACCGTGAAGCCGCGGGACAGGGGCAGCCTGACGTGCTCGATCACGGCAAGGTTCTCGACGGTGAGCTCGACCAGCGACATCGGTCTCCTGAGAAGCCTCCCTAGTACGGCAGGCGGGATGCCTTGGTCCGGAGCAGGTCGTAGAAGGGCGTGGCCCCGGCGGGCTCCAGCATGCGGAAGGGATCCCGCAGCGCCCGGACCTCGACGCGGTCCCCCTCCCCCAGCGGCAGGTCGCGCTGCCCGTCGAACGAGACGATCGCCTCCGACGGCGCGTGGCGCAGCTGCAGGGTCACGGCGTGCTCCTCGCCGGCCACCACGCTGTGCAGCGACGAGAGATAGGCGGCGACCGGGGTGATGATCATGTTCCGCAGCCGCGGATCGAGGATGGCGCCGCCGGCCGAGAAGGAGTAGGCCGTCGAGCCGGTCGGGGTTGCCACCACCACGCCGTCTGCCACGTAAGTGGCGAGATGGCTGCCGCTGACCTCCACCGTCACCTGGATCATCCGGACGCGGCGGCCGCGAGCCATCACGACCTCGTTGAGGCACGGGTGGGTCTCGGACGTGCCGTCGCGCCGCACCACGCTCGCCGCGATCCGCAGCCGGTCCTCCACGGCGTAGTCGCCGGCGAGGACCTGCCCGAGGGCCTTCTCCAGGTCGTCGGTCTCCACCTTGGCCAGGAAGCCCACGCGCCCCAGGTTGATGCCCACGGCCGGGACGGCGCTGTCGCCGATCGCCTGGGCGCTGCGGAGGAAGGTGCCGTCGCCGCCCAGCACGCAGACCGCGTCGCTGCCGGGGCAGCTGGCGCTGATCCGCTCCGCATCCTCGGCCGGGCTCTCCCAGAACTCGACCTCGTGCTCGCGGCACCACGAGCTGGCACGGGCCAGCGCCGCCTGCGCGTCGGGGTTGGTGGGGTTGTGCGCGAAGCCGAAGCGCATTCAGTCGCCGCCCGGCACGTCGCCGGTCGCTTCCGGCGCGCCCAGGCGGAGGGCGATCTCTGTCACCTGGCGTCGCAGGGCAGCGATCTCGGCCGCGACGTCGTCCTGGACGGCCGCGTAGGATCGATCCAGCCCCGAGGCGATCAGGGTCCGCATCAGGCTCGAAGGCGAGATGCCGCGTGAGCGCGCCGCCGCCTCGATCCGTTCGAGGAGCGCATCCGGCATGCGCAGCGAGACGATCTGCCGCATCGTGTCAGGCCCCGGCTCGGGACCCTGGGGCGCAACGACCTCCAGGCCCTCGAAGCCGACGCTCAGCTGCTCGGCGTTCGGCCGGGCGTCCCGCTTCCTCATCTCGTGGCGCATCGTAGTACGCCGCGCCTATCCGGCGGAAGCGACAGCCGCATCCACGGCGGCGTCCCAGGCATCGTCATCCAGGCCGGGTGCCGCACCGAGGTGGGCGAGGAACTCGACGTTGCCATCGGTCCCGGTCAACGGCGATCGGATCAGCCCTGCCAGCCCGAATCCCGCCGCACGCGCGTCGGTCCCGGTCCGCTCCAGCACCGTCCGATGCACGCCGGCGTCGCGAACCACCCCGCCGCGCGGGACCGCCTCGCGGCCGGCCTCGAACTGCGGCTTGACCAGCGCGACCACGCTCCCCTCTGCGACGAGGAGCCGGCGCACGGACGGCAGCACCAGCCGCAGCGAGATGAACGAGAGGTCCAGCGTGGCGAGCTGCACCGGCTCGGGCAGGTCCGCGAGGGTGCGCAGGTTGGTTCGCTCCATGCTCACGACGCGCGGGTCGCGACGCAGGCGATCGATCAGCTGCCCGCGGCCGACGTCCACGGCGAAGACGCGGCGAGCGCCGTTGGCGAGCAGGACGTCGGTGAAGCCCCCGGTCGAAGCCCCGGCGTCGAGGCAGGTGAGGCCGCGTGCGACGATCTCGAACGCCTCCAGCGCCGCCTCCAGCTTCTCGCCCGCCCTGCTCGCCCAGCGTGGTTGCTCGACGAGCGAGATCGATGCGTTCGGCGCCACCTGCTGGCCGGGCTTGAGCACGTGTCCCGGCGCACCCTGCAGCAGCACCTTGCCGGCGAGGATCAGGGCCTGCGCCTCCGCTCGCGACCGCGCAATGCCACGCTCGACGAGCAGCTGGTCGAGGCGGATGCGGGCCATGCCACCGATGATAGGCGGCTCTTCCGTCGGCTCAGCGGGCTCCGGCGCCCTCCGCCACCCCGGCCTCCGGCAGCCGCCCCAGTGCCTCGGCGACCTGCTCGAAGATGCCCTGGGCGTCGATGCGCTGCTGGCGCCTCAGGTCATCCACCGCCCCGTGGTGCACGAAGCCCTCGGCCAGCGCCACCTTCAGCAGCGGCGTCCTGCTGCCGGCGCGATTCAACGCGTCCAGCACGCCGTCGCCGAAACCGCCCATCGCCGCCGACTCCTCCGCCGTGACGACCAGCCGCTTTCCCGCGGCGTGGGCCGCCAGCGCGACTTCGTCGAGCGGCTTCGCCCAGCGAGCGTTCACGACGGTCGCGCTCAGCCCGCGTTCATCCTGGAGCCGGCGAGCCACTTCCAGGAGCCGCTGCACGATCGGGCCGAAGCCGGCCAGGAGCAGGTCGCCGCCATCGCGGAGGACCTCCGCCCGGCCGATCTCGAGCGGCGCTCCCTGGCGGTCGGGGAGGTCCTCGCCGTGGTCCCGCGGGTAGTGCAGCGAGATCGGGCCGTCGTGGCTGCATGGCGGTCACGACCATGTCGCGCAGCTCCTGCTCGTCCTTCGGCGAGCCGATCACCAGGTTCGGCAGCGATCGCTGCGCCGGGAGGGTGAACATGCCCTGGTGGCTGGTGCCGTCCTCCCCCACCAGGCCGGCGCGGTCGATCGCCAGCAGCACCGGCGCGTCGTTCTGGCAGACGTCGTGGACCAGCTGGTCGTAGGCGCGCTGGCTGAAGGTCGAGTAGAGGGCCACCACCGGCCGCATGCCGGCCAGCGCCATGCCGGTGGCCATGGTCACCGAGTGCTGCTCCGCGATGCCGACGTCGAAGAGGCGCCGCGGGAAGTGCTCGCCGAAGCGCGACAGGCCGGTGCCGCTCGGCATGCCGGCGGTGATGGCGCAGATGCGGTCATCGGCCTCCGCCAGGCGGATGAGCTCCTCCACGAAGGTCTGCGTGTAGGTCTTCGGCTTGCGCTGCGGCGCGGTCTCGGCCGGGAGCGGCTCCTCGGTCGGATCGATCAGCGTCAGGTCGACCGGCGGCAGGCTGGCGCCGTGGAAGGAGATGCTGTCCTGCTCGGCCGGCGCGTAGCCGCGGCCCTTGATCGTCTTGACGTGGACGAGGACCGGCCCGCCGATCGCGAACGCCCGCTCGAAGGTCTCCTCCAGCTCGCCGATGTCGTGCCCGTCAAGCACGCCGATGTAGGTGATCCCCATGTCCTCGAAGAAGCCGACCGATGCCCAGGTGCGCTTGAAGCCCTCCTTGGCCCAGCCGAGGACGTCGAACGCGGGCTTGCCGACCAGCGGAACGCGCGGCAGCAGCCGTTGCGTGGCCGACTTCGTCTCCTGGTAGGCGCGCGTCAGGCGCAGCTTGTTCAGGCGAGTCGAGAGGCCGCCGACCGACGGGCTGATGCTCATCTCGTTGTCGTTGAGCACGATGAGCAGCCGATGCCGCGCATGGCCCAGGTGGTTCAGCGCCTCCAGCGTCAGCCCGCTCTGCAGCGCCGCGTCGCCCACGATCACCGCGATGCGCTGGCCCCGCGCCGGGTCGCCCGACGGCTTGAGGTCGCGCGCCGCCGCCAGGCCGATGCCGATGCTGACCCCGGTCCCGGCGTGCCCGCCGTCGAAGACGTCGTGCTCGCTCTCGCTGCGGCGCGGGAAGCCGCCGACGCCGCCGATCTGGCGCAGCGTGTGGAACTCGGCCAGCGCGCCCGGTGAGCAGCTTGTGCGCGTAGGCCTGGTGCCCGGTGTCCCATACCAGCCGGTCGCGCGGCGAGTCCATGACGCGGTGCAGGGCCAGGGTCAGCTCCACCGTGCCGAGCGAGCTGGCCAGGTGGCCGCCGGTCCGGTGCACGGTGCGGATCATCTTCTCGCGAAGCTCGCCGGCGAGCGCCTCGAGCTCGTCCGGGCTGAGGCCGCGAAGCTGGGCGGGATCGTTCAGGGTGTCGAGGATCGCCACGGAAGACTCCAGGGGAAATGCGCGCGAAAGTATAGACCGATGCCGGGCCGGCGCCAGGTCTGACGGGCCGACCCCGTGTCCCGTCGACACCGGGTCACGCCAGCCGCCTGCTGAAACAGTGGCTCGTCTTGAGCAGCGCATAGCCGTGCCGCCGATAGAAGCCGTGCGCTCGCTCCCGCGTGACGCGCGTCGCCACCAGCAGGTCGGCGCAGCCACGATCGAGCGCCCAGGCCTCCGCCGCCTCGAGCAGCGCGCCGCCGATGCCGGCGCTGCGGTGCTCGTCGTCGACCACCAGGCCCATGACCTGTGCGGTGAGCGGCGACGGTCAGGCCGTGCTTGAGCTGCACGTGCAGCCAGCCGGTCGCCACGTCGGCCGGATCCGCGGCGACGAGCAGGCAGCCGTCGGGATCGGCGCTGATGGGGCCCAGGCGCAGCGCGATGTCGCCCGCCTCCGCGAGGTAGCCCAGCTGCGTGGTCAGCCGCGCGAGGCGGGAGGCGTCCGATGCGACCGCGGAGCGGATGCGCCAGCCGATCGGCAGCGCGCTCAGGTGCGCGCTCAGGTGCCTGCCTCCTGCGGGTCGTCGTGCTCCGCCTCCACGCCGCGGCCGAGCTGCGTGATGATCAGCTCCGCCTCGCGCAGCCGCGCCTCGCACGCGGCGTGGAGCTCCAGTCCGCGGCGGTAGCGGGCGATCCCCTCCTCGAGCGGCAGGTTGCCGGCCTCGAGCGCCTGGACGATGCGCTGCAGCTCCCCGATCAGCTCGTCGAACGGGCGTGCAGCCAGGTCCTCCACCTGCGAGCGGTCATCGGTCATCGGTCGGCTCCTCGAGCGGCGCGCCCGCAACGGTCGATTCGACGCGCGTCTGCAGGGTACCGCGCGCGACCGACACGGTGACGCCGCTCCCGGCCGGCGCCTGGTCCGGATCGCGCACCACGCTGCCGTCGGCCAGCCGGGCAATCGCGTAGCCACGCTCCAGCGTGGCAGCAGGCGACAGCGTGCGGAGGCCGTCGGCAAGTGCGGCCAGGCTCGCCCGGTCTCGCTCTGCACGCACGGCCAGCGCCCGGTGGCCACGGTCGAGCAGGTCGGCAGCTCGCTGGCGCGCCGCCCCGACGTCCGGTGCCAGGCGGGCCAGGGCTCGCCCCTCCGCGGCCAGCAGCTGGCGCCTCCCCGTGGCGGACGCCAGCAGGGCCGCCGATGCCCGTTCCCGGAACCGGGCCAGGATGGCGGGGAACTGGGCCAGGTCCGGCACCGCCTGTTCGGCGGCCGCGGACGGCGTTGGCGCCCGGACGTCGGCCGCGAAGTCTGCCAGCGTCACATCGCTCTCGTGGCCCACGCCGACGATGATCGGGACCGGTGCGGCCGCCACGGCCCGCACCACCCGTTCGTCGTTGAACGACCACAGGTCCTCGAGCGATCCGCCGCCGCGGGCCAGGATCACGAGGTCCAGGCCAGGCTGGGCGTAGGCGCGCTGCAGCGCCCGCACGATGGCGCCGGCAGACGTCGCGCCCTGCACGATCGTCGGCGAGAGGACGAGCTCGACCATCGGGTAGCGGCGCCGCACGACGTTGCCGATGTCGCGCCACACGGCGCCCACCGGCGAGGTCACCACGCCGATCCTCCGTGGCCAGCGTGGCAGCGGCCGCTTGCGCCCCTCCTCGAAGAGGCCCTCCGCCGCCAGCCTGGCACGCAGCGCCTCGTAGCGCTGATGCAGGTCGCCGGCGCCCGCCGGCGTCAGGGTCGACACGTAGAGCTGGTAGACACCCTGCGGCTCGTAGGCACGCAGCCGGCCGTGGACGACGACCTGCATCCCGTGCTCCGGCCGCACGTTCGCGGCGGCGAGCTCCTCGCGGAAGAGCACGGCGCGGACCTGGCTTGCGGCGTCCTTCAGGGTGAAGAAGCAGTGACCGCTGGGCGGGAACGAAGGCTGCGAAACCTCGCCCTCCACCCAGACGTCGGCCAGCGCCGGATCGGCGTCCAGGAGCGTGCGGATGCGGCGGTTCAGCTCGCTGACGCGCAGGACACGCGGCGCCGGCCGCCCGAGCGGAAGCATCTCGTCGGGTTCGGGTGCCGGGACGGCGTCCCACAGGCTCGGCTGGTCGTTCATTGGCGGTTACGTTACGCCTGTGGCGCGATGGACGATCAGCAGGGTGGAGCGCGACGGGAGCGCGGCGCTACTGCACCCGGGTGACGTACTCGCCGGTACGGGTGTCGATGCGCAGCGTGTCGCCCTCCGTCACGAAGAGCGGTACCTGGACGACGAGTCCCGTCTCGACGGTGGCTCCTTTCTTGGCGCCGGTGGCGGTGTCGCCGGCAAACCCGGGCTCGGTCTCGGTCACGAGCAGATCGACGGTGACCGGCAGGTCCACGCCGAGCACCTCGCTCTCGTACATCGAGACGAAGACCTCGGTGTTCTCCTTGAGGTACTTCGCGTCGTCGCCGAGCATGGGCGCGTTGATGGCGAACTGGTCGTAGGTCTCGTTGTCCATGAAGTGGTACGTGTCGCCGTCGTTGTAGAGGTACATCACCTTGCGCTGGTCGACCCGCGCGCGCGGCCAGCGCGTGCCGGCCTGGAAAGTGCGCTCCACGATGTCGCCCTTGCGCACGTTCTGCAGCTTCATGCGCACCTGGGCCGATCCGCGGGCCATCTTGATATGGGTCCAGTCGAGGACCTTCAGGAGCTGCCCGTCGAGCTCGATGATGACGCCCTTCTTGACGTCGCCGGTGCTGATCAAATGGAATGCCTCCTGGGCCGATGGGTTGGTATCGGTCTCTCCAAGCATAGGGCACCGCAGCCGCCAGATCCTTGGCCGCCCTTGTCGACGCAACGGGCAGATTCGCGCCCGGCGAGGCGCTCCGGCGCCAGGTTGGCGAGACATCGGGCAGCCCCACGCCCGAGCGGCACCCCTGGGTGCGCCGTACGCACAGGATTGCCCGATGTGGCGGCATCTCGACGCCGCCAATCCCTTCGGGTGCCGAATTCCCCCATGAATCGGGTCGCGCGGCTTCAGAGCACCAGCAGGTCGCCTGGGGTCTGCGTCAGACGACGCGGACCGCCCGCCTCCAGCACCACGTCGTCCTCGATGCGGATTCCCATCTCCCCCGGGAAGTAGACGCCCGGCTCCAGCGTGAAGACCATGCCTGCCTGCAGCGGCTGGCGGTAGGTGAGGAGCATCGGTGCTTCATGGGTCTCCAGGCCGATGCCGTGGCCAAGCCCATGCGTGAACGCCTCCCCCAGGCCCTGGTTCGCAAGGTGCTCGCGGGCGGCCGCGTCGACATCGGTCCCGATGACGCCGGGGGCCAGGGCCTCGAAGGCGCGCCGCTGCGCTTCCCGGACTGCCTCGTAGCGCCGTCGCGTCTCGGCATCGGGCTCGCCGAAGAAGACGGTGCGGGTCATGTCGGACCGATACCCGTCCACCTGGCAGCCGAAGTCCAGGAGCAGGGCCTGGCCAGGCTCCAGGGTCGCATCGGTGGCCTGGCCGTGAGGCATCGCAGCCCGCGGCCCAACCAGGATCAGCGGCTCGAAGGCCAGCGCCTCTGCACCGTTGGCGTTGAACCAGCCCGCCAGCTCCCAGGCGATCTGGCGCTCGGTCATGCCGGGGCGGACCCAGTCGAGCAGGTGCGCGAAGCATCGGTCCGTCAGGGCGCAGGCGCGCTCGATGGCGGCCACCTCGCCGGCGTCCTTGCGCAGGCGGAGGTCGGCGAGTGCATCGTCGACCGGGACCAGTTCGAGGCCCGCCGCCTCCAGCGCCGCCCAATCGGCGTGGCGGAGCGTCCGGGCCTCGGCGCCGAAGCGCCGCAGCTTCAGCTCCGCGGCGATACCGGGAAGGCCGTCACCGATCTCGCCGCGGGTGCGGCGCACCTCCCAGCCCGGGCACTCCGCGGCTGCCTGCTCGGTGTAGCGGGCATCGGCCAGGACGAGCTGCACGTCGCGGCCCAACAGCAGGCTGCCGGACCAACCCGAGGTCTGCTCGTCGCCCGGTCGCAGGGCGAATCCCGCGAGCCAGCGGCTGTTCGCGGGACGCGAGACGAGGAGCGCGTCGAGCTCCTCCCCGTCCAGGATCGTCCGTGCCCGCGCCAGCCGGGCGCTGGTCAGCTCGCCGGGCACTCCGCATTGGCCTTGGCGATGTTCGCGTTCTGCTCGTCGAGGGTCTTCGCGAAGTAGTGCGATCCATCGCGCACGCCATCCGGGCAACCGGCCACGAAGTAGTAGTAGCCACTCTCGGTGTCGGCGAATGCGACCGACTCGATGGATCCCATCCGTGGCGACGCGATGGGCGCCGGCGGCAGGCCCTTGTTCATGTAGGTCTGGTACCCGGCCAGCGTCTCCGGCAATCAGCGCCGATCTCGCCGCCCGATACCTGCAGCTGCGGCCACCACTCGATCGAGCCCCAGTCGTCGACGGGGAGGTGCGTCCCCTCCACCCCCTCGACGAAGGAGTTGCCGGCCGGCAGGTACTGGGCGGTCGCCAGTCCGTACTGCAGCGTCGGGTCCGCGTTGAGCAGTCCCACCGTCTGGTAGTCCGGGTTGTTGATGCGGTTCAGGTAGACGCCGGCGATCAGCGGCCGCTCGTCGTCGAGCACGGCCTCGCGCTCCACGATGCTGGCCAGCGTCACGGCCTCGTCCACCGAAAGGCCCTGCGCCGCGATGCCGTCGGCCGATCTCCTGCGTGAAACGTGTCTGGAAGGTGGTCAGCAGCAGCTCCACCAGGTCGCGGGCACTGACGTTGGCGTAGACGCGGTAGGTATCGGGGTAGAGGTAGCCCTCCAGGTTGCGCTCGACCGGCAGGTCGGCCAGGAATCCGAACTCGTTGAGCAGGTCTGCCGGTGGATGCTGGACCAGGCTGGCGAACTGCTCGAGGTTCATCGTCAGGCGGGTCGAGCCCGAGGTAGCCGACCATCTCCTCCAGCCGCCAGCCCTCCTGCAGCGTGATCTGGATCTCCTCGCCGGCCTCGTTGCGCAGCGCCGCCACGATCTCGGACGGCCGCATGGCCGGCGAGAGGTCGTAGGTGCCCGCCTCCAGGGTCCCCTCGCGCTCAGCCTGCTGCACCGCCCACTGGAACGAGAGCAGGCTGCGTACGAGCCCGGCGTCGTAGAGCTGCCCGGCCGATCTCGGTGTCGGTGGAGCCGAGCTCGACGGTGACGGTGATGCGATCGTCCCCCCCGGCGGGCTCATCGGCCAGCGCGTCGGGCTTGTACCACTCCACGAAGTCCTGCACCAGGCCGTTCTTGATCGAACCGGGGTTCTCCTCCACCCACGCCATCAGCGTCGGCGCGAAGGCCACGAAGCCCAGGAAGATGAGGACGCCGAGCAGGGCGATCACGCCGGCGAACCAGCCAAGCAGGATGACCGGCTGGAGGGTGCGGCGGCGGCGGACGGGGGCTTCGCGCTGCTCGCGCAGCTCGCGGATGCGGGCGTTGCGGCGCTCTTCCTGGTCCCACATCGGGATCGGGTGGTCGGCTCATTGGGTCTCCTGGGAGGGAAGGGTCGGGGGCAGGGCGTCCAGATATTCTTGCAGGATCAGCCGCGCCGCGGCCGAGTCCACCTCGCCGCTCTGGCGTCGCGCCCGTCGTCCTTCGGCCGCGAGCTGCTCGGCTGCCTGCCAGCTGGTGAGCCGCTCGTCGACGTAGGCGACCTGCAGGCCGATGGCCGCGAGCCGATCTCCGAAGCGCCGCGCCGCCGAGGCCTGGGGCCCTTCGCTGCCGTCCATGTTGCGCGGCAGGCCCACGACCACCAGCTCCGCATCTTCGTCGCGGGCAAGGGCGCTGATCGTGTCGAAGTCGATCTCCTGGCTGCGGCGACGGATGGCCGGCCGCGCGAAGGCCATGCCGGTCAAGGTATCGCCGACCGCCACCCCGATCCGGCGGCTGCCGTGATCGAGCGCCACCACCCGGGTCACGGGCTCGCCTCGGCGGACGGCGACTCGCCCGCGATCCGGACCTCGATCCGCCAGGTGAGCTGCGGGATCCGGTCGATCCAGTCGGGCCACAGCTTGACCTTCACGTCGCCCAGCCCGCCAAGCGCCTCGATCGCCTCCATGCCGGTCATGCCCGCCACCTGGTTGCGGACCGCATCGACATCAACCGCCGATGTTGCATCGGCACGGACCGCTACCTGGACACGCAGTTGCCCCCCCGCCTGCGTCACCTCCGCGACGCTCGACCTCCGCGCTGTCGGGCAGGACCTGCACGCCCTCGCCGGCCACCGAATCGTCGCCGAGGAGCCGCTCGACCGCTGCCTCCTCCACGCCTGCGCGATCCAGGTACGCGCGCCGGTAGTCGAGCGTTCCGCCGAGCGTGAACGTCTCGTCCCCCGTCCGGCCGACCAGGTCGTCCGGCACGTCGATCACGGCGTCGCCGGCGTCGGCCGGTCCGTAGATGCGCCCGGGATCCTCGGCCAGCTCGCCGCGCAGCTGGTCGGTCAGGTTGGCCTGGATCTCAGCCACCGTGCTGCTCACGTCCTCCTGGGTGACCTCCGGCTGCTCGTTGTTGTCACCGCCGCTGGTCGGCTCCGGGTTGCTGACGCGCCGGCCGGTGAGGCCCGGGAACCCCTTCAGGTAGCCATCAACCCTGCTGTTCTCGATGCGGTTGATGGCCTCTGCGGCGACGTTCCCGCTCGGTCCGGCCTGCTCGGCGACGACGCCGACGCTGATCCGGCCCGGCTGGATCCGACCGAGGCCGACCACGTCGCCGGGTGGAGCGATAACGAGTTCGGTGGTGGTGAAGAAGACCTCACCGTCGGCGGAGACGCGCATGCCCTGCGGAATCTCGACGGTGACGTAGGTGTAGTTGTAGATCGTGACCGTGCCGGTCGCCGCGGTCGGATCGCTGAACGTTCCGGTTGCCGTTCCCTCTGCCTCCGCCGTCAGCTGGCCCGAGTCGGTCCCGTTCGGCGGGAGCGTCAGGGTGTACGTCACCGGGTCGAGGGCGAAGCTGGCCGGCTCGATGACGATCGTGGCGGCCGGGGCCACCGCGGCCAGGGCGGCGCCGGCGAGCAGGATGAGGCCGATCAGCACTCCGATCGCCACGCGCGGCAGCCGACGACCGAACGGAGGCGAACCGATCGGCCGCGGACGGCACGGCGCGAGGGACGCGGCGTAACGGCGGGAGGTGGCGGAACGGGCACGGACAGCGTCTCGTCGCCCGGGCCGACCGCGCGCGACGTCGGCTGCACCCGCCGGGCCGGTGTTCGCTCAGGGGTCCGGAGGCGCGACCGGAGCCGGCTCGCCGCGCACGACGCGGATCGGTGCGCGTGGCGCGGGCGGCGGAGCTGCGACGGCGGCCCCATCGTACGCCGTCGCCTCGGCGACCGAGGCGAAGGCCGGGAATGCCTGCCTCGGCAGCCAGCGAACGGCCGGTTGGATCGGCGACCAGCGCGATCTCGCGGCCGTCCTCGGCCGCCACGCGGGCCAGCAGTCGCAGGGCCACGGCGCTGGTGGTCGCCTTCGTCCGTCCCGATGCGACGAGGACAACGCGGCCGGAATCGACGTCGCGCAGGCGCCGGATCACGGACGTGATCTCGTCGTCTGGCTCCAGGTAGAGGAGCTGGTCGGGTGCCGGGGCGGCGGTCACAGCCGCATGCTCCGGACCGCCGAGCGCATCGCCCGTTCGGCGGCGCCTGCCCGAGCGTCGAGGATGAGCGCCTGGTGCGCCAGGGCCATGGGCGTCACGTCCTGCCGCGTGCTGAGGTTTCCCGTCCCGTCGCGCAGGCCGGTGACGTCGGCGGGACCCAGCGGCACGACCCGGGGCTGGCGCGAGAACGGGCAGCCGCCGCCACCAGTCACCCTGGCTCAGGACCGCGGCGACGTCCGGCAGCTCCGCCCCGCCGCCGCACAGGTAGATGCGTCCCGGCAGCAGCTCGCCGTCGGCCAGGTCGCCGATCATCAGCTCAACGCCGCGGCGCCAGATGGCAGCGTCCTCCGCCAGCGCACCGCGCAGGGCGTCCGCGGGCACCGCCTCGGGCAGTGCGTCGGCCGACGCCGTCGAGCTTCAGCATCTCGGCCCTGGTGAAGGAGAGGCCGAACCGCTCGGCCAGCCCCTTGGTGAAGGCGCGGCCGCCCAGCGCCAGCATCTTCGTCCCGGCGATCCCGCCCTGCCGCACCAGCGCGACGTCGGTCGTCCCGCCGCCCACGTCCACGAAAACGGCGCCGGCGTCGCCCAGCTCGCCCGGATCCAGGCAGGTGGCGACAGCGTACGGCTCGGCGATCACGCCCAGCAGCTCGAGACCCAGCCGCTGGGCGACCGACTGCAGCGCGCCGAGGTGGACCATCGGCGCGAAGGCGTTGAAGACCTCCAACTCCACCTGGGCGCCGGTGAAGCCGATGGGGTTGCTGACGGGGTAGCCGTCGATCTTGATCTCGACGATCGCGGCATGGACCAGGCGCACGTCGAGCCGCTCGACGCCCGACTCCCAGGCGATCCGCTGCTCGGCGTCGTCGAGGGCCTCGGCCTGCACCTTGGTCACGATCCGCTCGAGCTCGGCATCGCTCAACGGCTGCTCGGGATCGACGCGACGAACGGTGCCTGCCGAGGTGGTGCCCTTCACCAGCTCCCCCGCGATGCCGATCACCGCCGCGCGGGGCTGCAGGCCAGCCTGCGCCTGCGCCTGCTCGAGCGCCCGGCGGCAGTTCTCGACCACGGCATCGATGTCGGTGACCGTCCCCGACTGCATGTGGGTCAGTCCCTGGCGCTGCCGTCCGGAGCCGCGTACCACGCCCGACGACGCCGTCGGGCGTCTCCTCGAGGCCGACGACCAGCGCCTTGGCGAACTCGGTGCCGACGTCCAGGGCGGTGAGGGTCGCCGGACCGTCGCCGTCCGACGTCGAACGACGTCGAAGCAGGCGCTGCACGGCACCTCCGATCCGTTCCTGCACCGCGCCTCCGTTTCCCGCCGTCAGCCCGCCTCGATCGGCTTCAGTGCCTCGAGCGCCTGGCGAGCCGCCTCGCGCAGCGCGTCGTCGAGGCGGGACGGATCGCGGCCGCCGGCCTGCGCCAGATCCGCTCGTCCGCCGCCACCGCCGCCGATGATCGGCGCCACCTCTCGCATGATGGCGGCAGCATCGAACCCCTCACCCGCCAGGTCGCTGCTGGCCGCGACCAGCAGCGCCGGACCGTTACCGGCGCCCGTCGCCACCGCCACGAAACGGCCGGTGCTGGTGCGCAGCTCGTCGACCCAGGCGCGGAGCGCAGCGGCATCGGCTTCGGGGTAGTGCTCGACCAGGACCTTCGTCTCGCCGGCCTGCTGGGCGCGGGTCAGCGCCCCGGGGACGTCGAGCCGGCTCGCCGCCTGGCGCGGCTCGCGCGCCGCCTTCTCCGCCTCCTTCACGCGGGCGGTGAGCGCCTCGATCCGCCCCGGCACCTGCTCCTCGGGAACGCCCAGCAGCTGGGCGGCCCGGCGGAGCGCCTCGAGGCGGTCGCTCACCATCTCCTCGGCGGCCTCGCCGGTGATCGCCTCGATCCGACGCAGCCCGGCGCCGATGCTCGACTCGCCGGTGATGCGAAACGACCCGATCTGCCCGGTGGCGGCGACGTGCGTCCCGCCGCACAGCTCCTTCGAGTAGCCGTCGACCCGCACCACCCGGACGGAGTCCGGCACGTACTTCTCGCCGAAGAACATGTCGGCGCCGAGGGCCTGCGCATCGGTCAGGCTCATCCATTCCGGCGCGACCGTCGCGTTGCGCCGGATCTGGCGGTTGACGCGCTGCTCGACCTCGCGCAGCGCCTCTCGGGGCGTCGCCGAACCGGCCGGGAAGTCGAAACGCAGTCCCTCGGGACCTACCCAGCTGCCCGCCTGCTTGGCCTGCTCGCCCAGCACGTCGCGCAGCGCCCGATGCAGCAGGTGGGTGCCGGTATGGTTCCGCGCCGCTGCCCAGCGGCGCGCTTCGTCCACGCTGGCCTCGACCGGTGCGCCGATGGCGAGGTCGCCCTCCAGCCGGCCGATGTGCACGATCGCCTCGCCCGACCGCTGCGTGTCCTCAACGACCAGGCGCCCCTCCGGCCCGCGCAGCTCGCCTCGGTCACCGACCTGGCCGCCGCCCTCGGGATAGAAGGGCGTGCGATCCAGGACGACCTGCGTGAGACCATCGGCATGCGCCACGCCCAGGACTGCCAGCCCGTCCGCACGCGTCTCGTTCGGATAGCCGATGAACTCGCTCGCCATCTCGGCAAGCGACGGATCGATCGCGAACCGCGCCGACCTCCCGCCGCGGGAGCGCTCCCGCTGCTCGGCCATGGCGGCATCGAACCCGGCGCGCTCCACCGCGACGCCACTCTCGGCGGCGATCTCGACGGTGAGGTCGATCGGGAAGCCGAAGGTGTCGTGCAGCCGGAATGCCTCATCGCCGGCGATGACGCCACCTGATCCGGCCGCGTCGACCAGGGAGGCGAGGCGTTCGCTCCCCGCCTGCAGCGTCCGCGCGAAGCGCTCCTCCTCGCGCTCCACCTCGGCCAGGATCGGATCGCGCTGCTCGCGCAGCTGTGGGTACGCCTCTCCCATCAGGTCGATGACCACGGCGCACGTCTCGCGCAGGAACGGCTGGTCGATGCCCATCAGGCGCCCGTGCCGGAGCGCTCGGCGCATGATCCGCCGCAGGACGTAGCCGGTCCCCTCGTTCGAGGGAGTCACGCCGTTCGCCAGCAGGAAGGTCATGGCCCGCGAATGGTCGGCGACCACCTGGTAGCTGAAGCGCTCGCTCTCGACGGTCTCGGGGTCGTGACCGATGAACTTCGCCAGCCGCTGGATGATCGGTTCGAAGAGATCGGTCCGGTAGTTGGACTCGACGCCCTGCAGCACCGAGGTGATGCGCTCGAGCCCCATCCCGGTGTCGACGCTGCGGAAGGGCAGCGGACTGAGACTCCCGTCACCCGCGCGGTCGAACTCCATGAAGACCAGGTTCCAGACCTCGAGCCAGCGCGGGCAGGTCTCCGAGTGGTCGGGGACGCAGAACTCGCCCTCGCTGAACTCCGCCCCGCGATCGTAGTGGATCTCGCTGCAGGGTCCGCAGGGGCCGGTCTCGCCCATGCGCCAGAAGTTCTTCTCGTCGCCGGCGGCGATGTTCCCCCAGCGGACGAGCCGCTCCGGCGGCAGCCCGATCTCATCGGCCCAGATGCGGTGCGCGTCGTCGTCATCGGTGTAGACCGTGGCGGCCAGGCGCTCGGGAGCGATCCCGAGCTCATCGGTCAGGAAGGACCAGGCCCAGTGGATCGCCTCGCGCTTGAAGTAGTCGCCGAAGCTCCAGTTGCCGAGCATCTCGAACAGCGTGTGGTGGCGCGGCGTGCGGCCCACCTCCTCGAAGTCGTTGTGCTTGCCCGGCCACCCGCAGGCAGGGCTGCGCGTCGACCGCGCGGCTGTAGTCTCGCTTCTCCTCGCCGGTGAGCACGCCGCTTGAACGGGACCATGCCCGGAGTTGACGAAGAGCAGGGTTGGATCGTCGCGGGCAACGATTGGCGCCGCAGGCACGCGCGTGTGGCCGCGCTCCTCGAAGAAGCGCTGGAACCGCTCGCGAATCTGTGCCGCGCTCAACGGCTGCATCGGTCTGCCCTCTGACATCCCCGGTCACGACGAGAGCCGGTGACCACCGGCTCTCGAATGTCGCTCTGCTCGGTGGTGCTGATCAGCCGGCAGCCTCGGCGCTGGCCGCATCGCCGCCGTCGGGAGCATCGTACGCGTCCTGCATGTCCGCCCGCGCCTGCTCGGCGGCCATCCGTCCCTCGTTCACGGCGTCATCGAACGCTGCCTTTCGCTCGTCCACGAAGCCGCCTACCTGCTCGCGGAGCTCCTCGCCGCTGCTCGGTGCCAGCAGCAGGCCGATCGCGGCACCGATCAGTCCGCCGATCACCACGCCGGCCAGGAAGCTGCCGAATCCGGAATCCTTCATGCGATCTGCTCGCCTTCTTCTGCGTCCCGGGATTGTACCGAGCCGATGGCCGGGCGTCCGGGAACGGCAATCGGCGCCTGACTGCGCCTGCTCCAACCTCACGGCCAGGTCCTGTGAGACGAGCTCCGCATCGGCCACCACCGTGCGCGCTCGCTCGAGCAGCTCGGGGAGCTCCTCTTCGAGCAGGCGGCTGACCCGAGCCGCGTCACGTGCCAGCGCCCGTGCGTCGCGCACCAGCGGTCGCAGGGTGAGGACGGCGGCGACCATGCCGACGCCGAGCAGAAGGGCGCCGATGCCGACGCCAACGCGGAAGACGGTCAGCGCGATGTCCATCTCAGCCGCGATCCTCCCCTCGTCCCCTGACGGTAGCGCGTTCGACAAGAGCAGGACCACCACCATCGCCAGCTGCGCCCCGACGCAGGCCGCGACGAGGTGGAAATCGCCGACCCGAACCACCTCCAGCCCCGCCGCTCCCCCGATCGCCTCGCCGGCCGCCGTGCCGATCGACGGAGACGGGCAGCAGGACGAGCACGATGCGGCCCCAGCGGCCGCGCAGCACCAGCAGCGCCGCCAGGTTGGTGGCCGCCACCAGGACGGTGAGAAGCAGCCATGGCGTCATGCGGCTCGAGCGATGCGGCCGCCGCCGAGGCAGACGTCGCCGTCGTAGAGCACCGCCGCCTGCCCGGGGGCCGGCGCCCAGACCGGGTCGGCGGTCTCGACCAGGAAGCCATCCTCGCCGTCGAGCGTGACCTGGCAGCTCGCCTCGGTGCCGCGATGGCGGATCCGCACGCGACGCCTCGAATCGCTCGGCGGGCGGGTCACCGGCCACGAAGCGACGGCCATCGACGACGAAGCGACTGGCGGCCACCTCGTCACGACGACCGATGACGACGGTGTTGCTGGACGGGCGCACCTCGCGCACGTAGACCGGCTCGCCCAGCGCCAGGCCGAGCCCATGGCGCTGCCCGACGGTGTAGTGGGCGTAGCCGGTGTGCGTCCCCAGCCTGGCGCCATCGGCATCGATGATGGCGCCCGGCTCGCCCGCGTAGGCCCGTCGCTCCTGCAGCAGGGTGCGGTAGTCGCCGGCAGGGACGAAGCAGATCTCCTGGCTCTCCGGCTTGGCGGCGGTCGGAAGACCCAGGTCCGCGGCGATGCAACGCACCTGCGGCTTGGTCAGCGCTCCCAGCGGGAAGCGCGTGTGCGCCAGCTGCTCCTGGTCGAGCACCCACAGGAAGTAGGTCTGGTCCTTGTCGGCGTCGGCCGCGCGCTTCAGCAGGAAGCGGCCGCCGTCACGTTCGACCCGGGCGTAATGGCCGGTCGCGACCGCGTCGGCCCCGTACGCCGCGAGACCGCGCCGCAGGAGCTCGTCGAACTTGATGTACTGGTTGCACGCCTGGCACGGGTTCGGCGTCGCGCCAGCCAGGTACCCATCGGCGAAGGCGTCGATCACGCGGGCGCCGAACTCGCGCTCCAGGTTCAGGACGAAGAACGGGATGCCCGACCAGCTGCGCCACGCGCCGCGCATCGTCCGCCGCGTCGGGGGAGCAGCAGGACCGGCTCTGCTCGTACCCCTCGCCGCCGTCGGGGTGCAGGCGCATCCAGACGCCGACGACCTCCGCGCCGTGGGGCTCGCGGGCCAGGAGTGCGGCCGCCACGCTGGAGTCGACACCGCCGCTCATGGCGGCAACCACGCGTCCCATCAGGCGGGGGCAGCCGCCCGCTGCGGGGAGGCTGCCCGGATACGCCCCAGGACCCGACCGATCGTGTCGATGACGCCGGCCATCTGCTCCGCCGTGTTGTCGTGGCCGAGGCTCAGGCGCAGCGAGCCATGCGCGAGCTCGGGATCGACGCCCATGGCCAGCAGGACGTGGCTGGGGTCGGCGGAGCCGGTGGTACAGGCGCTCCCCGTTGAGGCCGCAATCCCCTCCAGGTCGAGCGCGGCGACGAGGTCGCCACCCTCCACGCCCTCGATGAGGAAGCTGGCGATCGACGAGAGGCGGTGGCGGGGATGGCCGGTCAGGCTCGTTCCAGCGTGGACCATGACGCCGCGGACCAGCTCGTCGCGCATGCCGGCCAGGCGTTCGTTCTCTCGCTCGCGCGCCGGCGCATCGGCCTGTGCCAGCTCGAGTGCCTTGGCGAACCCGACGGCTCCCGCCACGTCCTCCGTCCCGGCGCGCCGTTGACGCTCCTGCGACCCTCCCGAGAGCTGCGGCAGGAGGGCCGTCCCCTGCCGCACGAAGAGCGCCCCCATGCCCTTCGGGCCGCCGACCTTGTGCGCGGCGAGGCTGAGCAGGTCGGCCTGCAGCTCGTCCACGTCCAGGGGCAGGTGGCCGGCGGCCTGCACGGCATCGACGTGGAAGGGCACCTTCCGCGCCCGACAGACGCTCCCAATCTCGCGCACCGGCTGGATGCTGCCCACCTCGTTGTTGGCGTACATCACGCTCACCAGGACGGTGCGGTCGTCGATCGCGGACGCCACCTGATCGGGGTCCACCATGCCGTGGCGATCCACGGGCAGGTACGTCACAGTGAATCCAAAGCGCTCCAGGACCGAGCAGGCGTGCAGGACCGCCTTGTGCTCGATCGAGGTCGTGACGATCCTCCGCCCGCGAGCGCTGCCGGCCCAGGCCACGCCCTTGATCGCCAGGTTGTCGGCCTCCGTCCCACCCGCGGTGAAGACGATCTCGCGGGGCTTCGCGCCGAGGAGCCGAGCCACCGTCTCGCGCGCCTCGTCAAGCCCGAGCCGTGCCCGCCGTCCGGCGGCGTGGATGCTCGAGGGATTCCCGAAGTGCTCGGTCAGGTACGGCAGCATCGCCTCCAGCGCTTCGCTGCGCACGGGCGTGGTCGCTGCGTGATCCAGGTAGACGGCCATGGACCCTCGATTATGCCGCAGGCGCGCGCCCGCGGCGGCAAGGGCCAAGTCAGCGGCGCGGCCGCACCCGGGCGGTGACCGAGGCCGACGTCGGCTCCGCATCCAGGTCGCCGACGGGTGCGATGGCCCGGTCATCGAGCTCCCAGCCGAGCGCAGACGCCACCCCGACCACGCCATCCACCTGGCCGACAAGCCGCTCCAGGATCGTCGCGGTCGACCGACGGTCCACCGTGCCCGCCAGGCTGACGACGCCGTCGTGGACGCCCACGTCGACCTCGTCAGGCTCCATCCACATCGTCTCGTCCAGCACGTCGTGCTGCACACGGCGCTGCAGTTCGTCGTCGGACACCAGGAAGGTCTCCACCAGGTTCGCCCTCGTCACGATACCGGCGAGGCGACCATGCTCCAGCACCGGCAGCCGGTTGACGCCGTTTCGCGTCATCGTCGCGGCCGCCTCGCGGAGCGTCTGGTCGCCGCTGATGGTGATCGCCGGCCGGGTCATGATCTGCCCGGCGGTGGTGGCGTGGAGCTTCGCCTCGACGCGCTCTGCTGCCTTGCGATCGAAGAGCCACGAGAAGATCGGAGACGGACGGTGGGGAGGCTCCTGCTCCTTGAGCAGGAAATCGGCCTCGGACACGACCCCGATCACCCGCTGCGTGTCGTCGATCACCGGGACGCCGCTGATCCCGTGCTCGGCGAGCGTACGCGCAACTTCCTTGAGTGGAGTGTCGGTCCGCACGGAGATGACCTTCGCGGTCATCACGTCACGCACGTTCATGATCGCAGCGTGGCGCCGCGTTGGCTGCACCAGAAGGTCCATCCGGCCCGATTCCGGGAGCCGGATGGCGTCCTACTCGTCCGGATGCCGCACGACCTCCAGGTGCAGCTCATCGAGCTGCTCCTGGGCAAGGGGCGCGGGCGCGTCGAACATGAGGTCGGCGCCCGACTGGGTCTTCGGGAACGCCATCACTTCGCGGATGTTGTCGACCCCGGCGTAGAGGGCGGCCCATCGGTCCAGGCCGATGGCGATGCCGCCGTGCGGCGGCGCGCCGTACTCCAGCGCGTCCAGCAGGGCGCCGAACTGGTCGCGCATGCCCTCGACCGTGTGTCCCATCAGGGCGAAGGCGCGCTCGAGCAGGTCGCGGCGATGGATGCGGATGGAGCCGCCGCCCGCCTCCCAGCCATTGAGCGCCAGGTCGTACTGCTGCGCGTGAATGGAGCCCGGATCTTCCTCCATCCGGTCCGCTTCCTCCCAGACCGGCGCGCTGAACGGGTTGTGGGTGGCGTCCCAGCGCTGACCCTCCGCGTCCCAACTGAACATGGGGAAGTTGCGGACCCAGACGTAGCCGAGCACGCCCTGCGGCCGCAGGCCCAGGCGTTCGCCGAGAGCGAGGCGGACCTGGCCCAGTGCCTCCGCACCCTTCACCGGGTCGGCATCGGCGACGACCAGGATCAGGTCCCCGGGGTGGGCCTCCAAGAGCGCGCGGATCTCGACCTCCGCCCTACCGAGGTACTTGGCGACCGGGCCGCCGAGCGAGCCATCGGGCTGCACGGAGAGGTGCACCAGGCCGGCGGCGCCGTGGCGGCGAGCCAGGTCGGTCAGCTCGTCGAGCTGCTTGCGCGAGTAGTCACCGCAGCCCGGAGCGCGGATGGCGCGAACGCGACCAGCGGCGGCGATCGCATCGGCGAAGACGCGGAAGTCGACCTCCCGGACGGCGTCGTTCAGGTCGACCAGCTCCATGCCGAAACGGATGTCCGGCTTGTCCGAGCCGTATCGGTCCAGCGCCTCCTCGTAGGTGAGGCGCGGGAAGGGCTCGCGGAAGATCGGCTGCTCGGGGACGACCTCCTTCGCCACCCGGGTCACGACGCGCTCGACCGTGCTGAGGACGTCCTCCTCGGTCACGAAGCTCATCTCGATGTCGACCTGGGTGTGCTCCGGCTGGCGGTCGCCGCGGAGGTCCTCGTCGCGCCAGGCACGCGCGAACTGGTAGTAGCGGTCGTAGCCCGCCACCATCAGCAGCTGCTTCATGATCTGCGGGCTCTGCGGCAGCGCGTAGAACTCGCCCGGCCGCAGGCGCGACGGGACCACGAAGTCACGCGCGCCCTCCGGGGTGGAACGGATCAGCGACGGCGTCTCGACCTCCACGAAGCCATCGTCCTCCAGCGCGCGCCGGATGGCGCTGGCGAGGCGGGCGCGCAGCAGAATCCGCTGCTGCAGCTGCGGGCGGCGCAGGTCCAGGTAGCGGTGCTTCAGGCGCAGGCTCTCGTCGAGGCCCGGCTGCTCCTCGTTGATGTAGAAGGGCGGAACCCTGCTCTCGTTGAGCACCGTGAAGTGCTCCACGGCGAGCTCGACCTCGCCGGTCGAGAGCTCCGGATTGGCGGTTCCCTGCGGGCGCGCGCGCACCACGCCCTCGACCTGGACCACCCACTCGTTGCGCGCCGCCTCTGCCGCCGCATGGGCCTCGGCCGCATCGTCGGCGCTCGTCACCACCTGCGTGATGCCCGACCGGTCGCGGAGGTCGAGAAAGGTGAGGTGCCCGTGATCGCGACGGCGATGGACCCAGCCGGCCAGCGTCACGCGCTCGCCGATGTCGGAGGTGCGCAGGTCGCCACAGGTGTGGGTTCGGAGTGACTGGACCATGGGAGGCCGATGGTAGCCGAGATCCCTTCGCCCCGCGGGGATCCGGGCAGCTAGCTCCAGCTGGCGGCGACCATGCTCGTCACCGCGTCGAGCCGCTCTTCACGCTGCTCGCCGCGCACCAGGTCGCGCACGATGACGGATCCGCGCGCGAGCTCGTCCCCCACGATGACGGCGTAGGTAGCTCCGAGCTTCCCCGCCGACTCGAGCTGGCGCCCCAGCTTGCGGCCGCTGCCGTCGACGCGAACGCGGAGACCGGATCCCGGGGCGCGCAGGACCGATGCCACCCGCAGCCGCGGCTCGAGCGCTTCGGGATCGACCGAGACGACCACGACGAGCGGCGCTTCGCCGTCCTGCTCGACGTCCTGCTCCTCGGCGGCGAGGGCGACGCGATCGATGCCCAGCCCGAAGCCGATGCCCGGTGTCGGGCGGCCGCCCAGCAGATCCGCCAGGCCGTCGTAGCGGCCGCCGCCGGCGAGCGCCTGCTGCTGTCCCTCGCGACCGGCGACGAAGAACTCGAACGTGGTCCGGGTGTAGTAGTCGAGGCCGCGCACGAGGCGGTGGTCGAGGAGGTAGGCGTGCCCGCTCGCATCGAGCAGCGATCGCACCTGCGCGAAGTGCTCGGCGCAGGCATCGCACAGGTAGTCGATGCTGCGTGGAGCGCCGTCGGCCAGCGCCGCGTCGAGCTGCTTGTCGTCCAGCACGCGCAGCGGGTTGACGTGCAGCCGCCGGCGCGAGTCGTCGGTCAGCTCGCCTTCGTGCGCCGAGAAGTACTCGACGAGCGCCTCCCGGTAGGCTGGGCGGCAGGCCGCGTCGCCGATCGAGTTGATGCGGGCAACGGCGCCGCTGATCCCGGCCTCGCCCAGGTAGGTGTGGGCCAGGCCGATCAGCTCGGCGTCGACCATCGGCCCGGGGTCGTTCAGGACCTCGACGTCCCACTGCGTGAACTGTCGGTAGCGACCGGCCTGCGGCCGGTCGTAGCGGAACATGGGCCCGATGAGCCAGAAGCGCTGCGGGCCGGGCCGCACCTGCATCCCGTGATCCACGTAGGCCCGGACGATGCCGGCGGTCGGTTCCGGCCGCAGGGCCCACTCGGCGCGCTCTTCGTCGGAACCCGCGGCGCCCGAGACGCGGAACATCTCCTTCTCGACGGCGTCGGACGACTCGCCGAGGCCGCGGGCAAAGAGCTCGACCCGCTCGAAGAGCGGCGTCTCGATCCGATCGAAGGCGTAGCGCCGCGAGAGGTCGCGGGCCAGCGCCTCGAGCCGGTTCCAGCGCCGCGCGTCCTCGGGAAGGAGGTCGCGCGTCCCCCGTGGGGCCTGGATCTGGGCTGCCATGCGCAGGAGTGTACCGGCGGCCCTGGCCTGAGGTAGCCTCCGGCCGTGACGAACCCCGGCGGCCGTGCCCGGCAGCTCCTGGTGCCGTTCCTGCTCGGGGCAGTGCTGGTGGTCGCCGTGGGGATCCGTGTCCCCGCTATCGGCCTGACCGGTCACACCGGCGACGTCCGCGTCATTGCGACCTGGGCCGAGCGCATGGCCGCGGTTGGTCCGCTCCACTTCTACGAGGGCGGCGGCTCGATCTATCCCGCGCTGCTCTACCTCTACTGGCCGCTCGGCGTCGCATTCGACGGTGACACCCTCGGCGTCGCGATCAAGGCCCTCGCCATTCCGTTCGACCTGGCGGTGGGCCTGCTACTCTTCGCGGCCGTTCGCTCACGAGCCGGCGCCCTTGCCGGGACGGGCGCCGCGAGCCTCTACCTGCTCAACCCCGCCGTGATCCTGGCCGGGCCGGTCTGGGGACAGATCGACGCTGCCGGCACGCTCCTGTTCCTCGCCTCGCTCGTCGCATCGGCCGGCCGGCGCCTGACGCTGGCGGCGGCGCTCGGCATGCTCGCGGGCCTGGTCAAGCCACAGTTCGGCTTCGTCCTCCTGCCGGTGCTGGTGCTGGCGCTACGCTCGCGACGCGAGGAGCGCTCGTGGCGGCCGCTCCTGGGCGCCCTCGCCGGTGCCGCCGCTGCCTACCTGCTGGTCGCCGGGCCGCTGCTGCTCGATCCCGTCCACCACCTCGCCAACATCTCGGGGGTGACCGGCATTCGGCCGGAGGCATCGGTCCATGCGCCGAATCCGTGGGCCCTCTTCTTCAGCTACGACGCGCCGGACACCGGCTACACCTGGCTCGGCGGCGTCCTGCTGCTGGCCGGCCTCGTCGCCGCCATGCTCCCGCTGCGCCGCGGAGACGGATTGCGCACGCTCCTCTTCGTCGGCGCGTTCATCGTGTTCGCCTTCTACTTCCTCCCGACGCGCGTACACGAGCGCTACCTCTTCCCCGCCATGGCCGTGCTCGCGCCGATGGCCGCCGTCTCCGGCCGCGCCCTCGCCGCCTACCTGGTCATGGCGGCCGGATTCGCCCTCTCGCTGCTCTACACGCTCGTCGACACGACGCCATTCACCCTTCCCGCGGCATGGGAGGAACTGCTCGTCACCCGTGCCACGGTCGTCGGCCTCGGCATCGCGCTCATCGCGGCGGCGCTGGCATTCGTGCTGCTTCTGCCCACACGGGCCGCGAGTTCACTCGGCACGGATGGAGGCGCGTCCCGCGGGCCCTAGTCGACAGCCGCCGGCGCACGGCGGACGGGGCAGTTGCCTAGCGCGCCTCGCGCGTGACGCTGGTGATGTCGCGGATGCGCTCGATCCGGGTCAGCACCTTGGAGAGCTGCTGCAGCGACGTCACCTTGAGCGTGGCCGAGATGGAGGCGGTGCCGTCCGGGCGGGTTCCGATCGACGCCGCGACGATGTTGACCTTGTGCTCGGCCACCACGTTCGTGATCTCGTTCAGCAGGCCGGGGCGGTCGAGCGCGTCGATGCGGACCGTGATCGGGTAGGTCTGCTGGTCGGCCGACTCCCACTCAACGTCGATCAGCCGCTCGATGTCGCGCTCGGACAGCACCGAGGGGCAGTTGGCGCGGTGGACCGTCACGCCCTTGCCGCGCGTCACGTAGCCGGTGATCGGGTCGCCGGGAATCGGCGAACAGCAGTTCGCGAAGCGCACCAGCAGGTCGCCCACGCCCTTGACCCGCACGCCGGTGGTCGACGGTGCGGCCGATGGTGGCGCCACCTCGGGCAGGGCGATGGCCGCATCGTCGTGGATCTCCAGCTTGGAGACGACCGACGCGGGCGACACGGCGCCGTAGCCCATGGCGGCGAAGAAGTCGTCCACCTCCCGGTAGTGGTACTGGGACGCGATGTGCTCCAGCCGAGGCTGCTCGATCGACGAGAGGGTCTCGTGGGCCAGGCGCCGCAGCTCTCGATCGAGCAGCTCACGCCCCTGCGCCACGTTCTCGTCGCGCTGCTGGCGCTTGAACCACTGGCGGATCTTCTCGCGGGCGGCGCTGGTCTGGACGATCGCCAGCCAGTCGCGCGATGGTCCGTGCGCCGCCTTGGTGGTGATGATCTCGACGATGTCGCCGTTGCGCAGCTTGTAGTCGAGGGGCACGAGCCGGTTGTTCACCTTCGCGCCGATGGTGCGGTGGCCGACATCGGTGTGGATCCGATAGGCGAAGTCGAGCGGGGTCGCGCCGGCTGGCAGGTCCTTGACATCACCCTTCGGCGTGAAGACGAAGACCTGGTCCTGGAAGACCTCCAGCTTCAGGCCCTCCACGAACTCGGTGGCGTCCGCCACCTCGCGCTGCCAGTCCATCAGCTGCCGCACCCAGGCCAGCTTCTCGTCGTAGCGTCGGTCGCCGCGGCTCCCCTCCTTGTAGCGCCAGTGCGCGGCGATGCCCGCCTCGGCCACGTCGTGCATGTGGCGGGTCCTGATCTGCACCTCGAGCGGCTTCGCGTCGGGACCGATGACGGCGGTGTGCAGCGACTGGTACATGTTCGCCTTCGGCATGGCGATGTAGTCGTCGAACTGACCGGGAATCGGCCGCCACATCGAGTGCACCACGCCCAGCGCGGCGTAGCAGTCCTTGACGTCATCGACGAGAACGCGGATGGCGTGCAGGTCGTAGATCTCGTTGAACTCGGCGCCCTTGCGCTCCATCTTCTTGTGGATCGAGTACAGATGCTTGGGCCGGCCGCTGATCTCGGCGGCGATCGCGACGTTGCCGAGCTCCTTGCGCAGGATGCTGATGCTCTTGTTGATGAAGCTCTCGCGGACCTTGCGCCGGTCGGCGAGCATCTCGACCATCTGGCGGTACTTGTCGGGCTCGGTGTACTTGAAGCTGAGGTCCTCGAGCTCCCACTTGATCTGCCACATCCCCAGCCGATGGGCCAGCGGGGCGTAGATCTCCATCGTCTGTTTGGCGATCCGCTGCTGCTTGTCCTCGGGGAGGTAGCTGAGCGTGCGCATGTTGTGCAGCCGGTCGGCGAGCTTGATGATCACCACCCGCACGTCCTCGGCCATGGCCATGAACATCTTCCGGATGTTCTCGGCCTGCTGCTCCTCGACGCTCCTGGCGCTGCCGAACTTCGAGAGCTTGGTCACGCCATCGACCAGGCGGCCCACCTCGCGGCCGAACCGCTTCTCGATGTCGGCGACCGTCAGCTCGGTGTCCTCGGGGACGTCGTGGAGCAGCGCGCCCGCCAGCGTCTCGGCGTCCATCTGCAGGGTCGCCAGGAAGTAGGCCACCTCGATCGGATGCGAGACGTACGGCTCACCCGATGCGCGCAGCTGTCCCTCGTGGGCAGCGGTCGCGACGTCGTGGGCGCGTTCGAGCAGGCCGACGTTGATGCTCGGCCGGTGCCGACGCGCCTCTTCGACGACGTCCTCGATGGTGTGGGTCGGCTCCGCCGCTGGCTGCCCGCGCGAAATGCGCTGCACCACGGCGGCCGGGGCCGCCCGCAGGCGGGCGAGGTCCATGGTCGCTAGAGCGTATCACCTCGCCCGGAATGGCATGGACCGATGGAGTGGCGGCGGGAACCGCACGCCGCCGGCTCATCGTCAGTCGACCGTGAGGGGCACCTCCACCAGGTGCTCGGCGATGAACCACACCTGCATCTCGTGGCGGCGCAGGACGTCGCCCATCAGCAGATCGTTCGTGCCCCAGTCCTTGGTCTCTTCGGTCGCCTCCACTCCGGCCCGAACCTTCGCGATGATGGTCCGATGCGCGTGGAGCAGCCTCGTCAGCATGGCCGGTACGCGTTCGGCGCCATCCGGTGCGCGCTCGACCGTCGTCAGCTCGGCTGCGTGGCGCGGATCGCCGACGGAGATGCCGCCCAGCATCTGCACGCGCTCGGCCAGCACATCGATGAGCTCGAGCTGCTCGCCGGCATGCTTGTCGAACAACAGGTGCAGCTGGTAGAAGGTCGGCCCCGCGACGTTCCAGTGGTGCTTCTTGTAGAGCGCGTACAGGACCATGGTGTCGGCCAGGATCTCGTTCAGGAGCGTGCAGCTCTCGCCGCGCGCCGCGTCGTCGAGCTCGATCGGGAGGTCGCGAACCGTCCCGAAGCGCTGGACCTCCTTGCCCAGGTCGGCGTAGTGAGGAGCGGCCTGCCCGTTGCCGTTCCCGCGCGCGGTCCTCTCGCGCGAGCCTGTGGTGGTCGCCATGGATCTTCTCCTCAGTGCTGTGTGGCTGATGATCGCCAGCAATGCACGATGCCAGCCAGTGCCAGTGGACACCGGCGCGAGGGGCATCCGTCGTGTCCCTGCGGGCGCTCACTGGCCGGCGTCAGCGGTCCAGGATGCGGGTGCGGAGCTCGCGGAGCCGGTACCAGAGCCGATCGGTGACCAGGTCGTAGAGGCCGGGATGGCGGAGCGGCGTGCCGCCGAACGTGCGCTTGAAGTCGGAGAAGCCCTTCCAGGAAGGATCGGCAGCAGCATCATCCGGCTCGACCACGCCCCACATGTCCACCGACCTGCAGCCGTAGCGCGCCAGCGTCTTGAGCATGGCTGCCATGACGGCGTGCGACCCGTAGTTGTGCTTGTAGGCCGGGTCGCGCAGGAGCGCACCGTAGAGGTAGTAGGCGCGGTCACCGATGCGCGGGAAGGCCATGGCGGCAATCGGCGTACCGTCGACACGGGCGATGCCGAGGTACCAGCCGCCGGACGCTGCGAGCTCGTCGGCAAGGCGCTGCAGGAAATCGACCGAGCGGACGCGAAAGTCGCCGCGCTCCGCCGTGCGCACGAGCAGCTCGTGGAGGACCTCGACCTCGGTCCGGTCGGGCTTCCGCGAGATGGTGACGTGCGTGCCCTCGCGCTCGGCCCGCCGCATCAGGCGTCGCGCGTCTGCGTGCCAGGAAGCTTCCAGCTCCTCTCCCCCATCGAGCAGCTCCACGATGCGGGTGGTGGGCGCCTGGAGGTCCGGAGCGGTGCGAAGGCCGTGCTCATCGGCCAGGTGCGCGAAGTCGCTGTTGGCGTCCAGCTCCGCGCGCGGGTCCATCTTCACGACCATCGCACGCTCGCGCCGCGCCAGGCGTTTCAGGCCATGCAGCAGCCAGGCGAAGATACGGTCGGCGTCGCGCGCCGATCGGTCCCAGACGGGGCCGTGCGCGACGTACGCGACCTGGCGTCCGAAGCCGGCCGGCCGCAGCAGCACCTGCGCCGCGCCGCGGATGACACCGCCGTCCTCGACCAGGATGCGTACCGGCGGCTCACCCGCCATGGAGCTGCATTCGCCCCATGCCCACGCCTGCAGCAGGTCCGCCTCCGGTCGTGAGGCAACGAAGGCGTCCCAGGCTGGACGATCGGGTTCAGTGGCGCGACGCACGATGGGAGGCATCGGCTAGAGGGTAGCGCCTCCCCGGACCAGCAGCGGCATCGATCCCGCTTCAGTCCTGGCTGCCCGCCAGGTGACGGCCCGCCAGCCGCAGCCGGGTGCGCTGCGGCGAGGCCGTAGGCGGGCAGCAGGAGGCGCAGGGCGGCGTCCTCGGCGCGGCCGCAACGGCAGGTCTCGGGCGCCCACGTAGTCGACCTGCCGTCCGCCGAACCCCTCCTTGAACTGGGCGATGCCGCCCGTCGCGAGGCCCCACAGGTCGTAGGCCGCGAAACCCGTCCGTCTTGAACCCGGTGATGGCCGACCACTTCAAGAGGTAGTTGGCGCGGCTCTCCGCTCCCTCGTCGGTCATGCCACCGAACGCCTCGGCGACCCGATCTCCGCACGTGAAGTGGAAGAGCGTCGCCACGCGCTCGCCTTCGAGCGTGGCGAAGGCGAGCCGGGCGTGCCCGCTCCGCGCGAAGAGCTCCCACACGCGGTCGTAGTAGCGCCTGGCACGTGCGACGAACCCAGCGCGCTCGGCGGTGTGGGTGTAGATGCGGTAGAAGTCGTCGAGCGCCCGGACCATGGTCGCGGCGTCCGCCGTCCCGTCGATACGTTCGACGATCGACCCCGGCGCGCTCGGCCTTGTTCACGTACTGGCGATGCTTCCGCTTCAGGGCGGCGCGCAGCTCATCCTCGGACGGGGCCAGGTCGATCAGGCGCGTCCGCGGCGGCTGCACCTTCCCGGCGGAACGCCACGGTGGTGCGAGCAGCGCCCGACCGTAGGCCGATGCATCGGTCGCTTCCGGGTCGACCTTGACCGTTGCGACCCGCTCGTGCCTTGCCAGCGAACGCAGCGCCGCGAAGAGCGCATCGCGCACGCGGGGCTCGTCCAGGTCGCCCACCGGGCCGCGCGGCACGTAGCCAAGCCGCCATCCGACGCCCGGGACGCGGCGCAGCAGCACCTGGGCCGCTGCCCGCGGTCCAGCGCCGGGATCCTCGCCGACGGCGACGCGCAGCGGCTGCCAGCCGAAGCCGGCGCGCAGCTCGCCCCACTCCCACAGCTGCGGAAAGGATCGGTAGGCGCGCCATCTCGACGTAGGCGTTCCACGCCGCCGGATCGCTCATCCGCCAGGCGCGCAGCTCAGCCATCGCCACCCCCGTACCCGCCGCGCGCAGTGCGCTGCGCGCCGACCTCTCCTCGTCCCACCATCGCTTCTCGGTGCCGTAGATGATCGACGCCTCGTGCCCCTTGCCGGCGAGCAGGATGACGTCGCCGGGGCGCGCCAGCGCGACGGCATGCGCGACCGCCGCCGACCGGTCGCCGATGACGTGGAGGTCCTCGCCGTCGCGCGCACCGCCCGTGCGTGCGCCGCGAGCGATCTCCTCGTTGATGGCCTGCGGATCCTCCAGGCGGGGGTCCTCGTCGGTCACCACCACGACGTCGGCGAGCTCGCCCGCCACGCGGCCCATGGGGGCCCGCTTGCTCGGATCCCGCTCGCCGGCGGAGCCGAAGACGACGATCAGCCGTCCGCTGGCCAGCGGACGCAGGACGCGCAGCACCTTGCCCAAGGAGTCGGTGGTGTGGGCGTAGTCGACGATGACCGCGAACGGCTGGCCCTCGTCAACGGTCTCCATCCGTCCCGGCACGCCGCGGCTGGCAGCGATCGCGTCGGCGGCGACATCGGGCTCGATCTCCTCCACGTGTGCCAGCGCCAGCGCCGCGAGCGCGTTCTGGACGTTGAACGCGCCGGGCAGTGGCACGCGCACCCGGCCCGTCCAGCCGGGGGCGGCCAGGCGGAACGCGGTACCGCCGCCACCGGCCTCGAGATCCGACGCGCGCAGGTCCGCATCGGCTCCCACGGCGTAGGTGACGACACGTCCGCGGGCGTGCTCGCGGAAGAAGCCGAAGTGGGGATCATCGGCGTTGAGGACGGCAGTCCGCGCCTCCTCGAACAGCATGGCCTTGGCCGCCCGGTAGTTCTCCAGCGAGCCGTGGAAGTCCAGGTGCTCGCTGGTCAGGTTGGTCAGGATCCCCACGTCGAAGCGCACCTTCCGCACGCGAGCCTGGGCCAGCCCGTGCGAGGTGGCCTCCATCACCACGCTGTCGTTCCCCGCCGCCACCATCCTGGCCAGCAGCTCCTGCAGCTCGGGCGCCTCCGGGGTCGTGTTGCGGTGCACGTTCGGCTCCGTCTCGTCGCCAATGCCCAGCGACACGGTGCCGACCAGGCCCGGCCGGCGTCCACCGGCGCGCAGCACGTCGCGGGCAAGGTACGCCGTGGTCGTCTTGCCGTCGGTCCCCGTCACGCCGATGACCCGCAGCCGCTCCGACGGGCTCCCGTACCAGGCATCGGCCGCGTCCGCCAGCGCGTCCCTCGTTCGCGCGACGACGAGCTGCGGGACGGCCACGTCAGGCACCTCGCGCTCGACGACGGCCGCGAGTGCGCCTCGTTCCACCGCCTGGCGCACGTAGCGGTGGCCGTCGACGTGGGCACCCGGAACGGCGAAGAAGAGCGCCCCCGGAATCACCGAGCGCGAGTCATAGGCGAGTGCGCTCACCTCGCCCACGGGCAGGCCGACAACGCGCTCCGGCGCGATGACGTCGGTCAGCTCCCCGAGCCCCATGCGGCGATCGGTCACCTGCGGCCCCGGTGGAGGCGTCCGATCCCGCCGCGCAGCGCGCCTCGCCCGCGCTCGGCGATGGATCGCAGCCGGTAGAGCGTCGCGTCGGCGACCACGTCCCAGGTCCCCGCCCATCGCAGCTGGCGACCGCCGAAGCCCTTCTTGAAGAGCCCCACGCCGTACCAGGGGTGCTCCGGCCCGGCGCCCTCCGGCGCGACGCCCCACAGGTCGTGGACGCGGACGCGGGCGTCCCGGGCGTATCGCATCATCGCCCACTGCAGCGCGTAGGACGGGTAGCGCTTGGTCTCGCCCTTCTCCTCGCGGCGCGAGCCGGCGAAGAGGTAGAAGGATCGGTCGCCCTCGATCACGAGCATGCCGCTGGCGAGCAGCCGGTCTTCGTGGCGAGCCTCGAAGATCGCTGCTCGCCCCGCACCTCCGAGCGCTCGCCAGGCCGTTCGGTACCGCTCGAGCGGCGGCCTCGGGAATCCGGCTCGTGCCTGCGTCTCGAGCACCAGGGCATGTAGGTCGTCGATGGCGCGCAGCTCGGCGGCATCGGTCGCATGGCTGACGGCAACGCCCTCGCGCTCCGCGCGCCGAATGCCGTACCGCGTGTCCTTGTCGAAGGCCGCGAGCATCGCGTCGTCGTCCTCGAGCAGCACCAGGCGCGTCTGGCCGACCTGCAGCGTCCGGGGGTCGCGCGGCAGGCGTTCGAGGAGCCCGGCCTCCGGCGATTCCGCCTCGATCCGCGGCTCCAGCTTCACGGCGATCGCCTTCGCCCGCCGTGCCGCGCCGCGCAGTCCGATGATGAGGGCGCGGAGCCGGATTCCCGCCTGCTCGTGACCGTAGTCGAGCACGGGCCCGCGCGGTACGTACCAGAACGACCGACCCATGGGCAGGCGCCGGACCTGGACGGCGGCAAGGGCCACCAGCGCACCGTCCTCCTCTGCCACGAACCGTCGCTGCGCCTGCCCGTCGAACGCGGCGACATCGGCCCAGCCCCAATCGTGCAGGAAGTCGCCGTACGCGCAGCCTTCGAGGAAGGCCTGCCAGGCGGCTGCATCGGCGTCGGTGGCCGGTCGCACCCGGATCACGAGGTTCTCCCTCGCCTGCGGCCCAGCAGGCTTCGCATCTGCGCGATCTCGGGCGCATGCAGCGCCGACGCCACGATGAGGTAGATCGCGGCGCCGGCGACGGTCAGCGCGGCGACCACCAGGAGCCGGCCGAAGCCATTGGCGAGCAGCCCCGGGACCCAGCCCTGGGCCAGCGTCAGGCCGCCCAGCATGAGGAGCGCCGCGGCCACGGCGGCGATCGCCGACCGACCGGCGGAGCGCAGCACCTGGGCATCCTCGATGGATTCGATCCGGTTGCGCAGCGACCAGACGAGGCCGGCCACCTCCAGCAGGGCGCTGATGGAGAGCGCCAGGGCAAGCCCCTGCACGCCCATCGGGCCGACCAGCCAGACCATGAGCGGCACGTTGATCGCGACACCGATGACGGCCCAGGTCACCGGCGTCCGGGTGTCCTGCATGGCGTAGAAGGCGCGCGTCAGCACGTGCACCACGATATGCCCAACGAGGCCGATGGCGAAGAAGGTCAGCGCACCGGCGGTGCGTTCGGCGGAACGCTCGCTGAAGAGCCCGTACTGGAAGAAGACCGCCGTGACGGGCTCGGCCAGCACGATCAGCGCGGCGGTCAACGGGGCCGCGAGGAAGATGAGCACGCGCAGCGACCCGGCGACCTGGCGCCTGATCTCCGGGATGCGGCCCAGCGCGGCGTCGCGGCTGAGGGACGGGAAGAGCGCCACCGCGACGCTGACGCCCAGGACGCCAACCGGCAGCTGGCTGAGCTGGAATGCGTAGTAGAAGCTGGTCACGCTCCCTTCAGGCAGGGCGCTGGCCAGCACGGTTGCCACGATGAAGTTGAGCTGTCCCGCAGCCAGGCCGAGCATGCGCGGGCCCATCAGCCACGCCACGCGCCGCACGCCGGGGTGCGAGAGGCCGATGGTCAGGTCGTACCGCTGCCCAACCCGGGCCAGCTGCGGCAGCTGGATGGCGAGGTGCGCCAGCGAGCCGACGGCGACGCCGACCGCCAGGCCCTCCACGCCCATCAGCGGGGCCAGGAAGATGGCTGCGCCGATGATGCACGCGTTGTAGGCGAGCGGTGCCAGCGCCGGCACCGCGAAGCGCTCGTACGAGTTGAGGATGCCGCTCACGACCGCCCCGATGCCGATCAGCACCGGGCTCAGGAGCATGATCCTGGTCATGCGGATCGCCAGCTCGGTGGTCGGGGCGTCGAAGCCGGGCGCCACGATGGGCACCAGCACCGGGGCGAAGATCGCCATCAGCAGGGAGAGCCCCGCCAGTGCGATCACCACCAGGTTGATGACGCTGCTCGCCAGCCGCCATGCCTCGCGTTCCTGCTCGCGCGCCCGGTAGCTGGAGAAGACCGGGATCAGCGCCGCCGAGAGCGCGCCAGCGACGACCAGCTGGAAGATCGCGTCCGGGATGCGGAACGCGGCGAAGTAGGCATCCAGCTCGCGGCTCGCCCCGAACTGTGAGCCGATGACCAGCAGCCGGATCCACCCCAGGAGCCGGCTGGCGAGAGCGGCGACGGTGAGCACCAGGCTGGCCTGGGCGAGCACCCGACCGACCGACGGTCCCCCGCCCGCGGGTGCCTGCTGGGCCGAGACCGCCGTTGCCTCCGGCGATCCCGGTGGCCCTTCCGGCGGCCCCTCCAGTGGACCGGTCACCGATCGGTCCCGTCTCCGCCGCGCCTGGCTCGGGGGTGTGCCGATCGATAGGCCCCTCGAAGCGCCGCGTCGGAAAGGTGCGTGTAGATCTGGGTGGTGGCCAGGTCGGCGTGGCCCAGGAGCTCCTGCACGCTGCGGAGGTCCGCTCCGCCCTCGAGCATGTGGGTCGCGAACGAGTGCCGAAGCGTGTGCGGCGATGCTCGGTGTGTCAGGCCGGCGGCATCGACCCAGCGATCCACCGCCATGCGGGCACCGCGGGCGCTCAGCGGCCGCCCCCTGGCGTTGAGGAAGACGGCGCTCGCCGGGGGCGCCTGCGCGGCGAGCAGCTGACGGCCATCGGCGAGGTAGGCGCGCACGGCGGCCTGTGCCGGTCCGCCAAAGATGAGCTCACGCTCCTTGCGACCCTTGCCGATGACGCGCAGCCGGCCGCGGCCGACATCGATGCGGTCCAGCGTCAGCGATGCCGCCTCGCTGATCCGCATGCCGGTCGCGTAGAGCAGCTCCAGCAGCGCTGCATCCCGCCCACGGAGCGCCGTCGTCAACGCGCCTCGGACGCCGCCCGCGCTCTCGACTGGTGCGCGCAGGGGAGCCTCCACCAGGCGCCCGGCGTCCTCGATGCTCAGCACCTTCGGCAGCCGTCCCGGCTTCCTCGGCGAGCGCACGCCAGCCATCGGATCCGCTTCGATCCAGCCCTGTCGCGCCGCATGGCGGTAGAGCGAGCGGACGGCGGCGAGCCGTCCGCCGACGGACGATGCGGAGAGCTCGCGATCCGCCAGCACCGACAGGTAGCCGCGCACCGCCGCGCGGCTGGGGTTGCGCCAGTCGACGCCGGCGTGCGCCAGGTACCCGAGGAACTCGCCGGCGTTGCGCCGGTACTCGGAGATGGTCCCGGGAGAGGCGTTTCGGTTCGCGAGGTGAGTGAGGAACCGGTCAAGCGCCGCGCTGGCGGCGGGGTCCGGCGCGGGAGCTGCGCCCTGGCGGGCCTCAGGCACGCGTCCCGCCGGCTGCCGCCGGCTGTCCGCCGTCCTCGGCCGTCGCGCCGTCGGTGCGCCCCGCCTCGGATGGAGTGGTTCCGTCACTGTCGGCAGTCGGGCGGGTCCAGGTCGCGTAGTCGCAGTCCGGGTAGCGGTCGCAGCCCCAGAACGGTCGTCGCGCGCGACGACCGCGCTTCGTCACGACGGTCCCCTTGCCGCACTTGGGGCAGGTACCGAAGCGCTCCGCTGCCGGCTGCGCATCCTTCTTGATGTACTTGCACTCCGGGTAGCGGTCACAACCCACGAACGGCCCGAATCGACCGCGCTTGGCGACCAGGTGGCCGTCCCCGCACTGCGGACAAGCCTCACCGACGCCCGGCAGGTCCGGGATGGCCTCTGGCTCCTCCCCGGGAAGCGGCTGGGTGTGCTTACACTCGGGATAGCCCGAACACCCCAGGAACCAGCCGTTGCGGCCGAAGCGCTTGATGAGCATGTCGCCCTTGTCGCCCGAAACGGGGCAAGGGATGTCCGTCAGCTCGACCTGCTTCGCGATCTTCTCGCGACCCTCGTTGACCTTCTCGCTGAACGGCAGCCAGAATTCCCGCACCATCGGCACCCACTCGTGGTCCCCGCGGGCGACGTCGTCGAGCTGGTTCTCCATCCGCGCCGTGAAATCGAGGTCGACGATCTCCGGAAAGTGCTCCTTGAGGAGGTCCGTGACGCGAAAGGCCGATTCCTCCGGGAAGAGCCGCCGCTCCTTGATGGTCACGTACCCGCGCTGGCGGATCGTCTCGATCGTCGGCGCGTAGGTCGATGGTCGGCCGATGCCGTGCTCCTCGAGCGCACGGATCAGGGTCGCCTCGGTGTAGCGGGGCGGCGGCTGCGTGAAGTGCTGTTCGGAGGCGAGCTTGCCCAGGTCCAGCCCCTCGCCCTCGGCGAGGTCGGGCAGCACCGTGAGACGTTCGTCCTCCTCGTCATCCCGGCCCTCGACGTAGAGCGCCTGGTAGCCGTCGAAGACACGTTTCCGGGCGCCGGCGTGGAGGGTGTAAGGGCCTGCCTGGACGTCCACGCCGACCTGGTCGAAGCGCGCGGGCGCCATCTGCGATGCGAGCGCGCGCCGCCAGATGAGGTCATAGAGCCGCTGCTCATCCGGTTTGAGGTGGCCGTAGACGGACTCCGGGGCGCGCGCGAAGCTCGAGGGCCGGATCGCCTCGTGGGCCTCTTGCGCCCCCCGTGACTTCGTGCGGAAGGCGTTCGGCTTGTCGGGGACGAAGTCGGCTCCGTGCCGCGTGGCGGCGATCTCGCGAGCCTCCTGCACGGCGCTCGACGCCATCGCGACCGAATCGGTCCGCATGTAGGTGATGAGGCCGACCTGGCCCTCGGGCAGGGCCACGCCCTCGTAGAGCGACTGCGCCACGCTCATCGTCCGGCGCGCGCTGAAGCCCAGCTTGCGGGACGCCTCCTGCTGCAGCGTGCTCGTGATGAAGGGCGGGGGGGCGTTCTTCTTCTGCTGCGAGCGCGTGACCCTCGCCACCTCGTACGCCGCTTCCCGGAGTGCGGCCTCGTGCCGCCTCGCGTCTTCCTCCGAGCCGATGCGCGCCTTCTCGCCGTCGATCCGGGTCAGCTCGGCGCTGAAGCCGGCCGGCGTGCCGCGGCGCCGCAGCTCGGCCTCGATCGTCCAGTACTCCTCAGCGACGAAGGCCTCGATCTCGCGTTCGCGATCCACGACCACGCGGACCGCCACGCTCTGGACACGACCCGCCGAGAGTCCGCGCCGGATCTTGCTGCTCACCAGGGGGCTGAGCTTGTAGCCCACCAGTCGATCGATGACGCGACGGGCCTGCTGCGCGTTCACCAGGTCCTGGTTGATGGTGCGCGGATGCGCGAACGCCTCCTCGATCGCCGAGCGCGTGATCTCGCTGAAGGTCACGCGCTTGAGCCGATCCGCCGGCAGCTGGGCGTACTCGGCAATGTGCCAGGCGATCGACTCGCCCTCCCGATCGAGGTCGGTGGCGAGCCACACCTGGTTCGCGCCCCGCGCCAGCTCGGCGAGCTTCTCCAGCTCTCGGCGCCGATCCTTCAGGGGCTCGTACCGCAGCGCGAAGTCGTGGTCCACGTCCACGCCGAGGCTGCGCTTGGGCAGGTCGCGCACGTGGCCGTACGAGGCCAGGACCGTGTAGCCCTGCCCAAGGTAACGTTCGATCGTCTTGGCCTTGGCCGGCGACTCGACGATGACGAGATCACCCGCGGCGCGCTTCTTGGGAGGCATCGGTCAGGGAGTGTAGCACCGGATTTTGGGGCACCCCGCGCGGGCACCCGGTCTCAGCCGGCGAAGTCCCAGACGATCTTGATCCGCGTGCCGCTCTGCGCGATCCCGATCCCGACCCTGTTGTAGTTCGGGCTCAGGATGTTGCCGATATGGTTCGCGTACCCGGGGTACGGCTCTGACATGAAGACGCCATGGCACCAGTCGAGCGTCCCCCGCATGGTCGATCCGCTGAGGTAGCAGATGTTCTCGCCGGAGTGGCTGAAGCTGACGCCGGCTCGACGCATGCGGTCGGAGACCCGCGAGCCGTCACGACCGACGTGGCTGAAGTACCCGTAGTTCAGCATGTCCCACGCGTACGCCGTCGCCTCCTGCGTGATCGTCGCGTCGAGCGCAAGCGGCGCGAAGCCGTAGGCCGCACGCGATTGATTGATCTGCCACAGGGCGTACTGGAGGGTGTCCGAGGGAGCCGGAGGCCCGGCCGGCCGGACCGGGGCCGGCGCCGCCGGCTTGGGGGCGGGTGGCGGCGGCGGCGGTGGCGGTGGCGCCTTGGTCGTGAAGTCGAAGGAGGCGCTCACGGCGTTGCGATCCTGGTCCCGCGCGCCATCTCCGAGGGCGATCGTGAAGCCGTGGCCCTTGGCCAGGCTGCCCGGCGGGACGAAGGTCAGCTGTGTGCCCGCAGGATTCCAGGACGTCGCCCCTGGGACCACCTTCTTGGCGGTCGCATCGGTCAGCGAGAAGGCGCTCGTCGTTGCCTCGGTGTCCATGGGCTGCGAGAACCAGAGCTGCACCCGATCCGGCGTCACGTCCTTCTCGCCGTCCTTGGGCCGCACCACCACGACCTGCGCGCCGGGGCGGACGGTGAAGGAGAAGGAGGCGTCGCCCCCGAGGCGATTGCCGCGTTGATCGTGGACGCCGACGACGCTCACCGCGTACCTGGCGCCTGACTCGAGCCGCTCGCTGGGCTGGAACACCAGTGAGTTCGCCTCCCAGGAGAAGCTCCCGGCCACGAACGGGTGGATGGCGAAGCGTCGCTCGACGTCGGCTCGCTGCATCTCGGTCGAGAAGGCCACGGTCACCCGGGTGGCTGCCGAGACGCCGTCGGCAGTATCTTCGGAAGCCGCGAGCGGCGCCGTGGCGGAAACCGCGCCGTCCGCCTGCGCCTCGGTCCGCACGCGTGTGCGGTCAGCGGGATCCTCCACGGCGTAGAAGAGCTGGAAGTCGGAGATCACCGGTGCCGTCTCGGTCGTGAACGACCACTTCAGCGTGGATCCAATCGGCTCACCGTCGTCGCGCAGCGTGTCCGCACCGACGCGGACCACGTAGTGACCATCGGTGACCCATCGGCTCGCCGGCAGCAGCTCCAGCGATCGGGAGTCGTCTGCCCACGAGACGCGCCACCCGACGTTGGGCTCTAGCGTCAGGCCCTCCAGCACCGAGCTGCGGTCCATGGCGGCGGCGAACTGCAGCCGGACGGGGCTGGTGGTGGACAGGCCGACTCCGACGCTCTGCGGAAGGATCGACGGTGGCTTGGTGGCCTCTGCCGTCGGACCCGCCGACGCTCCTCGCAGGGAGAGGAGGAGTGCGACCAGCATGGCCGCTGCGGCGAGGGAGACGTGGACGAGGATTCGGTGGTTCCGAACCTCGCGAACAAGCGTAGTTGGGGCACGTTGCGCCACGCGGCGCATCAATTGAATCGAATGCAATAGACCTTGGACTCCTGCGGTTCCCGGTGTCCGACGGGCACGACGGACGGAAGCCGATTGGCGGGCGCAGTATAGCCCGGATCTCGCGCCGTGTTTGCGCACCGGCCAGCCATCGCCTCAGCCGACCCGCGCCAGCCGCCTGGCTTCGAGGGTCGGGTGGAACGTGGCTCCGCCGTAGGATTCGACGAGCCCGCGGGTCTCCAACAGCGTCAGTGCGCTCGCCAGGGCGCCGGTCGAGAGCTCCGTCGGCGCGAGCAGCTCGTCGACCGAGGCCGGCCGCTTCAGCAGGCGGGCGAGGACCATGGCCTCCGACTCGGAGAGCGATGCCAGCCCGGTTCCCCGCGACGTGGGGACGCGGAGCCCGATGGCCGTCAGCAGGGCTGCCGGCGACGTGATCAGCGAGGCGAGGTGGTCGGCGATCAGCCGGTTGCAGCCGCGGGACGCGACGGCGTCGATCGGTCCGGGCACCGCGTAGAGGTCGCGGCCGAGCCCCACCGTCGCGGCGGCGGTCAGCAGGGCGCCCGACCGATCGGGCGCCTCGACAATGACGGTTGCGCTCGCCAGCCCGGCGATGATCCGGTTGCGTCGCGCGAAGTCGGGGCGGCCGGGCAGCACCCCCGGGGCGAGCTCACTCACGAGGGCGCCGCCGCTGGCGACAATCCGAGCCGCCAGTCCTCGGTGGCGAGGCGGGTAGACGCGGTCGATGGGCGAGGGCAGAACGCCGACCGTTCGGCCGCCCGCGGCCAGCGCCGCCTCGTGCGCCTCTCCGTCGATCCCCAGCGCGAGCCCGCTGACGACCACCAGCCCGGAACGGGCGAGAGCGTCGGCGACCTGGATCGCGACTGAGCGTCCGTAGCCGGAGGCCCGCCTCGTGCCCACCACCGCCACCGCGGCTGACTCGAATGCCGCCTCGTCGCCGGCGAGGTAGAGCACGGGCGGGCGCGGATCGCAGGCCCCGAGGGCGGCCGGATAGCCGGAATCCATGGCGGTCACGATGCGGCCGCCGACACGCCGGGTAGCCAGGTCGAGACGCCGCTGAATCACCCTCGGGCCGGTCCGGCGCAACCGCCGGAGCTCGTCGGCTGCGTTCCCGGGTGCGCGTTCAACGTCGCTCAGCACCTCGATCCCACGCTCCCAGGCGGCGCGTGCAGAACCGTGGCGCGCCAGCACGCGGGCGAAGCTCACCGGGCCAACGCCCGGCACCAGCGAGAAGGCGAGCCAGTAGGGCCGCTCCTGCTCCGGGTCGAGGTTCCGCAGGTCAAGGCCTGACCACCCGCTCCAGGAACGTGACGGAGTGGGCGTACGTGTTGCGCCGGCTTCGGTGTCCGATTCGATGCGATCCGGTCCCACCCTCCCCACGCCGATCACCCTCCGGCCTCCGGCCGGTAGCGGAGCGCCTCGTCCAGGTGGCGTTGGGCGAGCTCCGCGTCACCATCCAGGTCCGCGATCGTGCGTGCCACGCGTAGGGACCGATGCAGGCGGCGGGGCGAGAGCCGCAGCTGCTCGCCGCGCCGGGCAAGGAGCGTGCGAACGGATGGCCCGAGCCCGAGCGTCGCCTCCAGGCCGCTCTGTGCCAGCTCGCCGTTCGGCCGGCCCTGCCGAAGGAGCTGCTGCTCCCAGGCTGCCGCCACGCGACGGGCGACCGATGCGCTTGGCTCCGCCCCATCGACGGCCCGGTGCCGCGGTTCCTCCGCTCGCACCCAGAGGTCCAGGCGGTCGCGCAGCGGGCCCGAGAGCCGTGCGGCGTAGCGGCGTACCGCCGCGTCGTCGCAGCTGCACGCTCGGCCAGCGGCGCCGAGCCAGCCGCACGGGCAGGGATTGAAGGCCATCAGCAGCGAAAATCGGGCGGGTAGAGAGAGGGCTCCATCCACACGCGCGATCGTCACCTCCCCCGCCTCGAGGGGCTCGCGGAGGGCGTCCAGCGCGTCGCTGCGAAACTGGAGGGCCTCATCGAGCAGCAGCGTTCCGCGATGGGCCAATGACACCTCGCCGGGGCGTACCCGCGGCCCGCCGCCGATCAGGGCCTGGGTCGAGACGGTGTGGTGTGGCGAGCGGAACGGGCGCCGACGGGTCACCGGCATCCGCCGATCGACGAGGCCGGCGGCAGAGTAGATGCGGCTCACGTCGAGCGCCTCCGCGTCCTCGAGGGGCGGCTGTATCCCCGCTGCGCAGCGCATCAGCAGCGTCTTCCCGACACCAGGTGGACCGCTCATCGCGAAGTTGTGGCGACCGGCGGTGGCGATCTCCAGGGCCCGGCGGGCCATCGCCTGACCTGCGAGATCCGACAGGTCGGGGGCATCAGCCGGTGGCCGCCACTCTGGAAGCGCCACCGGCCGGGCCAGCTCCAGGACGCTCATGCCGGCGAGGTGCGACACCACCTGGCCCAACGCCGCCGCCGGTCGCGCCTGGATCCCGCTGACGCACGAAGCTTCGGCGCCGTTCGCGGTGGGAACGACGATCGAGGAGATCCCCGCGTCGCGTGCAGCGGCGACCAGCGACATCGCCCCCAGAATGGGGCGCAGCGTGCCATCGAGCGCCAGCTCGCCGATCAGGGCGGTGGTCGGCAGGCGCGACGCCTCCGGCAGCTGGCCCGACGCGGCAAGAATGCCCACCGCGATGGCGACGTCGTAGGCGGTACCGTCCTTGGGCAGGTCGGCCGGGGCGAGGTTGACGGTGATGCGCCGAGCCGGCAGCTCGAAGCCGGAGTTGCGGAGGGCGCTGCGGACGCGTTCCCGGGCCTCCTGCACCTGGCTGCCGGCCAGGCCAACGATGGTCAATGATGGCAGCCCGAACGCGACGTCCACCTCGACGCGGATGGGGAGTCCTTCGACACCGAGCAGCGAGGAGCTGAGGGTCTGAGCGAGCATGCCGGACCTCGGGGACGGCGAGCGATGGTGCGGGTGGTGCCGGTCGCCCGCCTGCTCGCCTCCCAAACTCCAGCGGCGACCGGCAGGAGGAAGCCTAGGGTGAGGCGCTTACCGCCCCATTCGCGCTCGCTTATCGGTGCCGAACGGCGGGGTCAGGCTCGCTCCGCGGCAGCCTCCGCGGTCGCTGCTGCATCCACCTGCTTCGCGAAGTTGGCGACGGAGCGGCCGAGTGGTCCATCGGGCCTCGAGGACATGAAGGGCTCACCCGAGTTGAGCGCACTGATGGCACCCCGGTACTCGTTGATCACCTCGTAGTCGACCTTGCGGTTGAGCGCCGACTCGGCGTTGCGGACGTTGATCCCGGTGTACGCGTTGGATCGGTTCAGCACCAGCTGCACCTTGCTGCGCTCGTAGCCCAGGTGGTCCATCGTCTCGAGCACCAGCCGCACGTTCTTCAGGCAGGAGAGGTCGGCCGTCATGATCACGAAGATGGTGTCGGCCTCGTCGAAGAGCTGCAGGTTGAAATCGTCGATCGTCTTGACCATGTCGACCAGCGTGTAGTCGTAGGCGCGCCGCATGAGGTTCAGCAGGCCGCTCAGGGCGGCCGGGTCGGAGCGCTGCCGCTCCATCACGATATCGGCCGCCTCGGGCGAGGGCGGTGCGAGCAGCAGCTCGATGCCGGTGTGGTGCTTGACCATCAGCTTTCGCAGCAGGTCGGCGTCGAGGTCGGGCTCGCTGATGGCGTTCACGATCGACGCCGTGTCCAGGCCAAGGTCCATGAAGACACGCAGGTCGCCGAACTGCAGGTTCGCATCGATCAGCGCCGTCCTGCGCCGCAGCTCGCGGGCCAGCAGGATCGCCGAGTTGATCGCGATGGTGGTGGTACCCACGCCGCCCTTGGCGCCGTAGAAGACGTAGAGCCGGCCCATGGTGCTGGCCTCGCCGGCGGTCGAGGCGGTGAGGTGGCCCCCGCGCGAGAGGAGCGCCTTGATGCGCGCCATCAGCTCCAGGGGATGGAATGGCTTCACGATGTCGTCGTCGGCACCGGCACGCAGGCCCCTCACCCGTTCGGCGACATCGGCCTCCGAGGTGAGCATGATGATCGGCACGCGCCGGCCCGCCTCCTCGGCTGCACGGATCTGCTGCGTGGCCGCGTAGCCGTCCAGCTTTGGCATGGCGACATCCATGAGGATCAGATCCGGCTGGTTCTCGCTTGCCATCTCCACGCCGGCGGCTCCATCTGACGCCACCAGCACTTCGAAGCCCTCCTGCTTCAAGGTGAAGACGAGGACTCGCTGGATGTTCAGGTCGTCGTCGACGACCAGGACCTTCGTGGCAGCCATGAGGCCCCCTGTGCGGGTTGGAAGGCGGGCATCGCCCGCGGGCTTCCGATTATACGGTCGCGGCTCCCGGGTCGGCCGCTGTCGACGTCTTCCCCGACGGCGCCCCGCCATCCAGGAACCGCCCCAGGAAGGCCAGGACCCGATGCTCGTACTCCTGCCCCGCCACGGCATGTGCCTCCGAGTGATCCGCTCCCGGAACCACGAAGAGCTCCTTCGGCGCCGATGCCTGGTGGTACATCTCCACCGACTGGGTCCAGGAGACGAGCCGATCGTCCTGCGGTGCGATGAGGAGCAACCCGCGTGGCGCGATCTGGGCCACCCGCTGGATCGGCTGTCGCAGCCACGTGCGCGCGCGCAGCGATGCCGCGGCGACGATCAGCCGCGCGCCGAGGCGCGGCAACGGGTAGTGGCCCTGGCGCATGCGGTTCGCGACCGGATTCTCGACGCGCGCGTAGGCGGCATCGGCCACGACCGCGGCAACGGGCAGGTCCGGCGCAGCCATGATGGCCACGGAACCCCCCATGCTGATGCCCATCAGCGCCAGCGGACCGAAGCCGCGCTGGCCCATGAACCTGACCGCGCTGGCCACATCGCGCTGCTCGGCGGTCCCCAGCGTGATCGGCGCGTCGTCCGACTCACCGTGACCGCGGAAGTCGAACTGCAGGACGTTGTAGTGCGGCTGCAGCCACGGGACGAAACCGGTGAGCCAGGGCAGACGATGCCAGCTGAACCCATGCAGCAGCACCACGGCGGCTCGGGTGCGGCGCCCGGCGGGGACCAGCCAGCCCGAGAGCGTGTAGCCGTCATCGGTCGTGAAACGGACGTCCTCGTAGGCCAGGCCGATGTCGCCCGGGGTCGTCGGCGCCCCCGCCTCGGCCTCCACGCTCCTGCGTCCCGGACGGACGATGCGGCGCGAGCCCTCGAGCCCCACGAAGCCGAGGTAGCCCGCCGCGCCGGCCGCGACGACCCGACCGGCGAGCGCCGCCAAACTCCGGCGGCGCCCTCCGGCTGATGCGCTGCGTCCCCCCACCTCAGCCGCCCGGCTGGTTTCCCGAAAGGTCGCTCGCCTCGCGGGCCTGCCGCATGCCGTTCGCGATCGGCCTGGTGAGCTCCGCCAGCTCCATGGGGATCACCCACTTGGTCGAGTCGCCCTGGCCGAGCACCTTCAGCGCCTCCAGGTACTGCAGCGCCATCGTCTTCTCGTCGATGCCGCGTGCCGCATTGAAGATCGTCTGCAGCGCGTTGGCGTAGCCCTCGGCACGCAGGATCTGGGATTGACGCTCGCCCTCGGCACGCAGGATGTTCGACTGCTTGTCGCCCTCGGCCACGTTGATCGTTGCCTGTCGCGTGCCCTCCGACTCGGTGATGTTCGCGCGTCGGTTGCGCTCCGCGCTCATCTGCCGGTTCATGGCGTCCTGGATGTCGCGAGGCGGCACGATCTCGCGGATCTCGACGCTCGTGATCTTGACGCCCCAGCGATGCGTCACCTCGTCGAGCTTGGTCCGCAGGATGTTGTTGATCTCCTCGCGCTTGGCCAGCACGTCGTCGAGCGGGATGTCGCCGATGACGGCGCGCAGCGTCGTGGCAGCGAGCGCCTGTGACGCGCCCGAGAAGCTCGTCACGGCGGTCACGGACTGCTCCGGATCGAAGACCTTGGAGTAGACCAGGAAGTCGATGCTGATCGGAGCGTTGTCCTTGGTGATGCAGGTCTGCGGCGGCAGCTCGATGTAGAACTCGCGCAGGTCCACCTTCACCGGCTGCTGGATGATCGGCACCAGGAGGACGAGCCCGGGCCCGGCCGATCCGTTGGTGACGCGTCCCAGGGTGAAGATGACCAGCCGCTCGTACTGCCGCACGATGTTCACCGTGCTCCAGATCAGGAACAGCAGGATGACGATGGCGACCACGAGGATCGTCAGGGTCACGGGATCGTCCATGGCTCGGGTATCTCCTGTTGGCGGTCGGCGATCAGCATACGCTGCCCCCTCGCGCGCTGCGCCGGTCTGGATGGCCCGGTGCTCGGCGCTCACCGCGCCCGGCCGTGCCGATCCATCGGGCAGCCCTGCACCGGAAGAGGTTCTGCGGCGTCAGGTCGCCGATCCATCGGGCAGACGCACGCAGGAACAACGCCCGCCTGGGTCCTTCATGCTCACCAAAGCCCGATGTAGCGGCAGAATCGCACCTAGCCGGGGGTTCGGGTGGAGAATTCCCTCACCTATCGGCGTCGGCCGCGAAGACCACCTTCAGCGCGCCGCTTCCCCGCCGGTCCAGGGCGGCTGCCATCGCCTGCCGCCACCGCTCCAGCCCGAACCGATGGGTCACCAGTTCCCCAACAGGCAGCTCCGGGTGCTCGACCAGCAGCCGCATGGCGAGATCCATGGTATGGGGCTCGCCCGCCACTCCCGCCTCGCGGCCATAGACATAGCTCCCTTCGATGCGCAGCTCACGGGTCCAGGCCAGCGTCCAGTCGACGTCGCCCAGGATGGCCGGACCGCCGAGAAGCTTGATGCGCCCCCCGGCGCGCGTGGCCCGCAGGGCGTCGCCGAGGGTCGCCGCGGTCCCCACGCACTCGTAGACCTGGTCGAACCCACCGGTGAGGACATCACCACCCACGATGGGCGAATGGCGTGAGGCACCTGCCCGTTCCACGGCCGCCGTCAACGCATCTGCGAACAGCGCCTCGGCGCCGAGCCGGGTGGCCATGCCTCGCTGCGCAGGGTGCCGCGCGACGACCGACACGTCGACGTCGGGAGCCACGAGCTGCAATGTGGCGACCGTGCACAGGCCGATCGTCCCGCCTCCGATGACGAGCACCCGCTCTCCGCTGGCCGGTGCCCCGGCCAGGACGCCGTGCATCGCCACGCTGAGTGGCTCGATCATGACGGCCGCCTCGTCTGAGAGGGTGTCAGGCACGGCGTGCAGCTGGCTGACGTGCGCCACCATCTCCTCCGCCCAGCCCCCCGGAATATCGTGGCAGAACCCGAGCATCGGCGCCGGTGAGATGATCCCCTCGGCGAGGCGCAGGCAGAGCCCGGGCTGTCCGATGGCGCACCAACGGCACGGCTCCAGACCGCGCGGAACGCAGCCCAGCAGCGCGTCCAGCACGACCCGCCGGCCCTCCCATGCCCCGTCCGCGGCGGGGCCCGTCTCCGTGACCAGCGCCACGACCTCGTGGCCCATGACGGCCGGGAACGATCCGAACGGCGAGAGGATCGGGCTGATCTTCCCGGTCAGCAGGGCCATGTCGGAGCCACAGATGCCGGCCAGGACGGGACGAACCCGAACCCAGTCCGGACCCGGCAGTGCCGGTGTCGGGATGGGGTCCAAACCGAGCCACGGCATCCACCCGCGCGCCACACGCGGGATCCGCCCGCCGCCGAGGCGGAGCGCGTGATATCCCTGCGCCGATGCGGCGAACCGCTGTCGGACGCCGCGAACCGTGCGCTCGGGCATCGGCCTGCGGGTCAGCTCATCGGGACGCGGCGGACCAGCTTGGGGCCAACCCGGTCCAGGATCTCGTCCAGGCTGTGGCCGGTGATCGTCACCCCGTGGTTCTTCATGCCGATCACCGCGCGCGACGGATCCGGCGCCTGCCGCACCAGCTCCGCCACCTCGAGCGCCAGCTCCTCGGTGCCGCAGGGGTAGACCGTCTCGGTCGATACCGCCCCGGGTAGCCAGCCGTGGACGTGCAGGATGCCGCCCACATCCGGATGCTCGCGGTAGATGGTCAGGTGCTCGATCGCATCCACCGAAACGCGGCGCGGTCGCACGCGCGGCGGCACCGAGAGCCGGATCACGCCCGTCTCCGGGTCGTAGCCGGTCACCATCAACACCTCCGTCCCGACGTCGTGCAGGTGGCTCTTGTCGACGCCGCTGGCGCTCATCCAGAAGCGATCGGTGTCGTGGCGGGCGCTCGCGTTGCCGTACGACAGCCCACCGATCCCGAAGAGCCGCTTCACGTGGCGCAGGTCCGCCGGCGAGAGGAGCTCGTCGATCGGCCAGGGTGCCGGCAGGAGGTCCAGCTCGTCCATCCGCAACCCGGCGCGATAGATCGACTGCGTGTGCATGTCGCCGTTCCACAGCGACCTTGGCAGGTCCGGGACGAATTCGTTGTCGATCACCAGGCGCGACTCCGCCAGCGGTACCAACCGGTCCACCACCTGGTCGAAGAAGCCGGCGTCGTCACCCGAATGTGTGAACCGGTGGAAGCCCTGCTCCATGGTGATGAAGTGCGCGTCCGGGGTTCCACCTTCGCGGATCATCGGGATGAAGACATTCGAGAGCGAGCGGACCAGCAGCGAGTAACCCGCCTGCAGCATGTCGTCCGGCGGCTCTGGCAGCTCGGCCAGGCCCACCACGAAGATGTCCTGTGACCGGCGACGGAAGGGCGCAGGGTCTGCCGGATCGATCGCGTTGAGGATGACCCGCGCATCCGGTGGCAGGTGGCGGGCATCCCGTCCACGCGGACGCGCCACTGAGTAGCCGCGCGCCTCGAGGTGCGCGGAGACGCCGTCAAGGAACCACGTGACCATGGGTCCGTTGGCATCCCCGACGATCGCGACGCCGCTGGGCCCCACCCGGTCGAGGATCGCGGGGCCGGCGGTGTGCTCGTGCTCGGGGGTCCCCAGCTGCTCGGCCGGTCGGCTCATGGTTCCTGCTCCCTCATCTCGTCCTGCTTGCTCCCCGGCTCGACGATCAGCTCCAGCCCATCGATGCCGACCACGCGGACCGGCATCCCTGCCGAGATCCGATCCCCGCTAGTCCGCGCCGACCAGGCCTCCCCGCCTGCATACGCGATGCCCGAGGGGGCGATCATGGTCTGCGCCACGCCCCCCTCCCCCACCAGCGCCATCATCGGCCTTGGCAGCGCGGGCTGCCGGCGAATCTTGAACAGGGCGCGCACCACGCCGAAGACGTACGCCAGGGATAGGCCGATGACCGCCACCAGCAGCCACGGGCTGACCGAGATGCGGATGGCATCCTCCTCGGGGTTCACGCCGGTCCACAGGGCGAACGCGCCGAGCACGATGCAGACGACGCCACCCACGGTCAGCAGTCCGTAGCTGGTGATGGTCAGCTCGAGCACCAGCAGGCCAATCCCCAGCAGGATCAGGATGAGGCCGCCGATGTTGAGCGGCAGGCTGTTGGAGCCGATGAAGGCCAGCACCAGTGCGATGGCTCCCACCGGCCCCGAGAAGAAGTTCGGGTGGAACAGCTCGGCCAGGATGCCGTAGAAGCCGATGGTGAACAGGATGAACGCGATGTTCGGGTCGGAGAGCAGGTGCAGGAACTGCTGGCCGATGTTCATGCTCGCGTTCCGCACGTCCAGCCCGCTCAGCTGCGGGAGCGGCTCACCATCGAACGTGAAGGCGTAGCCGTCACTCCTGGCGCCACCGTCGATCTTCGCGAAGAGCTCGTCCACGTCCTGCGCCACCAGGTCTACTACGGGTGGCTCCATCGCGACAGCGTCGCTGGCCGAGATGCTGGCCGCGTTGCGCACTGCCTCCTCGACCCACTGCTCGTTGCGCTCGTGGGCACGCTGGTAGCCCTGCAGCTTGGCGACGTTGGAGTTGTTGACCTTGTCCTCCAGCGTGGTGGGCAGGTCCTCGCCTCCGCTCCCCACGACCGATGCCGCGCCGATGGTGGTCGAGGGCGCCATGGCGGCGACGTCGCCCGCCACCGTCACGAAGGTGCCCGCGCTGGCGGCCTGCGCCCCTTCGGGCGCCACGTAGGTGATGATCGGGATCTCGCTGCCCAGCATCGCCTTGGTGATCCGGTCGGTGCTCGTCAGCTCGCCGCCCGGCGTGTCGATGACGATCAGCACGGCAGCCGCGCCGGTTCCTTCGGCCGAGGCGATGCCCTCCTCGATGTACGAGGCCATCACCTGGTCGATCACCCCATCGAGGTCGAGCCGCACCACGTGATCGCCCGCCCCCACCGTCGGGGTCGCCAGCGCAGCGGTTCCGATCAGCAGGGCGACGACCGCGAAGACCCTTCGCAGCGGCACCATGGGATCGAGTATACGCAGCCTTGACCTTCTTCCCCTGTGGCCCGACTTCCGTACTCGGCTGGCCCTGGCCGCCAACGTCGCATGCCCGCTGGCCCGGACCGACAGATCGACCGGCTTGAGCCGGATGGCGGGGTAGAACGGCCAGAGCCGCTAGCAGGGGCTCGTTCGAGTACCGCTGAACCGATCTATCGATCGAAGAGGTGTGCCATCACCAGCTGCGACCAGGTCTCCATGCGATCCCGAGCAATGTGCACCTCGGCCGGTGAAGCGAAGCGGCCGACGAGTTTGTGCGTCTCGCGCACGCTGACCGGGCGCCCATCGGCCTCCACCGAGAAGACCACGCCCAGGTGTACGGAGCCGACCGGGTTCGATTCGTCGTTCAGCATGCCGATCAACTGGAACTGCGGCTCCCAGTCCGCCAGCAGCTCTTCCTGCCATTCCCGCGCGAGGCCGACGCTCAGCGGATCCTCGCCCTCGTCCACCGGGTTGATGTGCCCACCGACGCCGATGCTCGCCTTGCGGTGGAGCCGCGGGTCACCGCCGGCATCGGTCCGTTCCATGAGGAAGACCGCGTCGCCATCTCGCAGCACGACGTAAGGGATGAGCTGCTTCCAGTCGGGCGACTGCTCCGCGGTGGGCCGATCCATGAAGCGGCCATGGTCCGTGACCGCCTGGCGCAGCTCCACGAGCGCTTTGGTATCGGCCTGGCGGATGCCGGTGAACTCGCACCCGCCGGGGACCGCGGCACGCGGAAGTACCAGGACCTGCTCCGTCATGGGGCGAGTCTATCGCGGCCCGCCGTTGCTCCGACGCACCTCTTCTGACCTGGCGCAAGGTCGGCTGCAAGGTGGGATGGGTAGTTTTAGGCATGCAGCGGTGAGGATTGCGTACGTTCGCCCCTCGCCGATCACCGCCGATTAGCACTTTCCCTGGGCGCCAACCGACGGTACCGTGGTCCGGGGTCGGTACCAATCAAGGACAGCGGACCTCATCCCGGCGCCTTCCCGGGCGGCACCGGCAAGCGACAGAGCAAACCGCGCAGTAGCTGCCAGCGGCGCGCGAGGAGGGGTATGCGCAGACTCGGTGACCGAGGGACTTCATCGCTCCGCGGCGATGGCCACCGCGGACAGTCCCTGGTCGAGTTCGCCCTCGTCCTGCCAATGCTGCTGGTGCTGTTGCTCGGTATCGCCGACTTCGGCCGCGTCTTCTCCGCGGGCATCATCCTTGAGGCCTCTGCGAGAAATGCCGCCGAGATAGTCGCCTTGGAGCGTCTCCACAACGTGCCCCCGCCGGCGAGCGACCCGGGTTTCGCGATGTACTACAGCGACCTGCACGCCATCGCGGCCAACACCGCGTGCGAGGAATCGAGACGGCTGCCGACGTTTCGCAGCTCCGATGCCTGTCCGGATGGAGCCCACGATGGCAATGGAGATCCAGCCTGGTTCGTGCGCGCATGCGTCCACGATGGGGCAGATCCCGCGTGCGACCAGGCAATCAGCGGCTACGGCGCCGCGGTGCCCGCGGCGTGCGACTCGCTCGTGACCGAATCGCCGAACACGTTCGTCGACGATGCCAGCTACTACGTTGAAGTGCGCCTTTGCTACAAGTTCGAGACGCTCTTCAATCTCGATCTCTCGCTCCCGATGGGCGCGGGCCTGAGTCTCGGGGACATCTGGCTCGAGCGAACCCGAACCTTCGTCATTGATTGCCCGACCGGGCCCGATCCCAGAACAGCGTGTCCGAACCCATCATGATCACGCCGAGCTCTAGCAGCGCACGCGGACAGACCATGGTCGAGCTTGCGCTCGTTATGCCGCTCTTCGTGATGGTGGTCATCGGGATCGTCACCCTCGGCATCGGCGTCTTCTATCAGCAGCAGGTCACCAATGGAGCCCGCGAAGCGGCCCGGTACGCCGCCATCCACACCGCGACAGCCCAGTGCCCGACTGTGTCACGCAAGGATCCGGGTGCACTGCCGCAGACCTACTACCGATGTGACGCTCCCGAGAACAACTGGCCGTACATGACCGCTGCGGCACGGCAATACGTATTCGCACTTCCGCCGGGCGACGTTCGCTTCTCGGCGTGCTGGTCCGGCTATGTCCAGGGAAGCGGCAGTTGGGACGCCCCGCCGAAGGACCAGGGAACGGGAACAGCGAATCCGTTTGCTCCCTGCACGATCGGGGGGATCGACCCGCGCACGAACCCATCCAGCATCCCCTGTCCACCGCCCGCCACCAGCGCGTCCGACGACACGGCCAGCAGCATGTCGGCGTCCTATGGCGACATGGCGAACCAAGTCACTGCCTACGCATGCTACCGATGGTCTCCACCACTCGCCGGCTTCTTGTTGATCCCCGATGTCGTCACGCTCAGGGCCGTCGTCACAGAGGAGCTTCAGTACCAGCAATGAGGACAAACAGTCACCATTCCCAATCTCGCGGGCAGATCCTGATCGTGACGGCGGCAGCGATGATCGTGCTACTCGCCATTGCGGCGCTCGTTGTGGACATCGGATTCGCATGGATGCTGCGGCGCCAGGAGCAGAACGCAGTCGACCCCGGTGCTCTGGCGGCTGCGCGGTGGATCAACGACAGTACCGGAATCCTGGATCCCGGTAACGAGGACGAGGCGTGGCGCAGCGCCTGCTTCTACGCCAAGCAGAACGGCTTCTTTGGAGGGTCCGGCGGCGCTCTTACGTGCGACCCATCGGAAGATCCACAGGGAGCGCAGTTGACTGTGAACTTCCCCCCGGACGCGTCCGCCGGGCAATTTGCGGGTCACGCCGGCTACGTCCAGGTCAAGATCAGTCGCGAGCAGTCGACCTTCTTCGCGCGGGTCCTCGGATGGTCCGCGGTTACCGTCACCGAGCAGGCGGTCGCGGCGCGGCAGCGCGGTGAAACGAATACCCATTCGCTGATCGCCCTGAACCCGACGGACTGCAACACGGGCAACGTTCATGGCACCGCGACCGTGAAGATCTACCCAATTCCCGGCTACACCGGTCCCGGAGGCTACGTGCAGGTCAACTCCGATTGCGGATCTGCGACGTCCGACGACGACTGCTCAAACGGCCAAGGCGCGCTGAAAATCGATGGAACCGCGCTCCTTCAGGCCCCGAAAACCAGCGTGCACGGCAGCTGCCAGGGACCCGGGACGCAACCTCAGGGCGTGCTCGACGAGGGAGCCGCGCAGATCGGAGACCCGCTATCCGGGTTGGGCCCGCCCACCTTCGATCCGTCATTGGACGGAGCGAGGTGTGGCATTGGCGGGCTTCCGACCCGCAGCACCGGTGATCAGGCCAAGGGCTGCGGGAGCAACAAGATGCCCTGGAACTTCTCCCCGGATGCGAACTGCCCGAATCTGACAGCCGGATTCAAGTGCGTGGAACTGCAGCCGGGCGTCTACTACGGCGGGTGGGAGATCAACAACAAGATGCGAGTCAAGCTTGCTGCCGGCATTTACATCATCGCTGGCGGTGGGATCACCATCAAGTCAAACGGAGAGCTCGACTCGATTCAAGCGGCGGGTGCGAACCCAGCGCCGATCCTGATCTTCAATACGGACAATCCGTTGGCTGCCTGTCCCGCGAACAATGACCCCGGATGCCAAGGCGACCTGCAGCTCGGGACAGCCACAAGCCAACTGAAGATTGTCGGCTTGCTGCCCGATCAGCCGTGCCCCCCGGTTACGACCGTCGGCGGCTGCCCCTTCGGCAGAATGGTGATCTGGCACGACGCGGGCGCTAGCCAGGCAAACGGCCTGATCGACATAGAGGGCGGCGGAACGCTGTACATCTCGGGAACGATCTATGCGCCCACGGCAGAGGTTGATATCGAAGGACATGCGGGCACGAACTGCGGAACAGGAACGGAAACGCAGGTCGCCTCGGTTCAAATCATCGCCTGGGAGTGGCGCATCGGCGGCACCGGGGACCTCTGCATGCCCTATGACCCACAGCAGCTCTACAAGTTGACGCAGCAGGGGCTTGTCCACTGATCACGTTGGTCGATGCGGCCCCGCCGCTGCCAACCTGAGAGCGAGCGCGGCAGCCTCCCGAGGATCTCGCGCACGATGGACTCGTGGTCCTCCCATGCGGTAATCCGAGTCGAGCCGCCACGAAGCCAGCGTGACGACCTCCCTGCCCTGCCGCAGGGCAAGGCCGATCTCGGAGAGCGTCCCATGGCGGCCGCCGACCGCGACGACGGCATCGGCCGCCGTGACGACGACGAGATTGCGGGCAACGCCCAGGGCGGTTGGAATGGCGATCTGCACATATTCGTTGGCTTCCGCCGCGTCCGATCCGGGCAGGATGCCGATCGTCTGGCCTCCGACCCCCGCCGCCCCGCGACAGGCCGCGCGCATTACGCCACCCATGCCGCCGGTCACCACGCTGGCTCCGCCGCGGGCCAGCAGCTGGCCGACCTCCTCGGCCCACTCGAGGATCCGCTGAGCCTCCGGGCCACGCGGGTCGCCGTCGCCGATGACCGCCACGTGGGCGGCCGGGCGGGCCGCGGACGCTCGGTCATCGCGTGCCGCCCGCCATAGGAGGTTACCGCCAGCTCCTCGTAGCGCGCCGGACCCCGGCCCATGTGGCTGCGGATACAGGATAAGGCGATCCACCGCCAGGTGCCCTCGGGGCGAGCCGCCCGCTGAGAGGAGCGCCGATGCATCGGCTGCCCTCCGGTCACGCGAGCGGGCCAGCGTGAGGTGGGCGCGGAACCGTGATTCGGGCTCGAGGCCGACCGCGGCTCGAACGCCGAGCGCCAGCCGGGCCAGGCGCCCGTCAGGATCGGCGATGCCGTACCACAGGACGCGAGCGCGCCGGCGCGACGGGAAGGCACCGAGCCCGCCGCAGGCCAGGCCGAAGGCACCGCTGCCGCGCGGCGAACCGCGGCGAGGGCGCCCGCCACCGCCGGCACCCCGTCCGGGTCGGTCGACCCCATAAAGGCCAGCGTCACGTGCCAGGCGTCCGCATCGGTCCAGCGCCAATCGCCGGCAGGCTCGGCATCCCTCCGCAGATCGGCCGCGTAGGTGCGCAGCGCTTCGCGCAGTTCATCGACCGATCGGCACGGCGACGAAGCATCGCCAGGGTCCGTCCGCGGCGGGCACGCGTCAGGCACTGGCGCGCTGCAGTCGGGCGTCGACCATCGGCAGCAGCTCGCTGAGGGTATGGATGACGGGTACATCGGCGGGGATGGCGTCGGCGTCGTATCGACCGCGCCGGTCGATCAGCACGCCCTCGATACCGACCGACCGAGCGCCGGTCACATCGGCGTCCAGGTGGTCGCCGACGTGGATCGACCTCCTCCGGCCTGCACCCCGGTCCGGCTCAGCGCGTAGCGGAAGATCTCGGGGTGCGGCTTCTCGAATCCGACGCGGGCGCTCACCGCCAGCGTGTCGAAGTGGCTGACCAGCTTCAGCGAGTGCAGCAGCTCGGGCAGCTGCCAGACCCAGTTGCTGACCGCCGCCAGGCGCAGGCCGCGCGAGCTTGAGCGCGTCGAGCGCGGGGAGCACGTCGGGGAAGATGTGCCACGTCCCGACCAGCAGGAAGAGCTCCGAGAGGCGGCGGAAGAACGAGTCCGGCATCGGCCCGACGCCCAGCTCGGCAATCGCCGCCTGGTCCATCTCCACGGTTCGTCGGTAGCTCGTCTCCTCGGTCGGCTCGAAGCCGTCCTCGAAGCCCCAGCCGCCGTGGTGGTAGGCGGCGCGCAGGGCGTCGCGCAGGCGTCGATCGGCACGTCGATGCCGTGCTCCTCGAAGGCCATGGCGTAGATGTGCTCCCACGAGGGATTGGGGCGCATGACGGTGTCGCCGATATCCAGGAAGACGGCGCGCAGCGGTGACATCGGATCGCAAGCCTAGCGGCTGCTTCGCGGCCGGTGGAGTGGTTAGGCCGCAGAGGCTCCCTGCCGGCCCAGGATCTGGTAGATCTCGGTGCGGTAGCGCAGGCCCGACGCGTGGCGCGAGAGCCAGCGGAGGTAGTCCGGATCGTGGCGAGCGAGGTCGCGCAGCGTCCAGCCCGCGTAGCGGCCGAACTGGAGGCGGGTGCCCGCCGAGCTCGAGCGTGGTGGCGGCGGGACCGCGACGAGGCCGGCTGGTCGTGACACCGGACTTCGTCGCCGACATCCGGGTGGCGGCATCGAAGGCGCCGCGCGCCGCAGGATCGCGCACCAGGGCGTACGCCGCGTTCAGCTCGGCCATGCGGCGGGCGGCCGTCGTCGAGGGATCGCGATCGGGGTGGTACTTGAGCGCCAGCGCCCGAAAGGCGGCGTTCAGCACCTCCTGCTCGGCGGTTGGCACCACCTGCAGGACCCGGTACGGGTCGATCACCGACATCGGCACTCCTCGACGGCTACTCGTTGAAGAGCCGCTCTTCGATCAGCTTCTCGGCCGTCTGGCGACCGGTCGGATCGAAGCAGCTGTACTCGAAGAGCTTCTCGTACTCGAGGTCGACGTTGTCCTGGCCGCCGCGGTTCTTCTCCACCGTCGCCACCACCCAGTCGCGGTAGCGCTGGGCCTGGTACGGGTTGAACTCGATGTTGACCTTCGCGACGATGTGGTACTTGTCGTTCAGGATCAGGATGATGTCGCTCTCGTAGTTGATGGCCGATGAGCCGCGCAGGTGGTGGTTGCGCAGTCGCTTCGCCTTGAGACCCTCCCGATCGGCGGCCACGATGGCGACCACGGGGACCTCCAACGCCAGCGCGATGTCCTTCAGGCCACTCACGATGCGGGTGACCTTCTCGGCCTCGTCCGACGGCTCGGGGATGACCGGCACCTTCTGGAGGTAGTCGACGAAGAGGACCAGCCGGCGCTCGTCGTCACCGCGATGCTCCTGCACCAGCGAGCGCAGGTTATCGATGGTCGAGCCGGTCGCGGTCCCGCGCATCAGGTACAGGTTGCTGCCGTAGCGGGCGATCCGCTCCAGGCTCGGGCGAAGGCGTGGGTTCGTGCCGAGCTTCGCCTGCGTCCCCGCCTCGGCCGCCGCCGTGTAGCTGCCCAGGACCTCCTTCTTGACGTCCTGGATCTTCACCGCGCCGGACTTCTTCGGGAGGTTGGCAAGGGCCGATTCCATCGCGATCATGCGCTGGATCAGGTACTCCTCCTCGTGCTCGAAGCAGACGTAGAGGACGGTGGCCTGGCCCGATGCGGCCATGTTGCGCGCCATCTGCAGGGCCATCGTCGTCTTGCCCTGCCCCTGTGCGCCGCCGATCAGCATCAGTTCGCCCGGCCGCAGCCCACCGCCGATCGTCTTGTCCATCGGCACGAAGCCGGTGGCGATTGGCATGAATTCGTCGACCTTGCCGGAAGCGACGCGCTCGTTGAGGTTGGTCAGCACGTCGAGTGCGGAGCGCGGGGCCAGCGTTCCCTCGCCGACTTCCAGCTTCCAGTCGGTGGCATTCGCGGCCTGGGCGCGCGGCTCGTCGATCATCGGGTGCGGCAGCTCCACTTCGGTGTGCTCGGCGTTGTTCGATCTGCGGTCATGCGCCCGGCGCGGTGCCGCGCGCAACGGAGGCGAGTATACGCGTGGCTCCCAAGCGCCGGAATGGCCCGAATGGGCTATCGGCCGATCGCGATGGAGGTCGCTGCGAATCCAGATCGACCGCGCAGCGAGCGGGTCCGCACCAAGGCGGCCGGGTTCACGCAGCGTCCCCATCACCCTCCTGCGGCGGCCGAAGCGAGAGGCCCGGCGCAACGGCCGGGCCTCATAGCTGGAGCGTGTTCCTTACTCAGGCCGGCTGTGGAGCGGGCCCGCGGCGGCGTTTCGGCGGCTGATCGTCACCGCCGGGCGCCTCCGCATCGGGAGCCTCGCCGCCGGCGGCGACATGCACCATTCGTCGCGGGGTCGGGCCGCCCTCGCGCGGCGGGAGCACTCCCTCGAAGAGCGCCTCGAACTCCTCGCTCTCGATCGTCTCGTTCTCGATGAGCTTCGCGGCCAGCCGGTCCAGCACGTCGCGGTGCTTGGTCAGCGCCTCGGTCGCGCGATCGTAGGCGCGGTCGATGATGCCGCGCACCTCCGCGTCGATCTTGGCCGCGACCTCGTCCGAGTAGTTGCGCTGCTCGCTGATCTCGCGGCCGAGGAAGACCATCTCGTCTTTCTTGCCGAAGGTCAGCGGTCCGAGCTTCTCGCTCATCCCGTACTGGGTCACCATGGCCCGGGCAAGCGCGGTCGCCTTCTCGATGTCGTTCGAGGCACCCGTGGTCGTATCCCCGAAGACGAGCTGCTCGGAGACGTTGCCGCCGAGCATCCCGGCGATCTTGTCCTCGAACTCGGACTTCGAGTGGAGGTATCGGTCCTCCTGCGGCAGGCTCATCGTGTAGCCGAGGGCCATGCCGCGGGAGACGATCGTCACCTTGGTCACCGGATCGCACTTGGGCAGGACTCGCTGCACGACAGCGTGACCACCCTCGTGGTAGGCGATGATCTCCTTCTCCTCCTCGGTGATGATGCGGCTACGCCGCTCCGGCCCGGCCACCACGCGGTCCAGCGCCTCGCTGAAGTCGGCCATGCCGACGCTCTTCTTGTTGTGGCGAGCAGCCAGGATGGCGGCCTCGTTGACGAGGTTGGCGAGATCCGCCCCCGAGAAGCCCGGGGAGCGCTTGGCCAGCGCGTCGAGGTCCACGGTCTTGTCGAGGGGCTTGCCCTTGATGTGGACGCTCAGGATCTCGCGGCGACCCTTGATGTCCGGCCGATCCAGCACCACCTGCCGGTCGAAGCGACCGGGCCGCAGGAGCGCGGGATCCAGGACATCGGGCCGGTTGGTCGCGGCGACCACGATCACGTTCGTGTTCGTGTCGAAACCGTCCATCTCGACCAGGATCTGGTTCAGGGTCTGCTCCCGCTCGTCATGCGAGCCGCCAAGTCCGGCGCCGCGCTGGCGGCCGACGGCGTCGATCTCGTCGACGAACACGATGCAGGGGCTGTTGCGCTTGGCCTGCTCGAAGAGGTCGCGCACGCGCGAGGCGCCGACGCCCACGAACATCTCCACGAACTCGGAGCCCGAGATCGAGAAGAAGGGCACGCCCGCCTCGCCGGCCACGGCTCGAGCCAGCAGCGTCTTGCCGGTGCCTGGCGGGCCGACCAGCAGCACGCCGCGCGGAATGCGTGCGCCGAGCGAGTTGAACTTCTCGGGGTACTTGAGGAACTCGACCACCTCGGTCAGCTCCTGCTTGGCCTCGTCGACGCCGGCCACGTCGGTGAAGGTCACGACCGTCTTGTTGCCCAGGAACATGCGAGCACGGCTCTTGCCGAAGCTCATCGCCTGGTTGTTGGTGCCCTGTGCCTGGCGCATCATGAAGAAGATGAAGGCGCCGATGAGCAGGACCGGCAGGAGGGCGCTGATCAGCAGCCCGACCCACTGGCCGGCCGCGCTGGGCTGGACGGGGTTGAAGGAGATGTTGTCGGCGCACGTCCCCGGATTCTCATAGCCCGCCGCGCTGCAGACCTGATCGAAGACATCGGTCCCGAGCGAACCGGGGGGAACGATCGCGGTCTTGGTGGTTTCGCCGCCGCCCTGGAGCTTCACCACGAGGCGATCACTGTCCATGGTGACCTCGGCGATGTTCCCGGCGCGGGCATCGGTCAGGACCTGGCTGTAGGTGTAGGTCGTCTCATTCCCGCCGTCCAGCATGTAGGTCCAGAGCAGCGCGAGCCCGAACACGGCAAGGACGACGAGCAGGACGCTGTTGCGGACGAGTCGGCTGCTCACGTTAGTTTCTCTTTGGCCTCCGTGTGATGGACGACTGGCCGGGTGGTCTGCCGATCATGCCGTCCGCCTGCGCGGCGCAGGCCGGGCAAGTATAGGTGCGCTACCAGTAGACCACCAATGCACGACCCGTGCCCCTTTCGGGCGTGCGCCCTCACCCATCAGTACGGGGCGGGATGCGGGATGGCTCATTCGACGCGGATCCGATGCCGCCGTACCGATGCTTCCCGGCCTCCGCCGAGCTCGATCGTCCGCCCTCCGCGCGGCCCTTCGGCGGCCTGGCGCAGGGCCTCCAACCGCTCCGCCGACGGCGCCGGCTCGCCGATGAACTGGCGCAGGACCCGCCGCCCGAGGGCGGCCGGTGGCGGGACGCTCCAGTCGACCTCGCTCGGGGAGGTCCGCCGCCGAGACAGCTCATCGGCCGCGAGCGACTCCAGGAGGTCGTCGTCTGCCGTCGCCAGGCGGGAGAACCTGGCGATCGCGTCGGTCGCGCCGGCCCGGATGGCATCGAGCAGCGGCAGCACCTCACGGCGGATCCGATTGCGCAGGAAGGCCGGGTCCAGATTGGAGGGATCGTCACGGTATTCGATGCCAGCCTCTTCGAGGAGCGATCGCAGGGCCTGCCGTCGCTCGCCGATCAGCGGTCGCACGACCCGCCCACGTCGTGATGGGATCCCGCGGGTCCCGCCGAGCCCGCTGCCCCGCAGCAGGTTGATGAGCACCGTTTCTGCCGCGTCATCGGCGGTGTGCCCGGTCGCGATGAGGGCGTCCGGCTCGGCGACAGATGCCAGGAACGCGTAGCGAGCGACGCGGCCGGCCTCCTCCAGCGACCGGCCGTCATCGCGGGCGAGCGCCGCGACGTCGGCGGACCCGACGTGGCACGACACACCCAGCTCCGCGGCGGCGGCGGCAACGAAGGCGGCGTCATCTCCGCTGCCGGATCTGAGCCCATGGTCGAGATGGGCGACCTCGAGCTGCCAGCGGCGCGTCCCGCGCGCGACGAGCTCGGCGGCACCGTGCAGCAGTGCCATCGAATCCGGGCCGCCGGAGACCGCCAGCAGGAGGCAGGCGTCGTCGGCGATGGCGAGCGCCCGGCATCCATGGTCAACGGCGTCGGCCAGCACGGTGAGCGGCTGCGAGGTGGAGCTGGTAGCGGAGGGCGGATTCGAACCACCGGCCAAGGGCTTATGAGTCCCCTGCTCTACCACTGAGCTACTCCGCCGCGAGGGGGAAGACTAGCAAGCGGCGCGGAGGGCGACAAGCCGCCACCGGCGCCGTGCGCCTCCCCCGCGGACGGACGGCGCGGCGTCAGAAGGGCAACGGACCCGCTGGATCGGGAACGACATCGTAGACCGGCCCCAGCTGCTGGAGCCCGAACACTGCCAGCAACGCGATGACGGCGATGAGAACGGCCACCGTGACCAGCAGTGCGCGGAGGAGTTCACCGCGCGCGATCGTCCGGCTTGGGTGGGATAGCTGTCCGAGTGCCATGCTGCGCCTCCGGCTCGTGACGAGGTCCTGGCTGCGTCCTTGCCCAGCCTCGGCCAAGGCTGCGCCTCGCCTCGCGACGGGCTCAAGTGCTGTTGGTCGCGATCGAACGGGCCGTGTGCCGGGACCGTGCCGATCGGCATGTCGGGCTGACTGCTAGGATCGGCGGCCGATGCGCATCGCCCCCTACCTGGCCCTCCTGCGGGAGAACCCCGCCTTCGCCCGCCTCTACGCGGCGCAGCTCATCAGCTTCGCCGGCGATTGGTTCGCCACGGTGGCCCTGCTGGGCCTGGCCCTGGAGCTCACCGGCCTCGCCGGGGTGGCTTCGCTGGTGCTCGTCCTGCAGACCGGCGGCTTCGCCATCGCCTCACCCATCGCCGGCATCCTCGCTGATCGGGTCGACCGCCGACGCCTCCTCATCGCCGCCGATGTCGCCCGCGTCCCGGTGGCCCTCGGCTTCCTGCTGGCCAGGGACGCGGATACGCTCTGGATCGCCCTCGCCGGCGTGGCGCTGCTGGCGGTCGGGGCGGCGGTCTTCGAGCCGACGTCGAGCGCCGCGCTGCCGAACCTCGTCGACCGGCAACGCCTGCCGGAGGCGAACGTCCTGATCGGCTCGGCGTGGGGAACGATGCTCGCGGTCGGCGCCGGGCTGGGCGGGCTCGTCGCGGTAACGCTCGGGCGGGACGTGGCCTTCGTCCTCAACGCCATTTCCTTTGCCGGCTCCGCGGCATTGATCTACGGCATCCGGCGTCCACTGCAGGAGGTGCGCGACGGCGCGGCGGGCCCCCACCCTGGCATGGTCGAGTCCGTTCGGGTGGCGCTGCGCTTTGCCCGCAACAGCCGGCTGGTCGCCTCGTTCCTGCTGTCGAAGACGACGTTCGGCGTCGGCACCGGCGTCGTCGCGCTGCTCGCGGTGTTCGGGACCCGCGTGTTCCACGCGGGCGACGCCGGCATCGGCCTGCTCTTCGCGGCGCGGGGAGCCGGGGCGCTGGCCGGACCCTTCATCGCGCGAGGGCTCGTGGGCACGCACGACCGTGGCCTGCTGACGGGAATCGGCGTCTCGCTGGCGGTACTGGCCGCGTGCTATGCGCTCTTCCCGATCGCGCCGGCGCTGTGGGTCGCGGCCCTGCTCGTCTTCGCCGCCCACTGCGGCGGCGGCGCGCAGTGGACGCTCTCCACGCTCGGACTGCAGCGTGCGACGCCTGACGTCATCCGGGGTCGCCTCTTCAGCTTGGACTACGGCCTGGTGACCCTGGCGATCACGCTCTCCACGCTGGCAGCCGGCTTCCTGGCCGATGCCGTCACGCCCGCCGCCGCGGTCTGGACCATGGTCCTGGTCGTCGTCGTGGCGGGCATCGGCTGGGTTGCCTTCTCCCGGGCTGCATGGCGCGAGGCGGCGCCGCCCGCGGCTGGCCGCGAGACGGTGGCCCGCTGACCTAGAAGCCCAGGTGCGGCTTCACGACCATCAGGAAGACGATGGCCACCGTCAGCAGCGCCAGGGCCATGCCGGTGCGCTGGACGATTCCGATCGCACGCAGCATCTCGGCCGGCGGCGGTCCGCCGGGGGCCCCGCCGGCGCCGGCCGCCGATTGCAGGGCAATGATGCGACGCACGTTCGGCTGCGAGACGAGGAAGGAGAGCAGCAGCGCGACGACATAGAGGACGATCGAGAGCAGCAGCCAACGAGCGTCGGGCTCGAAGAGCGGAATCTCCCCCGACCAGATCAGCAGCGCACCGGTCACCAGCATGCTGACCGCGAACGGCTCCACCAGGATGTGGCCGATGCGCTGGCTGACGCGGTTCGCGAAGTAAGCGTGCTCCCGCTCCTTGCCCCCCATGGCCCCGATGATCGAGAACGCGAAGGTCGGGCCGAACGCGACGATCGCGGCCATCACGTGGAGGAACAGGATCCATGGATAGAGCTCGGGCACGAGGTGGACGCCTCCTGTAGCAGTGGTGTGGCGGCGAAGCATCGCACGCCGCGCGATCACTCAGCGGCGCCGTTCGACGAAGCGGCGGAGGCGCTCTGCGTCGCGCACGGCGTGGCCGCCGATGTCGTTGTTGAAGTAGGCGTAGCAATCCAGCCCTTCGTCCGCCCAACCGGCCAGTCGGTCGGCCCAGGCGGTCAGCAGCTGCGGCGAGTAGCCGCCGCTGTACCTGGGTCCCGGGCCATGGAACCGCAGGTAGACGAATGGCCCAACGGGCTGGCGCGGGCTGGCGGAGCCCACCATGTCGTGGAGGCAGAGCGCCAGCCCGCGACGCTCGAGGATGGCGTAGCTGGCAGGGTCGTACCAGGAGGCATCGCGGAACTCGATCGCCTGTCGGCGGCCGGCGGGCGTCGCCCGGGCGAACTTGGCCAGCCGCTCCGCGTCGCGGTGCCAGCGCGGCGGCAGCTGGTACAGCATCGGGCCGAGGTGGTTGCCGAGCCGGATTGCCCGCGACCAGAGGCGGTCCAGCGGCTCTTCAGGATCGCGGAGCCGCTTCAGGTGGGTGAGGTAGCGGCTCGCCTTGACGGCCACGATGAAGCCGCTCGGTGAGCGACGAGCCCACCCCGCGAAGACATCGGCATCGGGCAACCGGTAGAAGCTGTTGTTGACTTCCACCGTCCCGAATCGGGCCGCGTAGTACTCGAGCCATCGTTCCTGCGGCAGGTCGCGCGGGTAGAAGGCCCCGCGCCAATGGCGGTACTGCCACCCGGAGCAGCCGACGTGCACCTGTCCGCGTCCCATGCCGGGAGGGCAGGCAAGCGGCGGGCCAGCGTGATGTGGCCCATCCCGGCCGGCTCAGCGACCGAAGAAGAGCTCCAGCCACTGGACGACCGGGGGCGGAGCTGCCTCGGGCGCCTCGGTCTGCGCCGGGGCCGCCTCGACCGCGGTGCCGGGCGGAATGATCAGCACCTGCTCGCCGGGCAGGCCGATGTTCTTGATCCGTCGAGCCTCGGCGGACACGAACGCGTCCGACTGCAGGTAGCTGAGCTCGCGCTGGTAGGCGGCGTTCTCGTCCTCCAGCGCCTGGATCTCTGCCCGATAGGCATCAGCTTGCTGATTGATGGACCAGGAGGCGTACACCTGGCGACCGACCTGGAAGGCCAGGAAGGTCCCCACCACCAGCAGCACGAGCAGCCACGCCAACCCGCCGCGCGAGGTCGGCAGTGAGACGCGCAGCCCGGGATCGGGAGGCCGCGATCGAGAAGTGGAGGCGGGCGCGCTCGTCATCTGCGGGCCAGTCTAGCTGTCGAGTTTTCCACGCCGCAAGCCAAAGCGGCGAGTTATCCACACCGCGGCATCAGGCACCGATGCCGATCGCGGAGCCGACCGCGTACGTCACGGCGGCGGCAACGCCGCCAAGCAGCAGCTGGCGCACCGCCGTCGGCAGCGGTGCCCGGCGGGTGAGCTGGCTGATCCCCAGGCCCAGCGCAAACAGCGCGAGGAGGCTGAAGGCGAGGCTGCTGAAGAAGGCCGGTGCACCGCTGGCCAGCAGGTACGGGACCAGGGGGATGGCCGCGCCGACGGTGAAGGCGCCGAACGAGCCGAAGGCGGCCGACCACGCGGAGCCGATCGACCGCTCGTCGAGTCCGACCTCCTCGAAGATGAGCAGCCGCGTGGCCGACTCGAAGTCTTCGAAGATCGACTCCGCGAAGTGCTCCGCCTCCGGCTGGCTGAGGCCACGCTCGCGATAGATGTCGGCCAGGATGCGCCGCTCCTGGTCGGGAACGGTCTCCAGCTGGTGGCGCTGGAAGCGAAGCTGGTACTCGAGCAGCTCGCGCTGGCTCTGCACCGAGATGTACTCGCCCACGCCCATGCTGAAGGCTCCGGCGAGGAGTCCGGCGATGCCCGCCAGCACGATGACGCCGGGCTCCGCGGCCGCGCCCGCGACGCCCATCACCAGCGCCAGGTTCGATACGAGGCCGTCGTTGGCCCCGAAGACCACCGGACGAAGGATCGTGTTGACGCGGGTTTCGTGCGGCGCACGGGGATCCGGCAGCTCTCGAGGGCGCAGGAACCCGAAGATGCCCCGGCGCGCGGGCGCGGGGGCGACGTTGCCGCGTGACGCCTCCATCGGCCCATCCTACGGTGCGGGCGGAAATGCCCTAGGGCCAATCGCCCTCCGCCGGCGGGCCTCTCGGACCCTTTCCACCCCGGCGGCCGCGACATTCGAGCTGTCGCGCCACGCTGTGACGATGGCGCCTGGTGTGCTACCGTCCACCTCCACTATCGAACGTATGTTCTAATTCAAGTGATCCAGGAGGAGCCGATGCTGAGCGCCCCGCCAGGCAGCGCCGAAGAGGCGATTGCAGCCCTGCTCGCCAGCGGCGAGCTCAGCCCGCTCATCCGAGCGCACCGCCAGATCGAGCCGCGGCCTCCGCGCCACGTTCCCTGGCCCAGTGCGGTGGATCCCCGGCTGGTCGATGCGCTCCGACGACGTGGGATCGAAGCTCCCTACACGCACCAGGCCGCCGCCTACGAGGCGATCGCGGGAGGCCGCAACGCGGTGGTCGTGACGCCTACCGCTTCGGGCAAGACGCTCTGCTACAACCTGCCGGTCCTGGATGCGATCGCGAAGGACGAGGCGGCACGCGCCCTCTACCTCTTCCCAACCAAGGCGCTCGCCGCCGACCAGCTGGTGGAGCTGCGCGCCCTGGCGGAGGCAGCCGAGCTCGGGTTGAAGACCCACACCTACGACGGCGACACGCCGGCGAACATCCGCAGCGTGGTACGGGCCGCTGGCCAGGTGGTCATCACCAACCCGGACATGCTCCACTCGGCCATCCTCCCCCACCACACCAAGTGGTTCAAGCTCTTCGAGAACCTGCGCTACGTGGTGATCGATGAGCTGCACACGTACCGCGGCCTCTTCGGCAGCCACGTCGCCAACGTCATCCGGCGACTGCGACGCATCTGCGAGCACTACGGCGCCAGCCCGGTCTTCATCTGCGCCAGCGCCACCATCGCAAACCCCAGGGAGCTCGCGGAGCGCATGGTCGAGGCGCCGGTCGAGCTGATCGACGACAACGGTGCGCCCTCCGGCCGTCGGCACGTCCTGGTCATCAACCCGCCCGTCGCGAACCGGGAGCTCGGCATTCGCGGCTCTGCGCTGCTCACCGGGCAGCGTCTCGCGGAGCGTCTCATCGGCGGCGGCGTGCAGACGATTGCCTTCGCGCGCTCGCGTACGGCGGTGGAAGTGCTGACGAGCTACCTGCGCGAGACGTTCGCTCCCGCGCCGGGTCAGCCGCACACCATCCGCGGCTACCGTGGCGGCTACCTGCCAAACGAGCGACACGCGATCGAGGCTGGACTGCGCGACGGGCGCGTGCGAGGCGTGGTCGCCACCAACGCGCTCGAGCTCGGCATCGACATCGGCAGCCTCGATGCGGCCATCAGCATCGGTTACCCGGGCACCATCGCCTCGACCTGGCAGCAGATGGGACGGGCCGGCCGTCGCAACGGGACGAGTATCTCCGCCCTGGTCTGCTCGTCGGCGCCGGTGGACCAGTTCCTCGCGGCACACCCCGACTACCTGTTCGACAGTTCTCCTGAACACGGGCTCATCAACCCGGACAACCTTTACTTGATGATGAACCACCTCCGCGCCACCAGCTTCGAGCTGCCGGTGCCGGGGAGCGAGCGCTTCGGAGTCGAGGAGACCCCGATGCTGCTCGACGTCCTCCAGGAGGACGGTTACCTCCGGCGCGCGGAGGACGACCGCTACTACTGGAGCCACGAGAACTTCCCCGCCAGCACCTTCAGCCTCCGAACCGGCGCTCCCGAGAACGTGGTCATCATCGACACGTCCGGCGATCGGCACCGCGTCCTGGGCGAGGTCGACCTGTTCGCCGCTCCACTGCTCGTCCACGAGAAGGCGATCTACATCCACCAGGGCATCCAGCACCACGTCGACCGGCTCGACTGGGAGGAGCGCAAGGCCTACGTCACGCGCACCGACGTCGACTACTACACCGATGCCGACCTCGGTGTGACGCTGAAGGTGCTCGAAGTCTTCGACGAAGCCGATGCGCAGCCCGCCGGGCTGCGGCAGCGCGGCGAGGTGATGGTCGCCTGGAAGGTGACCATGTTCAAGAAGCTCAAGTACCACACCCACGAGAACGTGGGCTGGGGATCGATCAGCCTGCCGGAGCAGGAGATGCACACCACCGCCACGTGGCTGGTGCCCCCGGCCGACCTGGTGAACCGCTACGACCGCGACACACTGGACGGCGCGCTGATCGGCCTGGCCCGCATCGCCCAGACCACCGCCGCACTGCTGCTCATGTCGGACCCGCGGGACATCGGCGTGCTGGCCCAGGTCCAGGCACCGTTCACGGGACGGCCTACCCTGTACCTGTACGATGCCGTCCCTGGTGGGGTCGGCCTGACCGAACGGCTCTTCGGCCTGGTCGACGATCTCCTCGTCGCCTGCCGAAAGGCGATCGCATCCTGTCCCTGCTCCGACGGCTGCCCCGCCTGTGTCGGTCCGGCGATCGAGGTCGGCCGGCGCGGCAAGCAGACGGTCGCCGAGCTCCTGGCGGGGATGAGCTGACGTGCTCGGACAGCGCACGCTCGCCGATCGGCTTGCCTCGGTCCGCGCCGCGCAGAATGCCGTGCTGGCGCCGCGTTCGGCGGTCGATCCCGACCGGCTCGGCACGCTCGCCCGCTGGTTCGATGCCCGCACCGAGGTGGTCGAGGGCGGGACGGCGCTGGTGGTCGAGCGGCGTACCCGGCTGCCCGATGCGGTTGCCCGCGCCCTCGCCACCCATCCTGCCGCCGCCTACTTCGACACGGAGACGACGGGACTCTCCACGGGCGCTGGCACGGTCATCTTCCTCGCCGGCGTGGCGCGGATCGAGGGCGCGCACGCCGTCGTCCGCCAGTTCCTGCTACCCGACTACCCCCACGAGCCAGCACTGCTGCGAGCGCTGGTCGCCGATCTGTCGAGGTTCTCCCGCCTGGTGACCTACAACGGCCGAACCTTCGACATGCCGATGCTCGCCGCACGCCTGACCTTCCATGGCCTGTTCCGAGAGCAGGCAAGCCTCCCGGAACTTCACGACGACCTGCTCCCCGATGCGCGGCGCCTCTTCCGGCGCCCGCTCGGCGGCGCGCGCCTGGCGGACGTGGAGTCCGGCGTGCTCGGCGTCCGACGCGCCTCCGATTGTCCGGGGAGTGAGGTGCCGCTGCGTTACTTCGGCTACCTGCGCGGGGGATCGCCCGACATCCTGGCCGAGGTCCTCGACCACAACTACCAGGACGTCGTCAGCCTGGCATTGCTCGAGGCGGAGCTTTGCCGGCTGCGTGCCGGGGGCTGGCGCGATGCGCGCGTCCTCGACCCGCGCGGCATGGCGCTCGAGCTGCTGCGCGCGGGGGCCGCGGACGACGCGCTCGAGCTGGTGGAGTCGGCTCAGCATCTCGCCAACGATCCAGCGGAGGCCAATGCGCTGCGCCGCGTCGCCTCGCGCCTGCTGATCGCCACGGGACGCGTGGAGCGGGCCGAGGCACTCTGGGCACACGGCACCAGGCGCGCATCCGCCGATGCTGCCGCCGCCTGGATCGAAGTGGCCAGGATTCGCGAGCGGCACCGCGGCGACCTGCGCGGAGCGCTCGACGCGGCGGTGGCCGCGTCCCGCGTTCTCGACCTGGCGTTCGCGCTCGGGCGCGGTGGCGACATCGCCGACATGGCGAAGGTTCGGCTGCGCGTCGACTCCCGGCTTCGGCGGCTGCGGCGCTGGGCGGCGGCGGCAGAGCGGCGGGCAGCCAAGGAGCGCCCGGCAGTCGCGTGACCGGTGGCGCAGGGTCAGTCGCGGGGAACCCTGTGCACGATGACCGATCCCCCGCTGTAGACCCCGCCGTCGACCGCCACGGCACGCCCCACGGTGTAGCGCACCGGCGCGCGCGCCCGGTCCGCGGTCACACCGAACAGGCGCGGCACCGGCGTATGGCCGTGGACCACTTCGCGACCACCCCAGCGCGCAAGGAGCTCGACCGCCGCCTGGTCGTCGTGCAGGAAGACGCGTCGTTCGCTGAAGTCGGCGAGCAGCTGATCCCAGAGCAGCGGCTGCGGGCGCGCCAGCACCTCCGCCACCATGCGGTTCGCCTCCGTCACCGACCGTCCGAGGCGTGCGTAGAAGGAGGCATCGGCATGCACGAGCAGTGCCTGCCCCACGCGAGCCGCGACCGGGCGCGAGCGCAGCCAGTCGGCGTGGCGTTCCTCGAGTCGGGCCAGGTCCTCGCGACGACCGCCGTTCGCCAGCCAGTCGCCCTCGAACGTGCCACCGCGTCCGCGGGTCGGCTGCTCTGGCAGCTCACGGGCGCCCAGGATCAGGATCTCGTGGTTGCCGAGGACCGATCCCACCCGGCCTCCGACCGCAGCCGCCTCCTTCTCGAGGCGCATGATCAGGTCGATCACGCCAATGCCATCCGGCCCACGGTCGGTCAGGTCCCCCGCCATCCACAGCTCCTCGCGACCGCCGACCCAGGCACCATCTCCGTCGATCAGCCCGGTAGCCTGGAGCGTCGCGGCCAGCTCGTCGCGCATGCCGTGGATGTCGCCGATGACGTGGATCTGGCGCCCGGTGCGCTCGGCGAGGAGCTCGGAGACCAGCGCGCCCGCCTCCATCGCCGCATCGAGCGGGTCGATGCCGCGCGAGATTGCGCTGAGCATTGCGGCCGCGAACGCGTCGCCAGCCCCGACCGTCGCGACGTCGTCGATTCGGCGAGCCACCGCCACGCGCTCGCTGCCGCGCCGGGGCCGGCTCACCCAGGCGCCCTCCAGCCCGGCCGTCACCACCAGGGTTGGCCTCGGTCCGAAGGTACGGCGGAGCGCGTCCATCTGCACCTGCGGCTCCACGGCCTCGGCCGCGAGGTCATCCGCGCTGGCCACCAGCAGGTCGCATGCGGCAAGCTCCTCGACCAGGGCCCCATCGAGGCGTGCGAGCGGAACCGGCCCGGCGCCGGAACCCGGCTGCAGATCACGCAGCCAGCCCTGCAGGATCGCCCCCGTGGTGGCTCCCTCGTAGCGCTGGCCGGCGAGGCTCGCGTCCAGTTCGTCGGCGATCGGGGCGTAGAGCACGGCCCGCGGGCGCACCGGCAGCGCCGGCAGCCTGAGCAAGCCGCCCGAGGCGATGAGCGTGAGCTGCCGCCCGTCGGACCGCTCGACATGGTCGAAGCCGATGGTCCGGCTCGTCCGCTGGGCATGGACCTCCGCGATCGCACGCAGGCCGTCGAGGCCGCGCTGCGCCACCTCCTCGGGGCCGGCCAGGGTGACCACCGTGGTGCGTCGTCCGTCCAGCTGCATCGCCCGCGTGGCGTGCAGCACCGAGCCGCCGGGTGCCATCGAACCGTCGGCAAACCGGTCGACCGTCAGGCCGCCGACGACCAGGAGGTCGGGGGGCGACGCGGTCACCATCGGTCTATCATCGGCGCACCATGCGAGTCTTCTTCTACGAGCTGCACGAGGGTGCCACCGACCTGATGACCGACGCCCTGCTGGTCACCGACCGCGAGCTGAGCCGCGAGGCGTTCGCCGCCGCGGTGGAGCAGGCGCGGCAGGCGGTGATCGACACGTACGAGGAAGACACGCTCGTCGAGGCGATCGCGCGCGAGCTGGAACGGACCGGCAGCTTCACCTACGTCGGTGACGAGAAGCTCAGCGCCAGCATGAGCGTGGGGGCCGGTGCCGAGGACACGTTCCTCGTCGAGCAGTCGGACGAATTCCGCAGCGTGGTGGTGGAGCTCGACCGCTCCAGCTGAGGGCGGCAAGGGTCAGCGAGCGACGTTGAACAGGACCTGGATGACGTCGCCGTCCTGCACCTGGTAGGACTTCCCCTCGGAGCGCAGCACGCCGCGCTTGCGCGCATCTGCCATGGAGCCGCAGGCCATGAGGTCCTCGTAGGTGACCACCTCGGCGCGGATGAAGCCACGCGCCAGGTCGGAGTGGATGGCGCCGGCCGCGTCCACGGCCGTCGCGCCGGTGCGGAGCGTCCAGGCACGGCATTCGTCCTCGCCGGCGGTGAAGAAGCTGAAGAGGCCGAGCAATCCGTAGGTCAGGCGGATGACCCGGCCGCGGCTCGGCTCCTCGATGCCGAGATCCTCCATGAAGGGTGCCGCGTCCTCCGGTGCAAGCTCGGCCATCTCCGCCTCGATCTTGCCGGCGAGCGCCGCCACGTCGGAGAACGGCTGCCCGTACCGCGTGCGCCCCTGCGCTTCCATTGCCTCCACCTCGCCGAGCTGGGCCTCGTCGATGTTGAGCACCACGAGCACCGGCTTCTGGGTGAGGAAGCGAAACCCGCGGAGCCGTCGCTCGTCATCGTCCGACAGCTCGAGCGCGCGCAGCGGCTTTCCGTCGGAGAGGTGCGGCTCCAGCCGCGCGAGGAGCTCCTCCTCGAGGGCGTTCTGCTCGCGCTCGCTGGCCGACCCGTGGCGGCCCGAGGTTCGCAGCTTCTCGAGGCGCTTCTCGATCACGGTCAGGTCGGCCACGGTGAACTCCAGGTCCATCTCGTCCACGTCGCGCCACGGATCCGCCGGCCGGTCGGCTGTCGCATCCCCGTACGCGCGCACCACGTGCAGCAGCGCATCGGCGTTACGAATCTGGGCCAGGACATCGGCCTGGATGGTTCCTTCTCGAGCTGCGCCGGCGGGGATGGCGACGTCGACGTACGTCACGTCGGCGGGCGTCGTCTTCTTGGGCTTGAAGAGCTCCGACAGGCGATCCAGGCGCTCGTCCGGCACCTTGACCACGCCAAGGTTCGGCGCCGCCCGCCCGCCGGAATAGCCGCCGACCTCGGCGTGGCCGCCGGTCAGCGCATTGAACACGGTGGTCTTGCCAGATGCGGGCAAGCCGACGATGGTGACCTGCATCGGCTAGTAACCGACCTCGAGGTCGACCACGTTGTCGAGCGGCTCGCCGTTCGCAAACCGCCGCAGGTTCTGGACGAAGAGGTCCAGCGATCGCTCGGCCACGCGGTCGCTCGACCACGAGGTGTGCGGCGTGACGATCAGGTTCGGCGTCGAGTAGAGCGGAGAGTCCTCCGGCAGCGGCTCCTCGTTGAAGACGTCGAGCACCGCCCCGCGGATTGCCCCCGCTTCGAGCGCGCGGCGCAGCGCGACCTCGTCGAGCAGCCGCCCCCGCGCGATGTTGATGAGCCAGGCGTCCTGCCGCATGGCCTGGAGCTGGGCGGGGCCGATGAGGCCCGCCGTCTCGTCGGTGAGCGGCGCCGCGACGACGACGACGTCGCTGCGCTGCAGGAGCTCGTCCAGCCGGTCGTGGGGCAGCAGGTCCACGTTGGCGGGGACCGGCTCCCGCCCGAGGTTGCGCCGGGTCGCGATGATCGGGGTCTCGAACGGAGCGAGCAGTCGCGCGATCTCCTGGCCGATGCTCCCAAACCCGACGATGCCGACGGCCAGGCTGCCGAGCTCGCGCCCGCGGAGCGGCTGCCACGTCCGCTCGCGCTGCAGCTCCATCAGCTGTGGCAGCTTCCGTGCGATCGCCAGGCACATCAGGACGACGTACTCAGCGATGGGGCGGCTGAAGACGCCGCGCGCGTTGGTCACGGTGAGCCCCCGCGAGCGGACGACCGGCGTCGCGACACGGTCGATTCCGGCCGAGAAGGAGTGGATCCAGGCCAGCTGCGGCGCGTGGTTGACGACGTGGTCGAGCGCACCGGACGGGATCCCTCCGCGCAGCAGCACGCGGGCATTGGCGAGCACGGCGCCGCCGTCCTCGTGAACGAGCCCCTCTCGCGACATCTGGACGACCCGCACGCCCGGGACCGACTCGACCCGCTCCACCTGTTCCCCGCTGAGCGGCGCTCCGAAGATGGGCGTGGTCAGGACAATCAGCTCGTCGCTCAGCTCGAGCCTCCGTTCATCCCGCCCTCCGTGCGAGCGATCCATCGCGCCGGTTCGCGAATCTCGTCGAGCGACGGCAGCCTTTCGGGGCCCTCCCAGATTCGGTTCAGGAAGACCCGATCACGCGCCTCGATCACGCTCGCCACGAAGCGCTCACCGGCTTCGTACTGCTCCATCTTCAGGTCGAGGCCGGTCAGGCGCATGATGGCGCGCTCCATCGCACTGCGGCCGGTGTTTCGGCGGTCGAACCGCTCATGGATCTCGCGGAAGCCGGGCAGCAGCCGCTCCCCGGCCGCATTCATGACGTGGTTCGAATAGCCCTCGAGCAGCGACATCATCGCCTGCGTCTGCCGGAACGCGGAGAGCTGCTGTGGCGACATGAGCCGCTCGAGCCAGTGGCCGCTCCCCTGCCGTGCCAGCACCTTCTGGAGGCGTCCGACGAGCCCGCTGGAATCGGTCGCGAGCTGCTCGATCGACTCCGCGACGAGCCCGGCGAAGTGCTCCCGCAGCCACGGATAGGCCTCGAACTCGAAGGCGTGCGTGGCCTCGTGGAGGGCGATGAAGGTTCGAAACTCGTCGTGCGGGAGGCGCATGGCGTTGGCCGTGGCAGTGATGTTGGGCTCCACGAAGTACAGGCGACCGCGCACGTCGGGCCCGGCGGCGAGGAGGCTGATGTCGTACTGACCCAGGACCTTGCGCGCGAGGAACGCCATCAGGAACCCCAGCTGCTGGTTCCCGAGCTTGCGGTTCACGATTCTCGTCAGTGCTCTGCCCGGAGTGTCCTCGCCCGACTGCTGGGCGACGATGATTGCCTCCAACCGGTCGAAGAGGGTCTCGAAGGTTGCCAGGTTGAGGTCGATCCAGGCGGCACGGTCGATGACCGCCGGGCTCTCCAGGGCGTCCGGCAGGGTGGCTCCGATCTCGTCGGCCACGACCGGTTCGATCTGCAGCAGAACCCTGCGGTAGAAGGCCTCGGCCGCGGCGCGCGACTCGGGTGAGAGTGGTGCGGCATCGCGACCCAGGCGGCGCCGGGCGATTGCCCGCACGGCCTGCCAGTCGATGAGCCGCGTGCCGGCGCGACGCAGCAGCTCGCGCTGCGCCACGCTGGCGCCAATCGCCAGCGCTCCGCCGACCATGATGCCGACGCCCAGCCGGCTCGCGTGACGTGTCATGCGTCGAGTCTAGACGCGCGTGAGCTCGACCGCCTCGACCTCGGGAAGCGCATCTCCGAAGAGGCGCCCGGCGACCGCGCGGAAGGCGGCCACGTCACCAGTCGTGGATACCCGGTGGGACCGGGCATCGCCCGACGCCGGAGCGCGCGCCCCGAGCGCGTCCAGCAGGTCCTCGGTGGCGAGCGCGGTGGTGAATGCTGAATCCACGACCGCGACGCCCTCGCCGACGGCGCGCTCGATGACGGGGCGCAGCAGCGGGTAGTGCGTACAGCCGAGCAGCAGGGTGTCGATCCGCTCGTCTCGCTGCATGAGCTCGGCCAGGTAGCCTTGGACCGTGCTGTCGGTGGCCGCCCCATCGAGGAGGCCGGCTTCGACCAGCGGAACGAGCTCCGGACAGGCCTGCTGCGCGACACGGATACGGGCATCGGCCTCGCGTATGGCCGCGGGATAGGCACCCGACGCCACGGTGCCCGCCGTCGCGATAACGCCGACGTGGCCAACACGGGTCGAAGCCGCCGCGCTGACAGCCCCCGGCCGGACCACGCCCAGGACCGGAACCGGCGAGAGGTCGCGGACATCGGGAAGGGCGTGCGCGGTGGCGGTGTTACAGGCGAGGACGAGGAGCTTCACCCCCTGGTCGAGCAGCCAGCCCACGCCCTCCTGCGTGAAGCGCCGGACCTCGTCGGCCGCGCGCGGGCCGTACGGCGCCCTGGCGTTGTCCCCGAGGTAGATCGTGGTCTCTGCGGGCAGCCGGCGGTGGAGCTCCGAGAGGACGGTCAAGCCTCCGACGCCGGAATCGAAGACGCCGATCGGCCGCGGGTCGCCGGACGCCGGCACGAATTCGGTCAGCGACGGGCGAGCGCAGGCAAGCGCTCGCGGAGGTGCGCGCGGAGCGAGTCGGCCAGGCGGACGATGCTCTGCGAGATCGGCGCGTCGGGGCTGCCGGCGACGAACGGGACGCCCTCGTTGTTGGCGGCAACGACCAGCTTCCCGTCGGATACGACCTCGTAGTCAATGGCGCGACCGATGGCAGCCTCGACATCGGCCCTGACGAACCCCCCTGCCGAGTCGGCGCGGTTCACCACTGTGGCCAGCTTGGACGGCGGATAGCCGATTGCGTCGAACGCTTCGCCTGCCATGGCCAGGCTGCGGATCGCCATGGCGTCGTAGGTGAGCACCTGCAGGATCAGGTCGGAGGCATCCAGGAAGACGAGAACGTCGTCGGAAAGCGCGGCACGGGTATCGATGATGACGAAGTCGTACAGCTGGCGCAGGATGCTGAGGACCTTCTCGATGTCGCGCACGGTCACCATCTCGGCCATCTCGACCCGCGGTGGTGCCAGCAGGATGTCGATCCCGGTCGGGTCTTTCCAGGCGACCTCGTCCACGTCGGACTCGCGGATGCGATCGGTCGGAAGGTTCACGAGCGACGGGGCCGTTGCCGGTACGCGGAGGAGGCCACGCAGGTCGCTGAACTGGAGGGAGCCGTCGACCAGGCAGACTTTGTGCCCAGCGGCGCCGAGCGCGACGGCCAGGTTGTAGGCAATCGTGGTGCGGCCCACACCGCCCTTCGGGGAGAACAGGCTGACCATCATGCAGCCAGCGCGCGACGCCTCGGCGGTGCGTTCCTCGTAGGTCTTGCGCACGATGGTGGTGAGGTCGAAGCCGCTGAACGGCATCTTCAGGATGGCATCGACGCCCCGGCTCGGGTCCTCGTGGACGGGATTCTGCGGGACCGTCACCATCACGACGCCGACCTGTGGCTGCGCCTCGCGGATGGAGTGCGCCACCTGCTGTCCCGAGGTGCGCCCCTGGAGCAACGCGTCGACGATGACGATGTCCGGCTTCAGCTCGTTGACGGCAGCCAACGCCTGGTCACCGGCGTTGACGACGTCGAGCATCTTGATCTGCGACTGGGCCTGGAGCAGGGAACGCATGTGCGACGCCACCTGCGGCACGTCCTCCACGACCAGGAGCCGAATCTGCTCTGCTGCCATTCCTCACCTTGCTCCGCCCGCCGCTGCGGACGCTTCTCCCCTTCATCCCGCGGCGCGACGGACGAGGAAGATGCGGCGGTCACTGTCGGTGACCAGTGCCTCGAGGTCGTGCGAGCCGTAGGTCAGCTCCACCGCCAGGCCGGCCTTCCCGACGAGCGCGGTGAGCGCGTCATCAGATGGATACCAGAGTCGATGGCTGGCCGGAAGCCGCGCTATCGTACCATCGGGTTGTCCTACGTCGACCAGGGTCGAGAAGGCGACGCGCAGGCCTTCGGGTGCTCTGCGGGTCAGCAGTTCGCTGCGCCGCACCACCTGCCTGCCATCCACCAGGCGCCGCCAGTCGACGGAAAGCGGCAGATCGCGCTCCGGCAGCTGTCCTGGGCCGAGGTCGTCGAGGACCACGACTCCCTTCGGAGCCAGGAGCGGTCGCAGGCTGGTGAACAGCGCCAGCGCCTCCTCCGGTCCATCGAGGTGCGGGATGACGCCGGCGAGCACCACCAGCGACGCCCTGGCCCCCAGTGCCTCGCGGAGGCGTTCCCGCTCGAGGTGCCGGACGTCTCCCCGCAGGACGCGAAGGCGCCCCTCGCGCTCGGCGTGCTCCAGCTCCGGCAGCATCTTGATCCGCTCCTGCGCACGCCGCAGCAACGCAGGGCTGCCATCCACGCCCACCACGCGCTCCACCGCGCGCTGGAGGAGGCTGGCGAACAGCCGTCCCGACCCACACCCTAGATCGAGCACTGCGCGGCCGGTCCGGGCGGCGAGCTCGCGGTAGAAGCCGAGATCCTCGACCACCTCATCGTGCTCCAGGTCGTAGATCGCAGCGAGGAGGTCCGGGTCGCCGGGCTGGCCGCTGAAGATGTCGGCGCTCACGGCAGGTCGAACCGCCGCACGGTGAACCACTCGAGCAGGCCGAGCATCAGCACCACGAAGAGCGCCGTCGGGACCGATAGCGCGCCGCCGAGCCGCAGGCCGGCGAGCGCGGCCACGGTCAGGCCGACCAGCAGGCCGCGCCGCAGTGCGCGTCCCCCCATGCCCCGGTAGACGATCCGCCGGCGCGCGGCAAACTCGGCGAGGAAGGCGAACGGCACGACCAGCAGCATCGCCGCGATGGCGGCCAGTGCTACCACCGTGGCGCGGTGCTGACCGGCATCCGGGCAGGGGGCTCCCGGGAGGTCGGTTGCGCAAGCCGCGCCCGCGTAGACGAGCAGCAGTACCAGGCACAGCACGCCGAGGAGGAGCACGAAGGCGAGGGCGAGGCGCAGGCGCCCGCTCACGGGCTCACCGCGCGGAGTCCGGGCAGATCTCCCTGAAGGGACAGAATCCGCAACGCATGGGCGAGGGAGCCGCCTCGAACCGGCCCTCGCGGATGCCCTCGCCCACGGCGGTGATCTGATCGGAGGCGCGTTCGAGGCGGCGAGACGTGGGCTCTACCCGCCCGACGATGCCGGACTCCAGGAAGTGGAGGGCGAGCTCGTCAGGCAGCTTGCCGTTCTGGGACTCGTAGGCGAGGGCGTAGATGGAGAGCTGCAGCGATTCCCGCGCGCGTCGGTTGGCGGTGGCGGGATCCCGGACGTCGGACGACTTGTAGTCGGTGATCGTGACCCTGCCGTCTTCCTCGCGATCGACCCGGTCGTAGCGGCCGCGCACCCGATCACGCCCGAGCACCACGGCGAATTCCTGCTCGATGGCGGTCGGTCGGGCGGGGTCCTGCTGCTGCTCCTCCCAGAAGCGAGCCAGGACGTCGCGCGCGGCCGTCAACCGGGCTTCTTCGTGGTCACGCGTCAGGAATCCGACCGATTCCCACGAGGCGTCGAGCTCCGCCTGCAGCTCCGCAATGCTCATGCTGCCGCCGGCCATCTGGCGCCGATGGAAGGCCTGCACGGCGGCATGCAGTGCTCTTCCGTATGCCATCTGATGTGACGCCGGCGTCGGAATCCGAATGAGGTGCGCGTAGCGGTAGCGTGCCGGGCAGTCGAGATAGTCGCTGATCTGTCCATAGCTGAGGTTCAGCTGCTTCTCGCCCAACCTCGGCGTTGTCCGTTGCGGGCGGCTGGCCACGGCCCTCCGGTCGTGGCGTGCGAGCCGCTGCTCGATTGACGGGCGCAGCGACTCCGAGGGCGTCGCGGGGGCAAGGTCGAGCGCCTCCTGGACGAAGGGGCTCATGCGTCGAGCCTGGCGCCCGCCATAGTCGCGCGCCCAGCTCATGACGAGCTCTTCGCGTGCCCGGGTCATGCCGACGTAGAAGAGGCGTCGCTCCTCCGCCTCGTGGTGGTCGCCGGCCGGCAGCGGATCGCGAACCAGCGCCTCGGGGAGCGGCAGCTGATCGCCACGGCTCCGCGTCGGGAAGCGGTCGTCCACCAGGCCGACCATGCAGACCACCGGGAACTCCAGCCCCTTTGCCTTGTGGTAGGTGAGCACGTGCACGGCATCCCCTTCGTCCGGCTCAACCTCCGCGGTCGAGGGGTCATCCCCGACCTCGATCAGGGTGTCGAGCTGCGCGACGAGGAACGGCAGCCGGTCGTCTCGCAGGAGGGCCGATTGACGGCGAACGATCTCGAAGAACCGCGCCACGTTCGCCAGGCGCTCCTCGCCGCCCTCCTTTGCCTCGCGCGCCAGCCGGCCGAGCCATCCGCTGGAGGAGACGAAGTGGTAGAGCAGCTCGCCGGTGGTTCGGTCGGCACTCATGCCACGATGCCGGTCGAGAGTCTCGACGAGCTTGCGCACCACCTGGACCGAGCGCTCACCGAACGCCGCGCTGTGTCCGCGGTCGACGACCCGGCGCAGGGCGGCCTCCAGGCTGGTGCGCCGGCGCGTCGCCGCATTCAGGGCCGCGGTGACGTCCGCTGCCTCGAGGCCGAAGATCTCGCAGGTGGCAAGGTCGTAGCAACTGACCGAGTCCTGCGCATCGTTCACCGCCCGCAGGAAGCTCACCAGCAACCTGACTTCGGGCTGGCGGTAGAGGCCGGCCGTCCCCGAGAACCGCCACGGCAGCCCCACCATGTTGAGGGACCGCAGGACCGGCTCGGCGTCGCGATTGGTCCGCACCAGGATGGCGTGGTCTCCCGCACGTCGGCCATCTCGCACGGCAGCGGAGATCCGCTCCGCAATCGCATCTGCCTCATCCGACCCGGTATCGAAGGCGAGCATCTCGATCGGCCCATTGGCAGGTGCCGGACGTGAGAATGCGGCCCGCGCGGCCAGGCGCTTGTCGAGGCCCTCGCGCGCCTCGAGCCGATCGGGATCGTTGTGGCGGATCAGGCGATAGGCGGCATCGAGGATCGGCTGACGACTGCGGAAGTTGTCGTTGAGGACGACGCTCGCGCTGCGGGGATAGGCCGCGCGGAATCCCAGGATGTTGGAGAGCGCCGCGCCACGGAAGCGGTAGATGCTCTGATCGTCGTCTCCGACCACCGTGACGCTGGCCCGTGGGGACCCCGCCAGGAGCTTCACGAGCTCGAACTGGGCATGGTTGGTGTCCTGGAACTCGTCGACGAGGATGTAGCGGAAGCGTTGCCGTTCCTGCTCCAGGACGGCGGGATGGTCGCGGAGCAGCCGGAGCGCGAGGCTGACCTGGTCGCCGAAGTCGAGCCGATCCCGCGATCGCATCAGCTTCTCGTACGCCTCGTACAGCCCCGCGAGCTCGAGCTGTCGCGCCGCCTCCTCGGCGAGTGCCGCATCGGCCGGATCCGCGGCGGAGCGAGCCATGAGCTCCTGCACGGCTGCCCGGTACTCCTGCGGGGCGACGTCCTCGTCCCTGGCGCGGCTGATGAGCGTCACCAGAGCGTGGAGGAAGCGGGTCGGGTCGCCGAGCGGCCTGAACCGCTGCAGCGGCAGGTCGAAGAGGTGCTCGCGCAGGAAGATCACCTGCTCCGCGCGCGAGAGGACGGTGGACCGATCCGAGAGGCCAGCCTCTAACGCGTGCTCGCGCAGCAGCCGGTCACCGAAGGCGTGGAAGGTGCTGATGACGGTATCGGTGTAGCCATAGGGCACCAGGCGATCGACGCGCTCGGTCATCTCGAGAGCGGCTCGATCCGTGAAGGTGAGCGCCAGGATCTGCGACGGGCGAGCCTTCTTCTCGGCGATCAACCAGGCGATGCGCCGGCTGATGACCGTGGTCTTGCCGGTTCCGGCGCCGGCGACGATCAGCAGCGGTCCCTCGCCGTGCGTGACCGCCTTCCGCTGACGCGGCGTCAGGTCGGCGAGCAGCGGCGGCTGTACCCGGAGGTGAGCCTTACGCCGTTTCGGCGGTGGTGAGGACAGCTCCTCGAAGATCGGGAGCTGGTCCGGTGACGGCACGACGGCTGGCACGTCCTCGATGGTAGCCCAGGAGGCATTCACCGGACGGTTATCACCCGCTTATCGGACAGCTCGGCTGTCGCGGACGCGGGCTGCTCAGCCGCCTCTGCGACGAGACCGCTTGACTCGGTCCGCCTCGGCGCGGCGCAGCGACAGCAGCGCCTCGGCGTGCCGCCGGCTGGTGTGCAGCGCATCACGCACGCGCGCCACGGTCAGCGGACCGGTTGCCGACACTCGCTCGAGGCGTGTGCGAAGCGCCTCCCACGACTCCCGCGGGTAGTCGATCCCCGGAGCGGCCGGCAGCAGCTCGCCAGCCGCCCGCAGCTGGTCGATGACCGGCGGCGGGATGCCCAGTCGGGCGGCGAGCGAATCCACCCGTGGCGGCTCGGCGCGCGCCGCCGTCAGCCCCACCAGCAGCCGATCCACCCGCTCCCGCATCTCGCCGTCGAGCGACGGCACGTGCGCGGCCAGCCGGACGCGCCGTCCATCCCGAATGACGGTTCCGGCCGCCGCCAGTGCCTCGACGACCTCCAGCATCTGCCGATCATCGAGCAGCAGCCGCTCCGCCCCGCGATGGCCCGGAGAGCGACCGGCTGGAACGGCCCTGGCATCCTCGATCAGCGAGTCGACGCGGAAGTCGGGTCGCAGTGGCTCGCGGCGGTGGGCTCGATGCAGCGCGGTCAGCAGGCGCTGTTCGGCAAGGTGGCGCTGGCGCTGGCGGCGCAGCTCGTCCGTGGCCGGGCCCTGCTCCTCAGGCGTCGCGCGGCTCCTGGCCGGTGCCGGCGAGGGCGATGCGGATCGCCCGCTCCTCCTCCTCGGAGAGCTGATGGCTCGAGACAGCGTGCTGCACCGGTTTCGCGAAGACCCGGGTATTGGCACGGCCATGCAGGCTCGAGACGACGACACCATCCTGCTCGTCGTCGAGCAGCGCGATCGCGAAGCTCTGGTCCGATCCGGTGTCCTCGAATGGGTTGAACCGGACCAGGCCGATGTGCTGGATGCTGTTCTGCGTGCGACGCTCGAGCGAGGCGTGTACCGCGTCCATCTGACCAAGGCGGCGCGCAACCTCGTCGATCCGTCCGAACTGCGACTCGATCAGCTGCTGCAGGGAGCCGGGATCGCCGGCGCCGACCAGCTCGCGGTAGGCACGCCTCGTTGCGCTCAGTCGTCGGGACAGCACCACGAGCAGCACGACGAGGAGCAGCAGCACGATGCCGAAGGCGATGACGATTGCGGCGAGGTTGTCGGCGACGAGACGGTTGAGGTCATCCATCGGCGGGGGCTCCGGATGCGGGCGGGCAGAATCGGGATCCCGGGCGCCGCCGCGGCCGGGCCCAGGACGGCTGGTATCATAGCGTCCCCGCGCGGCCGCCCCGGCGCGTTCGCGTGCGGCAACACATCACGAGGATTCCATGGCCCGACGAGGAGGCAAGGCGGCAACCCGCCGCTCACGACAGCAGCGTCGCGCGCAGCGCGGCCCGGCGCAGCCCGCGCAGTCAGGACCGGCCCAGCCGGCCCAGGCGCCGGAGCGCGCCGAACCGGTGGACGGGCCGGCCGAGGCGACCGGCGCGCGCATCGATGCCTTCGAGGCGGCCGACGCTGAGCTGCGGGCGACGACGCCGCCACCCGGCACCCGAGCCGACGCGCGCCGTTCGGCGACGAATCGGAGCGTCCGTGCGCGCACCAGCGACTTCAACCTGGCCGGCGGATCCTCGCGCCTCAGCGAGCGCGCGGCGAGCGAGTACCACTACGTCGGCCGCGACCTGCGCAACATCGGCATCCTGCTGGTGGTGATGGTCGTCCTGCTCGCCATCTCCGCCGTCGTCGTCAACCTGCTCGGCATCGGCGCCTAGCCTCCGGACACCTAACCGCGGGAGCGCTTCACCTCGAGCCGGGCGCGCCGCAGCCGCTGCAGCCGCTCGCCAATCTGCCCCTCGAGCCCCTGGTCGGACGGCTCGTAGTAGACCTTCCCCGCCAGCGCGTCCGGCAGGTACTGCTGGTCCACATCGGCATTGGCGTAGTCGTGCGGGTACAGGTAGCCCTTGCCGTATCCGAACTCTCGCGACAGGCGCCGATGGGCCGATGGGCGCAGGTGGAGCGGCACCGGCAGGCGTCCCTTCTCCTCGACGTCGGCAAGAGCGGCGAAGTAGGCAGACCCGGCCCGGTTCGACTTCGGGGCCGATGCGACGTAGGCCGCGGCCTGCGCCAGCGCGTACTGCGCTTCCGGCAGGCCGATCATCTCGACCGCCTGCATCGCCGCCACCGCCACCTGCAGCGCGCGCGGGTCGGCGTTCCCCACATCCTCGCTTGCCGCGATCACGATGCGTCGGGCGATGAAGGTCGGGTCCTCCCCCGCCGCCACCATGCTGGCACACCAGTACAGCGCAGCGTCCGGGTCGTTGCCGCGCATGCTCTTGATGAATGCCGATGCCGCCTCGTAGTGCTGGTCTCCCACGCGGTCGTAGGCCAGCAGCCGCTGCTGCGCCGCCTCCGCGATCGCCTCGGGCGCCAGGGACGCTCCATCGTCCGCCACCGACGCCGCCGACTCCAGGATGTTGAGGGCCTGCCGCGCGTCGCCGCCCGAAAGGTCGAGCAGCGAGCTTGCCGCCGCATCGCTGAGCGTCACCCGACCCGCCAGGCCGCGCTCGTCGGCCAGCGCGCGCTCGACGATCGACCGCAGGTCATCCTCCGAGAGCGGCCCGAGGCGGTAGACCCGCAACCGAGACAGGAGCGGCGAATTGATCTCGTAGTACGGGTTCTCGGTGGTGGCACCGATGAGCGTGATCGTCCCATCCTCGACGTGCGGCAGCAGCGCATCCTGCTGGGCCTTGTTGAACCGATGCAGCTCGTCGATGAAGGCGACCGTCCTGCCTCCGGCCTGCCGCAGGGCGCGCGCATCGGCCACCAGCTGGCGCACGTCGGCGACCCCGCTGCTGACGGCGGAGAGCTGCCGCCATGTCCCGCCCGCGCGCTCCGCGAGCAGCCGTGCCAGCGTGGTCTTGCCCGATCCCGGAGGTCCCCACAGCACCATGCTCGGCAGGTAGCCGGGACGCACGACACGGCTCAACGCCCCCTCCTCACCGACGAGGTGCCGCTGGCCTGCGAACGCCTCGAGCGTCAATGGGCGCATGCGAGCGGCCAGCGGCGCGTCGGCCGGCGGCTGCTGGTCGAAGAGCGGCTCAGTCAGGTTCGGTGGCTTGCGCGGCATCGGTCCATCCCATCGGCCGATTATGATGCCCGCCATGCATCAGAACCTGCGCATCCCCGGTCCGACGCCAATCCCCGACGAGGTGCGCGCGGCGCAGTCGGCGCAGATGATCGACCACCGCGGCACGCAGTTCGCCGAGATGCTCCGCGAGGTGAGCTCGGGCATCGCCTCCCTGATCGGCACGTCGCGCGAAGTCCTGGTGCTCACCGGCTCGGGGAGCGGCGCAATGGAGGCGGCCGTCGTGAACACGCTCTCGCCCGGCGACCGGGTGCTGGCGGTCAGCATCGGCTCCTTCGGCGACCGATTCGCCGCGATCGCAGCCGCCTTCGGTGCCCAAGTCGACCGCCTCGAGGTGGAGTGGGGTCAGGCGGCCGATCCCGCGCAGCTTGGCTCGCGCCTGGCCGGCGCCGAACCCTACAGAGCCGTGCTCCTCACCCACAACGAGACGTCGACCGGGGTCGCCAACCCGCTGCGCGAGCTGCTGGAGGTCGTCCGCGCCGCGCCGGGCCAGCCGCTGACGCTGGTGGATGGCATCAGCGGGCTGGGGGCCATGCCGTTCGAGATGGATGCGTGGGGCGTCGACGTGGTGGTGAGCGCCAGCCAGAAGGCGTGGATGGCTTCTCCGGGGATCGCGCTCGCAGCCTTGAGCGAGCGGGCGGAGGCGGCTGGCGCGGGGGCACGGATGCCCCGCTTCTACTGGGACTTCGGCGAGGCCCGTCGATGGGCCGCGAAGGGCCAGACGCCGTGGACACCCGCGGTGGCGGTGCTCTTCGGCCTCCGCGAGGGGGTACGTCGGCTGCAGGCGGAGGGCCGGGAGCACACCTGGGCGCGGCACGCGGCGGTGGCGGCCGGAGCGCGGGCCGGCCTCGAAGCAATGGGCCTCTCCCTGGTGGCACCGCCAGACCACCGCTCTGCGACGGTCACGGCGGCCTGGCTGCCCGACGGCCTGGAGTGGACCACCTTCAATGCCCGGATGCGAGCACGCGGACTGGTGGTGGCCGGCGGCCAGGGCAAGATGGCGGGACGCATCCTGCGCTTCGGCCACATGGGCATGGTGGGGATCGCCGAGCTCGCCGACGCCGTCCGCGTGATGGCCGAGACGATGGTGGTGAGCGGTCACGACGTCGATCCCGCCGCGGCCGTCGATGCCTCGCTGGCGGCGGCCGGCAGGACAGTCGCGGCGCGTTGACCGGCCGCCTGCTGCTCGTTCGGCATGGCGTCACCCACTGGAACCGGGAGGGTCGCTTCCAGGGCCACCTCGATGCACGGCTTTCCGAGGACGGACGGCTCGAGGCTCGGCTCCTCGGTCGTCGCTTGGCGGGCGAGGTCGATGAGCTGGCCATCGTCACGTCGCCGTTGTCGCGGGCGGAAGAGACCGCCACGCTCATCGCCGAGTCCTTCCAGCCCTCGCGCAGCCCGGCGATCCGCGTTGATCCACGCCTGATAGAGATTGGGCAGGGCGAGTGGGAGGGGCGTACGCACGCTGAGCTGGCGGTCGAGGACGCCGCGCGCTACGCGGCCTGGCGTGCCCGCGCTGGCATCGATCAGCCGCCGGGAGCGGAGACGATCGACGCGGCGCTGTCGCGCGTCGTGGCTGCCGTCGACGATCTCCTCGCCGAGCGCGCGTTGGCAGTCTGCGTGGTGAGCCACGGCGGGATCCTGCGCCTCTTCGCTCGCCACCTGCTCGGCCTGGAGGGCCGGGTGGCGTGGGGCATGGACGTGGACAACGCCTCGCTATCGGTCCTGTGTCGCCTTCCGAACTTCGGGGGCTGGCGGGTCGAGCGCTGGAATGACACCGGACACCTGCTGGGACGGACGCCGCAGCACGTCGACGAGTCGGACGGAGAGCCGCTGGCGCTCTGAAGCAATCAGCCGCGACGCCTCAGCCGCGGCAGGAGCGATGAGAGCCGCCTGCGGAAGCCGAGCCACACCATCGGCAGCTCCAGTCGCCGCCACGCCGCCTCGATCCGGGCCAGTGCCTCGCCCGAGACCCCGCGCCCCGAGTAGCTCTGCCACACCTTGCCGTTGGCGATGGCGCGGATCTCCGGCCGATGTCGCGGGATCTGCTCTTCCAGCCAGCCGGCGTACTCGTAGATCGTCTCGCTGGGACGCTGCGCCACGCCGGCCCGGTCGGCGGCGAGCGCGAGGCGGAACCACTGCCGCTCTCCGGGGGCCAGGAAGCGCAGCCGACGACGCGAGCGGCGCAGCCGCCAGAACGCGAGGGCGGCCGCTCCGACGAGGATCGTCCCGATGAGGAGCAGGTTCACACCACGGGTCTCGATGGCGGGTCCCTGGTCGTCAGGCCCGAAGCCACCCGGCACCGGCTGCACCGACGGCAGCGTGCTGATGTTGCCGCGGTCGTCTGGTGAGAGACTCTGGCCGGGGACAGGCCCGCCGCTGCCGGACGGGGCAGGCTCGACCGGCTCGCCGCGCGGCCGGACCACGGGCGTGATCGTTTTGGTGGCCTCGAAGCGCTCCCAACCGTAGCCCGGGAAGTAGATCTCAGCCCACGCGTGCGCGTTCTCCTCGCGGACCTGGTAGATGCGGTCGCCGGTGCCGCCCTGCGTGGTGACCGGGGAGCCCGGCGCATAGCCGACCGCCACGCGCGACGGCATGCCGAGCGTCCGGGCCAGGACGGCCATGGTGGTCGCGTAGTACTCGCAGTAGCCGATCTGCCCGTTCGGGTCGAAGAGGAAGAAGTCGACGATGTCCTGGTCGGCGGTCGCCGGCAGGGGCGCGCTCGTTGAGTACCGGAAGCGCTCACCAGTGTTCAGATAGCGAGCCAGCGCCTGGGCCATCTGGAACGGGGTGCTGGCGCCGGCTTCGGTCACGATGCGCCGGGCCTCATCCCGCGTGCGCTCGGTGACGCCCTCGGTCCCCAGGTAGTTCTCGCTGATCACCGCGGGGTAGTCGGTGCCGGCGGCATCCAGCTGCGCCTGCGTGGCCTTGCTGACCAGCGCCACCACGTAGTAGCCCTCGCCGGAGGAGATGGAGTTCGGTGACTCGATGCCGCCCAGCACCGGAGCGCCACCCGTCTCCAGCACGATGGCCGGCGCCAGGATGGTCGTCGGATAGCCAGGCGTGAAGATGGCGGCCTGGCTCTTCTGGTACTGGATGTTGACCGTCACCAGGTCGAAGGCATCCAGCTTCTCCGGCTGCTCCGGGGAGTAGTCGGGGAAGACGAGCTGGCCGCCGTCGACGCGACGCTCCTGCGTCGAGCCACGTACGAAGCCGTGACCGGTGTAGGTCTCGTAGGTTGCCGTGCGCAGGTAGTAGGCCCGCGACGAGGCGATCGTCAGCACGGGGGTGTCGCTGCTCACCCAGCTGCCGCTGATGCGGAAGCCGGGACCGAAGGTGGCGCCGCTGATACGGGCATCGGGGTTGGCCAGGCCGGCGACGACGCCGTCGAGTCGGTCGCGAACGTCGCTCCACACGCCGTCCAGGTTGTTCCAGACCGCGGTCAGGGGCGCAGCCACCGCGACGCTGGTCAGCACCCAGGCGAGCACCATGCTCCCCGCGATGAAGAGCACGCCGGAGCGCATGACGGCCGCGGGCACCTCCGCGTTCTCGTTGACGCGGCGCCGTTGCCAGCCTTCCTCGCGACCGATGAGCGCGGCTCGCAGCCAGAGCAGCAGGGCGGCGAGCATGAACAGCACCAGGTAGAAAAGGTCGGAGACGATGGCCGACATGTTGACGACCAAGGCCCCGCCGACGACCAGAATGGCGTCGAGGACGCGGTGGTGGCGGTAGATCGTGTAGCCGGCGATGAAGGCCGTCACCCACATGACGAGGCCGAAGCCGATGGCATACGGCACCAGCTGCGGGGCCGCGCCACGATCGACCAGGATGCGCACCCACTCGATCACCTCACTGCGCATCGCCAGCTGGCGACCGACCTGGCCGAGCTCCGCGAACCACTCGCCGCCGACCGCCCAGAGAACGACGGCGGTGCCCGCGATCGCGCTGAGCGGCAGCACGACGACCACCGAGAGGCGCGTGAGGCCCAGGAGCGCCCCGAGCAGGACGGCGTAGAAGGCGACGGGGAGCAGGTACTCGGTGTTCGGGATCCATTCGGCGCGCTGGACCGACCAGCCCAGGCTGAGGAGCATCACGAAGAGCAGGCCGAACGAGATCCAGCCCTCCCGCGGTCGCAGGTAGGGTCGCAGCCACTCAGGCACGGACTCGCTCCCGGACGCCGAGCGCCTCACCCAGGTTGTCGCCCTTGGCCAGCTGGTAGTAGCCGATGTCGTACTCGGCCAGGGCGTGGTGCAGGGCGCCAAGCTCCGCTCCCCACCCCTCCGGCACCTGGGTCTCGAAGCTCGCGCGGTCGACCAGCACCACCACCGTGCCCACCCCTCTGCGGCGCAGCGAGGCCAGGGCACGAACCCAATCGCGGTCGGTGGAGGGGGTGATGATGCAGATGGTCATGCCCCGACGCAGCTGCGCGAGCGTGTTGAGCAGCACTTCCGCCACGGGACGGGCACCGTCCGGCTGGACGTTCGCCAGCAGGTGGAGGATCTTCTGCTCCACCCGCGTGCCGCGGTCCGGCGTCAGGACCTGCTGGCGCCGCGAGGAAACGGTGAGGCCCACGGCGCGGTTCTCGGCGAGCGTCTGGACCGCGATCGAGGCCGCTGCCGAGACGGCCAGTTCGACCGAGGAATCGTCGCCAGCGCCGCCGTGCGCCGCGGCGTCGAGGTCGAGCAGCATCCACAGGTCCGCCGTCTGCTCCAGGTCGAACTCCTTCACGTGCAGCTCGCTGTGCCGCACGCTGGAGAGCCAGTGGATGCGGTTGATCGCATCGCCGTGCACGTACGGACGAACGCTGCGCACCAGCGGGCTGCTCGATTCCCACCGCTGTCGAGACGACCTCGTTCCGTCGATGGGCGACGGGGGGAGGCGCCAGTGCGGGAGTGGATGGACCTTCGGGAAGACGACCAGCCACGTCGGCTGACCCACCACCATCTCGGTCGTGAACAGGCCGAACGGGTCACCGGTGCGCACGCGAAGCGACCCGAGGCGATACGAGCCCCGTCGCAGCAACGTCACCTTCGCCAGCCACTGGCGGCTGGCACTTGGCTTGACGCCGATGACGCGTCCGGGCAGTGGCGCGGGCAGCGTGGAGTCATTCCACAGCTCGACCCATGGCTTCCCCCAGCGCGTGTCGTTGTCCACTCGATACACCGCCTGCAGCACATCTCCCACCTGCGCCCGCGGGTTCAGCACGTGGTAGCCGGCTCGCAGGCCCTGCAGCCCTCGACGAGCGAAGAGCCAGGCCGCCACCAGCAGCGCTCCCAGGAGGTAGACGAGGAAGAAGAGGAAATTGATCCCCGTGCTGAACGCGGCAACGACCAGCACTGTACCGAGGAAGACGAATCGGAGCTGGCGAGCAAGGCTGCCCATGACGCGAAGCCGCTATCGCGGACCGGCTGTGGCGTTGGCAGGTTCACCGATCGGGACCTGGCTGAGGATCTCCCGCACGATGCCATCGGGATCCACTTCGCGCAGCGATGCCTGGCTCTTGACGATCAGCCTGTGCGCGAGGATCGCGACAGCCAGCTGCTTCACGTCGTCGGGGATCACGTAGTCGCGCCCCTCGAGTGCCGCCAGGGCCTGCGTCGCCCGATACAGGTTGATGGAACCGCGCGGGGAAGCCCCCAGGTAGACGTCGGGGTGCTCGCGGGTGGCGGTCGAGAGCCGCACGATGTACTCGGCCACGGCCTGGTCGACGTAGATCTCCTTGATCGCGGACTGCATCTGGCGCAGCTCCTCCAGCGAGAGCACCTGGCGGATGTCGCTGATGGGATGCATCCGCTTCTGCTCGTCGAGGATGACGATCTCCTCCGTCGCCTTGGGATAGCCAAGCCGCAGGCGCAGCATGAAGCGATCGAGCTGCGCCTCCGGCAGCGCGAAGGTGCCCTCGTACTCGATCGGGTTCTGGGTCGCGATGACCATGAACGGCTGCGGCATGGCGTAGGTCGTGCCGTCGATCGTTGCCTGGCGCTCCTCCATGCACTCGAGCAGGGAGCTCTGCGTCTTCGGCGTGGCCCGGTTGATCTCGTCGGCCAATACGACCTGCGCGTGGATCGGTCCGGGGCGGAACTCGAACTCCTGGGTCTTCTGGTTGAAGATCGAGAGGCCGGTGACGTCTGATGGCAGCAGGTCCGGCGTGAACTGGATGCGCCTGAAGCTGCAGCCGATGCTCTTGGAGAGCGCCTTTGCCAGCATCGTCTTACCGACGCCGGGGACGTCCTCGATCAGGATGTGGCCCTCGCACAGCAACGCGACGAGCGCCATCCGGACCTCGGCATGCTTGCCAACGATGACACGTTCGACGTTGGCGATGACCCGCTCCGCCGGTTCCTGGACGTTCTTGACCATGTGCACCCCAATGCCCGTTCGGGCGAGCGCCCGACGACCTCACTGCCTGATCACAATACCCCAGGCGGCTGCCAAACGGTTCATCTGCTTCCGGATCAGCCGCCTGCGCCGTGGAGCTTGAGCCACTCGGCCATCACCGCGCCGCCGATCGGGGCGGCCCGTCCGGAGCCGCTCCCGCCGCTCTCGACGATGACCGCCACGGCGATGGATGGCGCTGCGCCATCCTGAGCCGGCGCGAAGCCGATGAACCAGGAATGCGGCGGCACGTCAGGCCCGAGCTCGGCGGTGCCGGTCTTGCCGGCGGTGTCCACTCCGCTGATGCCGAAGTTGCTGACCGCGCCGGCGCCCGCGTAGAGCCTCCCCAGCTCGCCCTGGACCGCATCGATCATCGCGCTCCGGACCGCGCGTGCGGCCTCCGAGTCGACCACCTGCCGTCCGCCGCCGGCGCCGTAGGTGTCGAGGACCACGTCGGCCGGCCCGGCGGAGGGCTGCTCGGCGTGCTGCCTGACGTCGCGCACGACAAACGGCTGCGGCATGGCACCGCCGTTGGCGATGCTGGCCGCCACCAGCGCCATCTGCACCGGCGTCACCTCCACCCGGCCCTGCCCGAAGGCGGCCTGCGCCAGCTCGGCGCGGTCCTGGAACGGTCCGCAATCACCATTGACCTCGCCGGTGACGTACGAGGCGGACACCTGCAGGCCGCGCGACCTCGTCCCCACCAGCTGCGGCTCGCAGAAGCCGAACCTCCGCGCGTAGTCCAGGTACGCATCGGTTCCCAGCTCCAGCCCCACGTGGGCGAAGAAGATGTTGCTCGAGACCTGCAGCGCCGGGGAGAGCGGCCAGAGCCCCGGCTGCACGTTCCCGAGGTCGTGCTCCACCACGCGGAAGCCCTCCACCACGAAGCCATCGCGCTCCTGCTGCGGCTGATCGGGGAAGGTGGTGTCGGGGGTGATCGCCTTGGCATCCAGCGCGGCGGCGGCGGTCAGAACCTTCATGATCGACCCGGGCGTGTACTGGCCCTGTCGTGCGCGCGAGACGAGCGGGTTGTTTGGCTGAGCGACGATTGCCGCCATGGCATCGCCCGCGGTGACCGGGTCCCCGGAGATTGATGTCGCGTCGAAGGTGGGCGTCGAGACCATGGCCAGCACGGCCCCGCTGCCGGGATCGATCGCGACCACCGCTCCGGGATCCGACCCGAGCTGCGCGGCCGCGAAGTCCTGCAGCCCCTTGTCGATCGTGAGGGTCAGGTCGCGGGGCGGGGTGGCTCGGTCCAGGATGTCGTTGACGAGGTCCTTCAGCGGGTTCGGGTCGCTCCTGCCGGTGAGCAGGTCGTCCCACTCCCGCTCCACACCGGTCGTCCCGTAGCGGAGGCTCGCGTAGCCGATGACATGGCTGAAGGCCGGATCGGCGTACGTGCGACGGCTGATGCCGTCGACCACCTGGCTGGATGCGAGCAGCTGACCCTGGACGTCGAAGATGGAACCGCGCAGGGCACTGCGTCGCGCGGCGATGACCTGCGGGTTCTCCGGCTGGTTGGCGAGCTGCGGCGCGTCGACCACCTGCCACCAGGAGAGGCCGCCGGAGACGATGGCGAAGGAGAGGACCAGGTAGACGGCGAGCCGCCGGACGTTCGTGCGGATCACGGCGGCGCCTCCCCGGCGCCGACGGCGGACCGGTGGCTGACCGAGAGCAGCATCCCCACCACCAGGAAGCTGGCGAGGAGGCTGGAGCCGCCGTAGCTCACGAACGGGAAGGTGATGCCGGTGAGTGGGATCAGCTTCAAGTTGCCGCTGACGATGATGAGCGTCTGCAGGCCCACGGAGACCGTCAGCCCGACCGCCAGCATGGCACTGAAATCGTCGCGTGCGAGCATCGCGATGCGGAGGCCGCGGAAGACGAGCGCGAGGGTCAGCGCCAGCAGGGCGAAGGCGCCCACCAGCCCCAGCTCCTCGGCCACGGCGGCGAACATGAAGTCGGTGCTGACGTACGGGATCGAAGTCGGCAAGCCCTGCCCCAGCCCCTCACCGAAGAGGCCGCCCCGGCCGAAGGCGTAGAGCGCACGGATGATCTGGAACCCCGCCCCGGACGGATCGGCCCAGGGATCGAGCCAGACGTCAACGCGACGCTCGACGTGGCCGAAGAGCTGGTACGCGACCACCGACCCGGCGACGAACAGGATCAGCCCGATCAGCACGTAGCTGCGCCGCCCGGTTGCCACGAAGAGCATGGTCAGGAAGATCCCGAAGAACAGGAGGGCAGTGCCGAGGTCCTTCCCGAAGACGACGACCAGCATCACGATCACGAAGATGGCCAGCATCGGCAGCAGGTACGGCAGGGGCGGCACCCGGATCGGTCCGATGCGGAAGACGGCGTCGCGCAGGAGCGCCCGGTTCTCGGCCAGGTAGCCGGCGATGAAGACGACCAGCACGATCTTGATGAACTCCCCCGGCTGGAATCCGATCGGCCCCAGGTAGATCCACAGGCGCGCTCCGTTGACCTCGGTTCCGAACAGGAAGGTGAAGACGAGCAGCCCGATGCCGGCCAGCGCCCACGTGTACTTGTAGTGGCGCAGCCATCGGTCCTCGCGGAGGAGGAGGGCCGCGGCAAGCATCGCCGCCACGCCGATGACGAACCACAGGAACTGCGTCTGTGCCACGTCGAGGTCGAGGCCGAAGGCGCGCGTGTCGGCGAGGTCCGGCGCCAGCCGGTTGAGCATGATCAGGCCGATACCGCCGATGGTCGCCGTCAGCGGCAGGATCAGCTGGTCGCCCCGGTACCCAGCCAGCATCAGGACGACGTGCGCCGCCAGCATCAACGCCACGTACCCGATTGCCAGCTCGAGCGGTCCCGGCTCCGCCAGGCCGGACGTCGCGATGTGGGTGACCACGAACCCGAGCGGCACGAGCACCAGCAGCGGGAGCAGCAGCCGCAGCTCCGTCCCCCGCCAGACGATGCGCGGCGCGCGGGGCTTAGCGCTCAATGCGCATCCTCACCCGGCCGATGGTCAGCTCGTCTCCGTAGGAGAGCGCCACGGGACGGTCGATCCGGTGGCCGTTGACGTAGGTCCCGTTGGTGCTCCCCTGGTCCTCGATGAACCAGCTTCGCCCGCGGAACGTGAGCATGGCGTGGTTGGCGCTGACGAAGTCATCCTCCACGAAGATGGTGTTGTTGACGTTGCGTCCGATGGAGTTGATCGGCCCCAGCGAGATGCTGCGGCCTGCCGGGGGCTGGTCGTCCGGGGACTCCAGGACGGCGAGCCTTCCGAGACCGGACTCGTTGGCGAGCTGCGTCCGCTCGGCTGAGCGCAGGTCTCGCAGGAGGGAGCGCGCAAAGCCGAGCAGGATCAGGTAGAGCAGCGCGAGGAAACCCAGCTGCAGCACCAGCAGCAGGATTCGGAGGATTTCGCCGGTCACGCGCGCACCTGGAACTCGATCTCCGTGGCGCCGATGCGAATCCGGTCCCCGGGCCCCAGCGCGATCTCGCTCACCGGCTGGCCGTTCACGAACGACCCGTTGCGGCTGCCGAGATCGGCGAGGCCGTAGGCGCCGTGCTGCAGCTTCAGCTGGCAGTGGTGGCGGCTGACCAGCGGGTCGTCGACGATGACGTCGTTGTCGCTCGCGCGGCCGATGCTGATGAGCGGTGCCCCCAGGTCGAACTGGACCGGCGGCGCGCCATCGGTCTCGACCAGCAGGTACGCTCGCTGGGCAGAAGGCGGAGGGGGGGCGGTCTCCGGCCGGGGCCGCGAGAAGATGACGGTGTCGTGCGACGCGGGGATGGGTTGCCTGGCCAGCAGGTCGCCACCTTCCTCGTCGACGACGTTGGCCGCCACGCGGACGTCTCCGCGGTGGACCGAGGGATCGGAGGTGATCCGCACGCGCGGTCGTGCCACCAGCGTGTACCGCTCGTGGCGGGCGCGAGTCAGGACGCCGTGCGCCAGGTCGTCCTCTAGTGAACCGCGGTAGGAGTCGAAGGTGGCGTAGTCACGGGGGTGCAGGTGCAGGTCGTAGTGGTTCGGCACGATGACGCCGCTCTCGCGGAAGGACTTGTTGGTGTCCATCGCGCGCTCGATGCGCTTCGCCAGCGAAACAGGTTGCAGCGAGGCTCCCAGCCTGCCTGCCGGTGCCTGGAAGAGGCGCTCGAGGAAGGCTTCCAGCCGGGCGAGAATCCCCATCCGGCCGATGCTAGCACGGGACCTGAGCGTGGTCGCAGGAGGGACGGAATGCGGTACCTGCGCCGGAGGGGGGAGTACCAAAGCACTTTTGGGAGGAGCCGGGACCCGTCGCTATACTTGCGGTCCCTGAAACGCTGCCCGAAACGGGATCCTGGTTGCTTCCATGCTCGATACGCTGACTGAGTCATTCTGCGAACGGTGCGGCACTCGATACGAGTTCGCCGCCCCGACGCGTCTGAATCCCCTGCGCAAGACGCGCGGGCTGATCTCCGGGCTTCGCAACTACATCATGAGCCAGGACGCCCTCGGCGATGCGGTGGGCGATGCCATGCGCTCGGAGGAGGAAGCGCTCGCCGCGGCTCAGCTGGACGCCTTCCACGAATCGTTCAACTTCTGCATCCAGTGTCGCCAGTACGCCTGCACCAACTGCTGGAACGAGCCCGAAGGCCGCTGCCGCACCTGCGTCCCCATTCCCGGAACGGACGACCTGATTGAGCGCTTCGAGGCGTCGTTCCACGCTCAGCATCCCACGGCCGAGCCCGAGCTTGGCGCCGAAGGCCTCGATCACCGCCTGGGCGCGGACGCGTGGCCGACCGAGGACCTGGCCGCAGCAGCCGCAACGAATGGCCACCCTGCGCTCGAGTGGCCGTCGGACGTCCTGACCGGCGAGTCCGTCGAGGAGGCGGACGGCGAGAAGGAAGCCGCACCGGAGCCGATGGCCGCGCCGGAGCCGGTGGCCGCGCCGGAGCCGGTGGCCGCGCCGGAGGCCGTGGTGCGCCGGAGGCGGTGGCCGCGCCGGAGGCCGTGGTGGCGGAGGCGTCCGCTGCCGATTCGCCTGTCTCCGACGCGAGTGCGGAAGCGGAGCTGTGGGGCCAGGTGCCCGCCACCGTCGACGAGCTCGGCCCCATGCTGCCCGCACTCGAGGGCGACACTGCCACCCGCTGGGAGGACGATGCCGCATTCTCGCTCGAGCCGGAGCCGATCCCCGAGCCGGTGGCCGAGGTCGCGCCCGAGCCGGAGCCGATCCCCGAGCCGGTGGCCGAGGTCGCGCCCGAGCCGGAGCCGATCCCCGAGCCGGTGGCCGAGGTCGCGCCCGAGCCGGAGCCGATCCCCGAGCCGGTGGCCGAGGTCGCGCCCGAGCCGGAGCCGATCCCCGAGCCGGTGGCCGAGGTCGCGCCCGAGCCGGAGCCGATCCCCGAGCCGGTGGCCGACGTCGCGCCCGAGCCGGAGCCGATCCCCGAGCCGCAGCCGATCCCGCGTCCGATCGTTCCGATCAGCGAAACGCTCCTGCGCATCCCGCGGGCACCCGAGCCCCTGGAACAGCAGCCGCTGGCAGCCGAGGCGGACGACCCAGCGCTCGCCGCGCGCCGCGCGCAGCTCGATTTGCTGGGGCTCGGGGATCCCGGGGAGGGCCCGGTCGCTGGGTCACGTGACAACGTTCTTCCCTACCGGTCGAGCGGTGCATCGGTCCATCCGGTCGAGCTGGCGGCGCGGAGCGGTAGTGCTGGAGCGGCGGGCGCGGGAACGTTCTGGGAGGCATCCGCCCGCGAGGTGGCAGGTGTGATGACGGTGGTCGGGGTGCAGCCCTGCGCCCATTGCGGCCTGTCGCTCTCCGCGTCGGCACGATTCTGCCGCCGATGCGGCACGCGCCAGGCGAAGTCCGCCTAGGCCAACGGCCCGGCGGCCAGCGTCAGCTGGCGGAGGATGCTCCCCCGGCGCCGGATTCACCAGGCGGCTTGCTCGAGGAGCCGCTGTCGGCCGGCTTGCTGGAAGACCCGCCGTCGGCCGGCTTCGATGCCCCCGCGTCGGCAGCCTTCGGCGCCGGCTTCGAAGACCCGGACGACACGGATGCCGAGCTCGACGAACGCGAGTCGGTCTTATAGAAGCCGCTGCCTCGGAAGATGATCCCGGCGGGATGCAGGACGCGGCGCAGCTCGCCACCACAGACCTCGCAGGTCTTGGGCCCATCCTCCCGCATGGGGTGGATCACCTCGATGGTGTGGCCGCAGGAGCGGCACTGGTAGTCGTAGGTCGGCACGATCCCGTCCGGTGGGAGCAGCCCCTGCCGACGCTTCAGCGACCGTCGACGAGACGATCAGCCGGCAGTCGGGCCGCGGGCCGCATCATCGCAGGCCGCTGCCCGGCACGCAACGCCTCGGCGGTGGGGTCAGGCGCTCGAGGCGCGGGATACGAGGGCCGAGATCCAGGAGCGCCGTGCCGGCTCCGGCACGGATGCGCTCGCACGGTTCGTGACCAACCGCGCGACGTTGTGCAGGTCGGTGGCGATCCGCTCCTTCGGGAAGCGCCGCACGATGGGCGAACCCTCGTTCGCAGCAATCACGGCCTTGGGGCCATTCGACACGATGGTGGCACTCACCGGCAGCTTGAGCGCCTGCTCGATGTCCACCAGGCGTACCCCGTGGTTGGCCCGGTTGACCACCACCTTCACGCAGTCTCCCAGGCCGACCTCGCGTGCGAGGTCGAGGAATTGGGCGCTGTTACGGAGCGGCCCGACCTCGGGAGTGACGACCAGCAAGATCTCGTTCGAGACCGTGAGCATGGCCATCGTCCGATCGTCGTAGCCGGGGTGGTTGTCGATCACGACGTAGGAGAAGTGCGTTCGCGCCCAGCGGAGCGCCGCCAGCAGGAGGTCAACGGTGACGAGTTCGGACTCGCCCGGGTCGGTACCCCAGGTCAGGACGCGGACGCCGCTCTCCGCATGCTCTGCCGTCGCGTGCTCGAATGCCGCGTCCGTCCATTCGTCGGGCGACGAATCAGCCAGATCGGCCAGGCCCATGCGGTAGGGGGCCGCCAGCACCGATGTGACGTTACCAACTCCGACGTCTGCATCGAAGAGCAGGACGCTCGCGCGGGTCTGGTCGCGGAGGGCAACCGCGACGTTCACGGCAACGGTCGTCTTGCCGACACCGCCCTTCGGCGCGAAGACGGACACGACGCGTCCCTCGCCGATGGCCGAGGCGTCGGATTCGCTCGGGTTCGTCCAGCCTCCGTCCTCGCCTGGCATGTGCTTCCCACCCCGGATCAGCAGCGCCTGGGCGCGGTAGACCAGGCCGTCAGCGGCGATCGGCTTGACCGCGAATTCATCCTTGCCGTGCTTCTGTGCGACCGCGAAGTCAGGGATCGCCTCCCCGAACAGGAGCAACGTGGGTACTGGGATCCCCTCGTGCAGCTGCGTGTAGAGTGCCTCCGCGTCGGCGGCTGCCAGGTCGCAGTCAAGCACGGCGAGGTCGACCCCGGTGCGGTCCTGGGGGAGCTCCTCGAGGACGTCGAAGCCGGCCGCCGTGAGGGCGCGACGCTGAGCGCCAGGATCATCGGCCAGCGCCAGGAGAACGGTAGGTCGCTGCATGCGGTCCCTTCCAGTGTTGATCGGTAGTGCCAGACCGCACAACTATCCAGCGCACCCACCATGACCACAATGGGACTGCCGCCCAGTACCCGAAGGCCCGAAGGTACTGGCCCTAGGCCCGCGTCATGCGCATGCCACACTTCGGGCAGTAGAAGGCACCAGCGCTTCCCGCTTCGAAGCCGCAGTGCTGGCAGACGGCCCCGCCGTGCCGTACGGCGGGCGCCGCGCGGGCGGATTCGGCAGCGCCCAGGCTGTAGCCGGACGCGAGCACCTGCTGGTAGAGCGAGCTCAGGATGCGCTGCCCGATGCGCTCCGTGTCACCGCGCTGCCCCTTGCCGCCCCACCCGACCACTGCGCGGACGATCAGCTCGCCCGACAGCTCGTCCCAGTGGGTGGCGAGCCCCCCGACGATGGCGTTGTACTCCGGATAGCCGCTCGTGTCCGTCTCACCGTGCAGAAGCGAGCAGTAGAACGTGTCGACGGTCATGTCGAGCGCGTCGGTCTGCTCGAGGACGTAGAGGGCATGCCGCGCGATGGGACCCAGATCGCGGCGCGCCAGTACCCACTGCTGCATCTCGGTGAAGCGCTCGAGGTGGGGCGCTGCATCGGTGAATTCGATGGGGAGCGGCTCCACCACATCGACAGGCGACTCCGTGAGCGGCTCCACGATGCTCACCAGGATCGACCGCAGCTGCGGATCGGGCTGCATGCGCAGGCCATCGCTGGAGCGGGCCAGGAAGGCCAGCTTCAGCGAATACTGCTGGGCCGACACGTCCTCCTGGACCGGGGAGCGCGGCGGCGGCGGAGACTCCTGCTTCTTGTTGCGCCTGAGGAACGACATCGGATATTCACGCGGTAACAGGTCAGCGCCGCGATTCTAGCAGCGACGCCGTTGCTTCCCGATCAGACCTCGAGCTGGGCGAGCTGGGCCTCCAGCTCCGCGAGCCGTCCCCGCTCGCGTTCCACGACCTCGGCCGGGGCGCGCTGTGCGAAGCTCTCGTTGCTCACGAGGTTTCGAAGGCGTTCGATGCCACGCCGCAGGTGCTCGGCCTGCGCCTCGCGCCGCGCCGCCGCCTCGTCCGCGTGGACTTCGTCGCGTTCGAACCAGGCCGCGCCCAGCCGGCTCGCCACCACGCCCGGAGGATGGTCGCCCTCGCCGGCGACCAGGATCTCGAGCGGTCGTGCTCGCGCCAGTGTTTCGAGGTATGCGCGCGCGGATCCGAGCACCTTCTCAGCCCGCTCGTCCGACGCGACAACGGTCAAGGGCAGCCACTCCCCGGCGGCGACGCCGGACTCCGTCCGACGGTTCCGCAACGCACGGACGAGGTCGACCAGGTCGGCCATCTCCGAAAGCACCTCGGCGTCGGGGCGTCCGCCTGCCTGCCACGGCGAGGTCATGAGGAGCGGCTGGTGGTCGGTGACCTGTGGATCGAGCTCGTGCAGGTAGCTCCACGCCTGTTCGGTGACGAACGGCATGATCGGATGCAGGATGCGCAGCGTCCTCGCCAGCGCGCCCGCGGCGCTTTGCCAGATGCGCGCTCGCTCCCCGGCGGTCGCGCCATCGCGACGCAGCTCCACCTTCACCATCTCGATGAACCAGTCGCAGTAGTCGCTCCACGCGACGTCGTACGCGGCGGCGGCGTATCCCGCGATATCGAGCGTTTCGAGCTGCCGGGTAGCGCGCTCCTCCGCCTCGGCGAGGCGCGCCATGATCCAGCGTTCGGCGAGTCCTGCATCGCCCTCCGGGGGGTCCCAAGGGTCCGGGCGCGCGCCGATGACGAATCGCGCGGCGTTCCATAGCTTGTTCGTGAAGTTCCGGGCGCCATCGAGCTTGGCCGCGGTCATGCGCTGGTCGCTGCCGGGAGCCGTGCCGGTGACGAGCGAGAAGCGCAGCGCATCGGCGCCGATCTCGTCGACCATCTCCAGCGGATCGATGACGTTGCCCTTGGTCTTGCTCATCTTCACGCCGCCCTCCGCCCGGATCATCCCGTGCAGGTAGACGGTGCGGAACGGTTCCGTTCCCGTGCAGAAGAGGCCAAGCATCATCATGCGCGCCACCCAGAAGAAGATGATGTCGTACCCGGTCTCCATCACCGAGGTCGGGTAGAAGCGGCGGTAGTCCGGGGTCTCGTCGGGCCAGCCCAGCGTCGAGAACGGCCAGAGACCGCTGCTGAACCAGGTGTCGAAGATGTCCGTCTCCTGGGTGAGGTCTGCGGCCGGCCGGCCGCAGGCAGCGCAGGCATCGGGCCCGTCCGCTTCGTCGGAGACGGAGACGTGCCCGTCGGGGCAGTACCAGGCCGGAATGCGGTGGCCCCACCACAGCTGGCGGCCGACCGCCCAGTCGTGGATGTTCTCCATCCAGTGCGCGTAGACCTTCTCGAAGTGCTCCGGCACGATTCGGGTCCGGCCCTCCCGCACCGATGCGAGGGCGCGCTCGGCCAGTGGCTGCGTCCGGACGAACCACTGCACGGACAGGCGCGGTTCGACGACGGTGCCACAGCGGTCGCAGTGGCCGACCACCATCTTGTGCTCCGCGGTCTCCGTCAGGTCGCCTGCCGCTTCCAGGCGCGCGACGATCTCTCGCCGAGCCTCCTGGCGATCGAGGCCCGCCAGGTCACCGCCCGCTTCGTTGACCCGCGCCTCCTCGTCGAGCACGGTGATCGAGGGCAGCCGATGGCGTTTGCCCATCTCGTAGTCGTCGAAGTCGTGCGCAGGCGTGATCTTGACCGCGCCGGTGCCGAACTCGCGCTCGACGGCCGGGTCGGCGATGATCGGCACGCGGCGGTTCACGAACGGGATCAGGACCTCCCGGCCCACGAGCGTCGCGTATCGCTCGTCGTCGGGATGGACCGCGACCGCCGTGTCACCAAGGATCGTCTCCGGGCGCGTGGTTGCGACGCTGATCGATTCGTCCTGCAGCGGACGGCCTTCCTCATCGAGCAGGTGGTAGCGCACCGTCCAGAGCGTTCCCGTCTCGTCGCGGTGCACGTTCTCCAGGTCACTGATCGTGGTACGGCAGCGCGGGCACCAGTTGACGAGCGCCTCGCCGCGGTAGGCGAGGTCCGCGTCGTAGAGGCGCTTGAACGCCACCCGCACGGCACGCGCGCTGAACTCGTCCATCGTGAAGCGCAGCCGCGTCCAGTCGAGGCTGGCACCCAGGCGCCGGTGCTGGTTGCCGATGACGGGGCGCGTCTGGTCCATGAATCGCCACATGCGCTCCAGGTATCGCTCGCGCCCCAGGGACTGGCGCGTCTCCCCCTCCTCGGCGATGAGGCGATCGAGGACGAACTGGGCTGCGATGCTCGCGTGGTCGACCCCCGGCAGCCAGAGCGTGTCATCGCCCCGCATGCGGTGGTATCTGACCATCACGTCCTCGACCGTGGCCGTCAGCGCATGGCCGACGTGCAGCGAGCCGGTGACGTTCGGCGGTGGCTGGATGATGACGAAGCGTTCGGCGTCCTCCGGGGCATCCGCGACGGGAGTGAAGGCGCCGCTCTCCAACCAGCGCTCGTAGATCCCGGGCTCCACCGATGCGGCGTCGTAGCGCGACGGCAGGACGCGGCTCGTCGTCGTCATCGGTCCATCTCCTTCGTTCGCACTCCATGCAAAAAGCCCGCTCGTCGAAGGACGAACGGGCTCGTCGTGGTACCACCTTCGTTCGGCGAACCGGCTGATGCGGCCGATGCGCCCTCGTCTTCCGCGATATCGGGCGGACCCGGCCGGCTCGCGTGCGACCTTCTCCCTCTCGTTCCCGGACCGGCTCTCAGCCTGCGGCCTGGTCCTCTCTTGGGGCCGATGGAGGGCTACTCCTCACGGTCAGCGCCGTGCCCGGGAGTCTAGCACGCGTCAGCGCTTGCGCTCGATGGTGACCAGGACCTGTCCCTCGGCTCGCTCGATGCCGGCGCCCGCCCCCTCGACCTGGCGAATGGCAGCCACGATGTCGAACTGGGGCCCATGCGTTGCGCGATAGACGAACTCGCCCGTGGGGCCGAGCGAGAGCGTCACGCCGTGCACGCCATCGACGCGCTCGAGGGCCTGCTTGAAGGAGGTGATCGCCCCGAAGCTACCGAGCCCCCTCACCACGATGGGGGTGAGGGCATCGGACTGCCCGTCGGAGCCGGCGAGGGGCGCGGCAGCGGGTTCGCTCGACGCGGCGGGCGCCGGTGCGGGCGCAGGCTGGCCCACCAGCCCCTGGCCCGGGTCGGAGGGCGTTGCATCGGGAGAGGTCGTCGCGGTCTTCTCCGCGGTCGGCGCGGCCAGCTGTTTGTCGAGTTGGGCCAGCCGCTGCGACAACGTCGTCTCGGAGTGCTGGACGTTGGCGGAATCCCTGGCTCCTGCTGTTGCGGCGGTCACAGCCGACGCGCCGTTGGCGCCGTCGACGGCATTGCCGAGATCCGGCGGCGCGGGCATGCGCTTGGCGGTCGCCACGAACACGGCCGGATCCTGGATCTCCGCCAGCTCTGCGAAGAACGCCGCCAGCTCGCGCTCGTAGTCCGCCATCCGGCGGCGAGTCGCTTCGGTGTCCCGGTCGGAGGCAGCCTGATGGTCGGTCAGCTCACGCTCGAGCTTGGCCCGCCGCGCATCCCTGCGCTGCTCGGCTTCCGCCCGGACGCGCTCGATCTCGCTGCGTTCCCACTCGCCGATCGCCGTCAGGTCATGATCCGATCGCCGGCGCAGCTCCTCGGCGCGCTCGGCGGCTGCGGCTCGCAGCTCGTCGACACGCTCGTCGAGTGCGGTCCGCAGCTCGGCAAGGTTCGTGTCGCGCGATGCCTCGGCCACGCCACGCATGGCATCGACCAGCTCGCGCAGGAACGGGCTGGGCTCGGCCTCGGCGCGCAGCGGTGAGACCGGCTCCGCTGACGGATCCCGGGAAGTGAGGTCGGCCGATCCACCCTCTGCCGGGGGCGTCACAGCCTCGCCCCCCGCCGTGGTCTCGGCCGGGGTGCCCGTCGCGTCCGGCGCGTCCGGAGCTGTCGCTGCCTGCTTCGACTCACTGCCGTCGCCCCAGGGGAGCCGAAAGGCAGATCGCCGTGGAGTTTCGCCCATCGTGATGAATCGCCTCCTTGACCCACACGGACGCCCTGTCCGTGCCGAGCATCCTAGCGGCTCGCCCGTAGAAATCAGCAACCGCAAGTACCGTGGGCCGTGCACCGGTCGTACCAGGACGCTTGCTTGCTACCATGCCCGCGCATGAGCATCGATTGGGAGGCGATCCGAGCGGCCGTGGCGTGGGACGACGTGCTGGCGGTCACCCTGATCATCGTTGCTGCCCTGGTGGGCATCTGGCTGGCCCGTCGTGCCGTGTCCCTCGCGACGCAGTCGCTGATCGCGCAGCGCATCGACGAGGACGGGTCGCTGATGACGACGGCCGACCTCGAACGTCGCATGAAGACGCTCCAGACGCTGGCCAGCCGGCTGGTGACGGTCGTCTTCGCGCTCATCGCGCTGCTGATGGTCCTCTCGCAGTTCCAGGTCGACATCGGCCCGGCCATCGCCGGCTTCGGCGTGATCGGCATCGCCATCGGCTTCGGCGCGCAGACCCTGGTGCGGGACTGGCTCTCGGGGATCTTCATCGTCATCGAGAACCAGTACAGCGTCGGCGACGTGATCTCGATCGCCGGCGTGGACGGCATCGTCGAGGCCTTCAGCCTCCGACGCACTGTGCTCCGCAACCTGGACGGGACCGTCCACAGCGTGCCGAACGGTCAGATCGTGGTGGCGTCGAACATGACGCGCGGGTGGGCGCGCGTGAACCTCGACGTGTCGGTCGCCTACGACGCGGATATCGAGGAGGTGTCCCGGGTGATCGATCAGGTCGGCGAGGAGATGCAGGCGGACCCGGCCTGGCAAGACAGGATCCTGGAGCCGCCGAAGGTGATGCGGGTCAACGCCCTGGGCGACTCGGCGGTGGCGCTCAAGGTGCTGGGACAGGTGCTGCCGGCCCAGCAGTGGGCGGTCACCGGGGAGCTTCGCAAGCGGATCCTCACGGCCTTCGCCCGCGAGAACATCGAGATCCCGTTCCCGCACCAGGTGCTGATCAGCCGGACTTCCAACGGCGGCCGCACGCATCCGACAGCGGAGCCTGGAGCCAGGCCCGACAGCGAGGGTTAGGCCGACTCCTCGCTCCGTTCGCTCCGTCGATCGCGCGGGGCGCGGTCGCGATCCTTCGAGCCTCGGCGGCGGCCGCTCGGCTCCTCGGTCTCGGTCAGGAGCATCGGCGGCTGGCCGTGCTCGATCGTCTCGCCGGTGATGACGACCTTCTTCACATCGGTGCGCTCCGGGATGTCGTACATGACCTCCAGCAGCGCCTCCTCGACGATGGTGCGGAGGGCGCGCGCGCCGGTCTTGCGGTTGATGGCCAGCGCGGCGGTCGCCTCGAGGGCGTCATCGGTGAAGACGAGCTCGACCTTGTCCAGGCTCAGGAACTTGGCGAACTGCCGGGTGACCGCGTTCTTCGGCTCGGTGAGCACCCGGACCAGGTCCTCCTTGACCAGGGCAGCGAGGCTGACCACCACCGCCAGCCGGCCGACGAACTCCGGGATGAGCCCGTACTTCAGCAGGTCCTCCGGCATGAGCCGGTCCATCAGTCGGCGACGCTGCTCCTTGGACCGCTGCGCTTCCGACCCGAACCCCATCCCTCGGCGACCGACCCGCTCCTCGACGATCTTCTCCAGCCCCTCGAAGGCGCCGCCGCAGATGAAGAGGATGTTGGTGGTGTCGATCTGGATGAAGTCCTGGTGTGGATGCTTGCGACCGCCCTGCGGCGGCACGTTGGCGACCGTCCCCTCCAGGATCTTGAGCAGCGCCTGCTGCACGCCCTCGCCGGACACGTCCCTGGTGATCGACGGGTTGTCGGTCTTGCGCGCGATCTTGTCGATCTCGTCGATGTAGATGATGCCCCGCTGCGCGCGCTGTACGTCGAAGTCGGCGGCCTGGATGAGCCGCAGCAGGATGTTCTCCACGTCCTCGCCGACGTAGCCGGCCTCGGTCAGGCTCGTCGCATCGGCGATGCAGAAGGGCACGTCGAGGACCTTCGCCAGCGTCTGCGCGAGGAGGGTCTTGCCCGAGCCGGTCGGCCCGACGAGTAGGACGTTCGACTTACCGAGCTCCACGTCGTCGACGCTCTGGCCGGCATTGACCCGCTTGTAGTGGTTGTAGACGGCCACCGAGAGAACCTTCTTGGCCTGCTCCTGGCTGATGACGTACTCGTCGAGCCGGTCCTTGATCTTGCGTGGACTGGGCAGGGGTGCCGCCGCCTTGCTCGGGCGGGGCGCCTCCAGCATCTCCTCCTCGATGATCTCCTGGCAGAGGTTGATGCATTCGTCGCAGATGTAGACGCCCTGTCCGGCGATGAGCTTCCGAACCTGCTCCTGGCTCTTGCCGCAGAACGAGCAGCGGTACGGGACCTTCGACTTGCTGGTCATCGGTTCGAGGATAGCACGCGCTCAGCGGGCCACGGATCTCCGCGCGAGGTTGCACCAACCGCTGGTGCATGGACCACGATCGTTCCCGGACCGCGAATCACCACGATTTGGCCCCACCCACGGGGCAGAGCACCACCGACCGGCGTGAAGCGAGCGTCCTGGCGGAGAATCGTCGCGCCATGCACCAGGGACCGGTGAATCATCGACCGAGACGAAGCGCCAGGAGCGCCGGAAGCGGCCGATCCGAATTGGCCTGCGCACCGCTCGATACGCCGATCGGGCGCCTGTGGATAACCGTGTCGGCCATCGGCCTCGTCAGCATCGTGCGCGGCGAGGTACCGCCGGCCGCCGTGCCGCGTGACCCCGATGCGTGCGCGTCCTCGGTTGCCCAGCTTGCGGCCTACTTCAGCGGACGCCTGCGCGAGCTCGACCTGCAGCTCGACCTGTCGAGCGCATCGGCCTTCGATGCGGCCGTATGGCGTGCGGCACGCGAGATCCCCTACGGGCAGACGTCGTCGTACGGCGAGGTGGCGCTGATTGCTGGCCGACCCGGCGCCGCTCGCGCGGTCGGCGGCTCCATGGCGCGCTGCCCGCTGACGCCGGTCGTGCCCTGCCATCGGGTCATCCACGCGGACGGCAGCCTGGGTGGCTGGGGTGGCCAGGCCTGGATCAAACGCTGGCTGCTGGACCTGGAGCGCACAGGCGGATAGCCGCAACGTGCCCGGGCGACGCGCCGGCGGCCGGGGGTCCGCGAGGGACCGGCGTTACTTCTTCTTGGGTTCAGGCATGGGTCCGCGGCTGGCATCGGCCTCCGCGGCCTTGTCGGCGGACGGGACCGTGCCCTGCGCCTCCTGCGCCATGCTGATCAGCGACTCGGCGTGGCCGGAGAAGACCTCGTCCACCAGCCCGTACGCCTTCGCTTCCTCGCCGCTCATGAAGTAGTCGCGCTCGGAGTCCTTCTTGACCTTGTCGTACTCCTGCCCGGTGTGCTTGGCCAGGATGTGCATGAGGCGATCGGTGAGATGCAGCATCTCGCGCATCTGGATCTCCACGTCGGGGGTGTTGCCACGGAAACCACCCGATCCCTGGTGGATCATGATGCGGCTGTTCGGCAGCGCGTAGCGCTTGCCCGTGGCCCCCGCCGCCAGCAGCACCGCGCCCATGGAGGCCGCCTGGCCGATGCAGATGGTGCTCACCGGCGCCTTCAGGTACTGCATCGTGTCGTAGATCGCCAGCCCCGAGGTCACCACCCCGCCGGGCGAGTTGACGTAGAGGCTGATGTCCTTCTCCGGATCCTCGCTCTCCAGGAAGAGCAGCTGGGCGATGACCAGGTTGGCGATGTGATCCTCGATCGCATCGCCGAGAAAGATGATGCGCTCCTTGAGGAGACGCGAGTAGATGTCGAAGGCCCGCTCGCCGCGGGCGCTCGACTCGATGACCATCGGGACCAGCATGCCATTACTCCTGGGGGACGTCTGATTCGGAGGCTGCGTCGTCCTCGGGGGCCGATGTCGCCGTCTCCCCGGCGGATGCATCGGTCCCGAGCGCGCGCTCGATGAGCGTGTCGACCAGTTTACGGTTGCGGATCGTCATCCGCAGGTAGCTGCGGGCGCGGCGGCTGCCGAGCGACTCGGCCAGCTTCGGGTCGTTGCCGTACCGAGCGAGCTGCTCGTCGATCTCGGCGGTGATCTCCTCGTCGCTGGCATCGATCCCCTCTTTCTCGGCGATCGCCGACAGGACGAGCAGGACCTTCACTCGACGGGACGCGGGTTCGCGCAGTTCGGCGGTCAGCTCCTCGGGCGACTGCTTCGAGAGCGCCAGGTACTGGTCCAGGCCGATGCGCTGCTGCGCGAGTCGATTGCGCAGCTCGTCGCGCATGATCTCGACCTCGTTGGCGATCATGACCTCAGGCAGCTCCACCGTCGCGTTCGACTCGGCGAAGTCGATGATCCGGTCGGCGTAGCTGTGGCGCGCCTCGTCCACCGCCCGGCGCTGCAGCGCGTCGCGAATCTCCGCGCGCAGCGCGTCCACCGACGCAACGTCGCCCGTCGACTTCGCGAACTCGTCGTCGACCTCCGGCAGGATCCGTTCGCGCAGGTCGAGCATCTCCACGTCGAAGTGCGCCTGCTTGCCCTGCAGCTCCTCGACACGGTAGTCGGCGGGGAAGGTGATCTCGAACCCCTTCGTGTCCCCCACCTTCAGGCCGATGAGCTGGTCCTCCCAGCCCGGGATCATGCGATCCTCGCCGACGACCAGCGGCAGCCGGTCGGCGCTGCCGCCCTCGAAGGGTTCCCCCTCGATGGTGCCGGCGAACTTCACGGCGGCCAGGTCGTCCTTGGCCGCCCCGCGGTCGTCGATCGGCCGCAGGGTCGCCTGCTCGGCCCGCAGCTCCTCGATCACGCCGTCCACCTGCTCGTCGGTGACCTCGGGCGTCTCCAGGGTGAACGGGTAGTCGGTGTAGGCACCCAGCGTCACCTCGGGCCGCACGGCGACGGTCGCCGTGAACTTCACCGCCTGACCCTCGACCACGGCCGCCGGGTCGATCTCGACCTCCGGCTGGTCGATGGGCAGGATGGTGGTCTGGTCGAGCGCCGCGTCGTAGCTCTCCCCCACCAGGTGCTCGATCGCCTCGGCGATGACCGACCCGCGACCGACGAAGCGGTCGATCACGTGCCGCGGGGCCTTGCCGGGCCGGAAGCCGGGTACCTTCGTGCGCTCGGCGACGTGGCGGTACGCGGTGGCGAAGTGGCGGCCGACCTCGTCGGGAGGGACCTCGATCTCGAGCTGGACCCGCGAGCCGGGCTGCGGGTTGGTGGATACGTTGACCAAGTTCTTCCTGCTGCTCCTGCGATGCTGGGGGACGCGTGCGCGAAGCGGTGAACCGTGGGGTGCGGGTCCGGGAGGTTCACTCAGTCTAGCCGACCGCCCGGGGATCGCGGTCGCCACGCGATCGGCCCTTGACCATCCTCCTCCCGGCCACGACCCTGTACGGGCCATGGGGCGTATTCAGCGCAAGAGCGTCAGGGACCCGGACGAGGTTCGCGAGCTGCCAGGACTGACGTTGAACCTGCTTCGGGTCGGGTCGCTGGAACTGGGGTACGGGACGGTGCGGCCGGGCTTCCGATGGTCTACCCACCTGCGCCAGGAGACCGATGCACCGCTCTGCCAGATCCACCATCTGCAGCTCCTGCTGTCAGGGGGATTTGCCGTCCAGATGGACGACGGCGAGTACGCGGAAGTGCAGCCGTACGAGGTCTTCGACGTTCCCCCGGGCCACGATGCCTGGGTGCTCGGAGACGAGCCGGCCGTCATCCTGGACTTCCTTGGAAACATCGAGCAGCTGGGGCGGCCCGCCAGCAAGGACCGCATCGTCACGACGCTGCTGATGACCGACATCGTCGACTCGACGGCGACCGCCAGCCGTCTCGGGGATGCGACCTGGAAGCAGAAGCTGGGCGAGCACAACCGGCTGGTCAGGTCTCGTCTCGAGCGCTACCTCGGCCAGGAGGTCAACACTACCGGCGACGGGTTCCTGGCGATGTTTGCCAGCGCCGTGGGCGCGATCCACTGTGCCGCCGCCATCCGCGACGCCGCTGCCTCGATCGGCCTGCCGGTGCGAACCGGGATCCATACCGGGGAGGTCGAGCTGCTGCCCGGCGACATCGGCGGCATCGCGGTGCACGCGGCCGCCCGCGTGATGGCGCTTGGCGGCTCATCGGAGATCATGGTGTCGTCTGCCACGCGCGGCCTGATCATGGAGGCGGACCTGCGGTTCGAGACCCGCGGCGTCCGATCACTCAAGGGGTTGCCAATGCCGCTCGAGGTCTTCTCGCTGCTTGCCTGAAGCCCCGCGGCCCCCGTGCGCGGAGATGGTGGGCGAGGCGAGATTCGAACTCGCACGTCTTGCGACACCGGCTCCTAAGGCCGGCGCGTCTGCCGTTCCGCCACTCGCCCGGCCCACATCCTACGAGATCGTGACTGGCGGCCTGGCCGCTACGATCGGCCGCGGTCCGACATGCCCGAGTACTCCTTCGCCGCCTCCTTGGGCGAATCGGGAGCACCCTGGCGCAGATCCAGGCCGCCGTCCGGCTTGCGACCGAGGATGAACTGGTCGACCGCCCGGCGCGTCAGCGCCGCAGTCACCAGCATCAGCGCCGCCTCGGCGGCCTTCCAGCCGGCACGCGACGGCCCCGGAGGCCCCTCGACCATCGCCTTCGCCAGCTCCTTGCGCGCCTTCTTGTTCTTCAGCGGCGCCAGGCGCCACTTGGCGACCTCCTCGGCCAGGGCGTCGCGCGCGTCGTGCGGCGCGTGGTCCCACGTCGTCGACCAGCGAGTCGACCCACTTCTTCATCGGCCTGGGAAGGGCGTCGTAGGCCTTCTCGGGCGCCGTCGGGCTGAGGCGCCGGCGGAGGAGCCGGGAGGTCCAGATCGGTCCACCGGTCACGAGGTAGAGCGCACCGGCTCCCACGCCGATGAAGAGCAGCGGGTTCTCCCGGAAGCGCGCCTTGAAGTCCAGCGCGTGGCGGACGCGCGACTGCAGCTGATCGGCGGTCTGCTCGACCTCGTTGCGCTGGGCGTCGACCTCTACCCGCGTTTCAGCAAGCGTTTCGCCCACGTGATGTCCTCCTTCACCGCCGCGATGGTCTCCTCCGGCGGTCCGATGCGAATCTGCTTGATGCCGCGCATCACGAAGACGGCCGACCAGTCCGAGCTGCAGCGCACAGCACGAAGAAGGCGGTCAGCCAGGCTGCCGTGAAGCCGAAGTAGGCGGGCACGGCGAAGATCGCGGCGGCGATCAGCAGGGCAATGATCACGAAGGCATTGACGACCCCCGCGATGGCGAAGCCGATGGCCACCGCCACGAAGCCGGCCACGATGATGATGACCACGGCGATCTCGACCAGTGCGTCGAAGAGGGCCGCCATGGCCAGGATCAGCGCGACGTCGAGCGAGATCAGGGCCAGGAACCCGAGCCCGGCAGCGATGCCGAGCATGATGGCCCCGTTCTTCGTCTCGGCCAGCATCTCGCCGATCTCCTGGCGGCCGCGGGTGATCTCGAGGCGAGCGAGCTGTACCAGCCCACCAACGAGGCGTCGCGCCAGCCCGGGGATGCTCTCCCGGCGCGGCTCTCCGGCTTGGGTCATCGTTCCTCCATGGGGTGCAGCGTCATTGGCGACGCTTCCGAAAGTCTAGCAAGGCCCGGGCCGACTCCCCCGCCAGCCGTCCAGCGCGTTCCTCGGCTATCCTGCGCCTTCATGGCGAAACGAGGACATCGGGCATCCAGCGACGCGGACGCGCCAGCGACGCGGCGCTGCACCGCCGGGTGGGCGAAGTCGGCGGACGGACGGCAGGGATGGATCCGCGTGCCCTGCTCATTGGGGGCGTGCTCGTCATCGGCGCCGTGATCCTGGTGGTGGTGGTCCTCTTCGCGGGCGGTGGCAGCGGGGAGATCGGCGAGCGCCAGGTCGACCAGGGTGGCGGCCACATCGCGGATGGCAGCACGGGCGGGCCCTACAGCTCGACCCCTGCCACGTCCGGCCAGCACTGGAACACACCTGCCAACTGGGGCGTCTACTCGCTTGCCAATCCGGCCGTCCAATCCCAGGTCATCCACAACCTGGAGCACGGCGGGATCGTGATCTGGTACCAGCCGGGGCAGACGTCGGAAGACGGACATCGCCGCCCTGACGAGCTACGTCCGGCAGCAGGTGCAGGCGGCGAAGTTCAAGGTGATCCTCTCGCCGTGGACCGGCGAGGACTTCGGCCACCCGATCGCCGTCACCGCCTGGAACTGGCTCCTCTACCAGGACAGCGCCGACGTCGACCAGATCCGCGCCTTCCTCGACGACCACTACCAGCGTTCGCCGGAGCCCTATGGCGGGCCTGGGCAGCCCGCGGGCTGAGCGGATCCGGTCCGGACGGCGCCCCAGCCCGCGAGGTCATGGCCGCGCGGTTGGCGAACGCGCTGCCTGCCACCCGCCAGCGCCGACTACTTCACCGATGACGAAACCAGCGTCTTCGAAGGCGACATCAACCGGCTCGCCGCCTCGAAGATGACAGCCGGCTGCGGACCGAAGACGTTCTGTCCGACCTCCACCGTCAGCCGAGGCGAGATGGCGACCTTCCTGCATCGCGCGCTGAGACGCCAGGCGGCGCAGGTTGACCGTCCCACCGACCTCCGGCATCATCTCCGCGGGCGGCTAGCTCAACGGCAGAGCAAGTGACTCTTAATCACTAGGTTCAGGGTTCGAATCCCTGGCCGCTCACCAATTCCGCAACTTGGGCCCGCGGCGACGGCCGACGCCACGTCCGCCCACGCAGTCCTGCGCTCCTAGCGGTCGCCGGCGGCGGGGACGCCCGTCACTTGAGCGCCACGACCTCCAGGTCGCCCTTCCGCCGGAGGATGCGGACGATCGCACCCACGGCCTGCTGCTCGAGCTCCAGGTCGATCGAGGCATCGGCTACCCGCAGACCTGCGATGCGCAGGGAATCGAGGAATGGCGGGAGCACGGCGTGGCGGAAGCGCACCTGCCGGCGCGCGGCGTCGATCTCCAGTCCAATGGCGGCCTGCAGCAGCATGAATACTGCTCCCGCCGACCACGCCTGCGGAGAGCAGGCAACGGGGTACCGAGTGGGTCCTTCGTGCTCCCGACGCGAGAACCCGCAGAAGAGCTCCGGCAGGCGGCCGAGGTCGAAGTGGCGGGCGGCATCGAACATGTCGGACAGGATGCGAGCAGCAAGCTCGGGAAACCCGTAGCGCGAGAGCCCCAGCGCCACCAAGGCGTTGTCGTGCGGCCACACCGAGCCGTTGTGATACGACATCGGGTTGTAGCGGGCCGATCCCGCCGCCACGGTGCGGACCCCCCACCCCGAGTACGAGGCGGGGCCAGTGAGCGTTTCCGCCAGGCGTTCGGCGCGCTCGGGGAGCGCGATCTCGGTCAGCAGGGCGTGCCCTGCGTTCGACGCGACCACCCGGCAAGGCCGCTTCTCTCCGTCCAGCGCCAGGACGTAGGTACCCAGCTCGTCGTCCCAGAAGGCATCGTCGAACTGCCTCCGGAGGGCCTTTGCGCGGCTGCGCAACCCGCTTGCCTGGTCGGGGCGCCCGAGCGCCTCCCGGATCTCTGCGGCACCGAGGAGCGCGGCGTACGCATAGCCCTGCACCTCGCAGAGGGCGATAGGCCCTTCGGCAAGGCGCCCATCGGCATGGAAGACCGAATCGGCCGAGTCCTTCCAGCCCTGCTGCGAGAGCCCGGCATCGGCAGAACGCCGGTACTCGAGGAAGCCGTCGCCGTCGGGATCGCCATCGGCATCCATCCATTCGAGGGCGCGCTCCACGTGCGGGAACAGGGCGTTCTGCAGATCCAGGTCCGCCGTCTGGCGGAGGTGGGCGGCTGCGAGCATCACGAACAGCGGCGTCGCGTCCTGGCTCCCGTAGTAGCGCCCGAATGGCACCTCTCCCAACGCCGCCATCTCGCCTTCCCGCAGCTCGTGCAGGATCTTTCCCGGCGCAGCGTCCCGCTCACGATCGACCGATGGGGCCTGGGTGGCCGCAAGGAATGAGAGGACGCCGCGCGCCAGGCGGGGCTGGGCCCAGAGGCACTCGAGCGCGGTGATCAGCCCGTCGCGGCCGAACGGCGTGCTGAACCACGGGATGCCGGCGTACGGATACGGCCCGTGCGCGGTTCGCGAGGTGAGCATCGCCAGGTCGCTGGTGCTTCGATCCAGCCAATCATTGAAAATCTCGTTCGAGCTGGTGATGCGCGTCGAGCGACCCAGGATTCGGTCGTTGTGGCGCCGGGCTCGCGCAGCAGCGGACTCCCAATCCCGGGCGGCATTGGCTCGCCGACCGGATTCGCAGCGCACCACCACGTCGATGGTGGTGGCCGCGGCGTCGCGCAACTCGAGCTCGAAGCGTGCATGGGACGCGTCCAGCTCGGCGGGCGCCGGCGAAAACGCGATAAGCGTGCGGCGATCCACCCCGTCGAGGCCCCGGTACCGAACCGAGACGGTGTCGGAAGTGGCCGTCTCCGACACGATCCGGCCGCGCCTCGCCCGGCGCAGACCCCGGACCTCGAAGATGTCGGCGAAGTCAGCCCCGAACAGCAGGAGCAGGTCCATGGAGATCGGCCGGCGGGCGAAGCTGCGCACCACGAGCCGCTCGTGGCAGGCGCCGTTGAGCAGGACCTTCGACCGGCCGACGTGGACCTGGTTATGCGCGACGGCATCGGTCCCGGCCTCGTAGTCCGCGTTGGTGAGGTCGATCGAGACGCGCGCGTTGTCGGAACGTGTCGTCGCACCGAGCAGGAGCGGTGGGTGGCCGCCGAGGCGCAGGACCAGCCCGGAGAGGTGGCGAGTCCCGCGGTGGTAGATCCCCCCCTCGCCGTACGGCGAGGGGCGGATGTCGCCGAACCGATCGAAGACGGCGAAGGAGTCCCCGTCCTTGAGGACCTGATCGTGCTCCCGGTCCTGGTCCGCAACGGCGAGAACGTCGTACCGTCGGCCGGCCTCCGACGCCTCGGGATCAGAGGGGAACCGCGTCATCTTCTCTGGCTGACAGCGATCGGTCGTGCTGCCGGCTTCCGTCGCTCCGCGCCTGCGGGCTGGGCGCGAAGGCACGCAGGGCGCGGACGGTCGACCTGCCGCTCGCCAGCGATGCGTCCTCGGCGATCAGCCGCTCGTAGACATCGAGATAGGCCGCGGCCATGGCGCGGACGTTGAACCGACGCTCGGCGGCGGCCCGCACGAGGCGGCGATCGAGTCCGATCACGTCGGGAAGCATCCGGACGGCTTCCTCCACGGTGTCGACGACCGCGCCAGAGACGCCCGGCTCCACGACCTCCGGCACCGAGCCGTGGCGGAAGGCCAACACCGGTGTGCCTCGGGCCATGGCCTCGACCATGACGAGGCCGAAGGGCTCCGGCCAATCGATCGGGAAGAGCAGGGCTGCCGCGCCGCCGAGGAATTCGTCCTTGCCCTCCTCGCCGATCTCGCCGACGAACTCGACGCCGGCGGCACCGAGCCTGGGCTCGATCTCCGCAGCGAAGTACGCGGCGTCCACGGCGTCGACCTTGGCGGCGATCTTCAGGGGAATACCGGTCGAGCGGGCGATCTCGATCGCGCGGTCGACGCGCTTCTCGGGACAGATGCGACCCAGGAAGGCGAGGTATCGGCCCGATTCGAAGCGTGGCTCGATGGCATCCATAGGGAGGCCGTGCGGAACGGTCGCACGCCACTGCAGCCAGGGCACCGGGGCGCGTTGGGCGTCCGAGATGGAGACCATCCGGGCCTCCCGGAACTCGGCGAAGAGGCGTTGGTAGTGCGGCAGATCCATACGGCCGTGCATGGTGGTGATCCACGGCGTCGAGGAGCGGCGCATCAACGGCAGGTGAAGGGTGTCGAGGTGGAAGTGGATCAGGTCGTAGGCATCGGCGTCGGCGAAGACGCGCTCCACCTCGAGCATGTGCTCTGTCAGGTCGTCGCCGCCCTCGGGATCCAGCCGCAGGGCACGCTCGCGAGTGGCGATCAAGCGCGCCGTGGTCGTTGTGTCGCCGCTTGCGTACAGGGTGACGTCGTGCCCCTGCCGAACCAGCTCCTCTGTCAGATAGTGAACGACGCGTTCGGTGCCTCCATACGTCTTCGGTGGAACGCTCTCGACGAGCGGTGAGACCTGCGCGATTCTCATATCCCCCTGGTCAGCTCCATGCGGTTCGGCGATGAGGCGTATGGCATGGCGCGTGCCAGTTGCATCGCGTCGCGCGAGAGGACCGCCCCGATCCCGTGGTAGCCTTCGACGGCGACCCGGTCACGGTCTCGCACCCACGTCGGACCGCGCTCATTCGCCCCCGAAGGCCGAGGAAGACTGTCGTGCCCCACGTCCCAATCGAACGACACCAGCTGAGGAACGGGCTGCGCGTCGTGCTCTCACGCGGCGACCTGGCGCCGATCGTGGCGGTGAACCTGTGGTACGACGTCGGCAGCAAGCACGAGAAGGCAGGCAAGACGGGGTTCGCCCACCTCTTCGAGCACATGATGTTCCAGGGCTCCGAACACGTCGCCAAGGGTGAGCACTTCGCCCTGGTGCAGGCCGCGGGAGGGACGCTCAACGCATCGACCTGGCTCGACCGCACCAACTACTTCGAGACGCTCCCGAGCCACGAGCTGGAGCTCGGGCTCTGGCTCGAGGCTGACCGCCTCGCCTCGCTGCTGCCGGCGATGACCCAGGACAAGCTCGACAACCAGCGCGAGGTCGTCAAGAACGAGCGCCGCTGGTCGGTCGACAACCAGCCGTACGGGACCTGGGACGAGAAGATCCAGGAGCTCGTCTACCCGGACGGGCATCCCTACCACCACTCGACCATCGGCTCCATGGACGATCTCGACGCGGCGAGCCTGAGGGATGTCTCCGACTTCTTCGCGACGTACTACGCCCCGAACAACGCCGTGCTCACCGTGGCCGGCGACTTCGAGCCGGTCGCCGCCCTGGCGATGATCGAACGACACTTCGGACCGATCCCCGCCAACGCCTCGCTGCCGCCTGCCCCAGCCATGGAGGTGACCCCACGCATCGGGCGTGAAGTTCGGGAGGTCGTCCACGACCGGGTCCCGCTTCCGCGCGTCTATCTCGCCCACCGCATGCCGGTCTTCGGCACCGATGAGTTCGAGGCGCTCATGGTCGCCGCCGATCTGCTCGGCTCCGGTCGTGCCTCGCGGATGTACCGCAGTCTCGTCAGGGAGCGGCAGCTGGCTGGCGACGTCAGCGTCTTTCCCTTCCCGATCGTGGGCGGTGCGTCGATGTTCACGCTCTGGGCCACGGCGCGCGAGGGCATCGAGGCCGATGCGCTCGAGGCCGCCCTGCTGGCCGAGATCGACCGCCTCGCGGCCGATGGTCCGTCCGACGAGGAGCTGGAGCGCGTCCGCAACCTCCATGCAGCGTCGGTGGAGTCGAGCCTGGAGCGGATCGCGGAGCGGGCCGATCGGATCTCGATGTACACCTGCCTCTTCGACGATCCGGACCGCATCAACAGCGAGGTGAGCCGCTACCTGGCGGTCGATGCGGAACGGGTCGTGGACGCGATGCGCGAGACGCTTCGGCCAGACAACCGGCTGGTCCTGACCTACCTGCCCGTCGCCGCGGAGCCGGGCGAGATACGTTCCGAGGAGGTGGTCACATGAGCCTGGCACCCAATCCGCTGCGGCCGACGCCAGGTGCACCGCGGCCGTATCGCTTCCCGGAATTCGACCGACGTCGGCTGCCGAACGGCCTGACGGTCTGGTCGGTCTCACTTCCCGGCGCCACCATGGTCAACGCTCACCTGCTGGTCGACGGCGGCGCTGCGGCGGAAGACGAGGAGCACGCGGGCGTCGCCTATCTGACCGCTCAGATGCTCACCACCGGAACGCGGCGACTCGACGCGTCCGCCTTCGCCGAGGCGACCGAGCGGCTGGGGATCGAGGTCAGCTCCGAGTCCAGCTGGGACTCCGCGCGGGCGGCGTTCCAGTCACTCCCCGAGCACCTGGAGGAAGGCTTTGGGCTGCTCGCAGAGATGATCCTGGAGCCCCGGTTCGACCCCGCGGAATTCACGCGGCTGAAGGCGGAGCGGCTGAACGACATCCTCCAGTCGCGGGCGGATCCCGGGCGATTGGCCGAGGAGATGTTCCTGCGCCACGTCTTCGATCCCGAGACCCCCTACCGGCGGCTCTCGGCCGGCACGCCGGAGAGCATCGCCGCCGTCACCCTCGACGACGTGCGAGCGCACCACGCGGCGCACTGGCAACCGGGACTCGCGCACCTGATCGTGGCCGGAGCGGTCGATCCGGAGACGATCGAACGGCTGGCGCAGATGCGGCTCGGCGCCTGGGATGGCACCGGACCGGGGCATCGGACCTTCGAGACGCGGCCGGCCGGCGGCCGCCGGGTGGTCATCGTCGACCGTCCCGGTTCGGTCCAGAGCGAGCTGCGCATGGGGCATCCGGGCATCTCCCGCACATCGGATCGCTACTTCCCGGCCATGGTCATGGCGGCCATGCTCGGCGGCGTCTTCGGCTCGCGGCTCAACATGCGACTTCGCGAGGAACTCGGCTACACCTACGGCGCCCGCGCGGGGTTCGATGCGCGCCGCGCGGCCGGTCCCTTCTCTGCAGCGGCCGCCGTGCAGACCGAGGTGACCGCCGATGCGATGCGCGAGATGTTCGCGCAGCTGGAGCGGGTCAGGGCGGCCGCTCCGGAACTCGCGGAGCTTCGCGAGGTCCGTGACTTCCTGATCGGTGTGTTCCCGCTCCGCTTCGAGACGACCGGCGGTGTCGCCACGGCCATCGAGCCACTCGCCATCTACGGGCTGCCCGACGACTACTGGCAGACCTATCGTCGGCAGATCGAGGCGGTCGGACCGGACGACGTCGCCGCGGCCGCGCGGGACCTCATCCGTCCCGACGCTCTCCTCATGCTGGTGACCGGCGACGCCGCGCGCATTCGGGACGAGATCGAGGCCGCGCAGCTCGCCGAGGTGGAGGTGGTCAGCGCCTGACGCGCACCCGCTTCAGGCGTCGTCGCGTCGCGGCCATCGGAGCAGGAACACCGCCGCCGGCGCGCGCTCCTCGAGCCGGACGATGCCACCCTGCGCCTCCATGGCGGCGCGGACGAGGTACAGGCCCAGGCCAAGGCCGCGACCGGAGTTCACGCGCTCGATGAAGAGGTGCTCCGCGACGTCGTCGCTCACCCCTGGGCCGGCGTCCCGCACCCGCAGCTCCGGTGCCACGCCACTGCTGATCTCGACCGCGATCGGCTCGCCGTCGGTGGAGTAGCGATCGGCATTGGTGAGCAGGTTGGTGAGCGCCTGCTGGGTCAGCTGGAGATCGCCGACGACCAGCGGCTCGCCGCTGACGCTGATCTCCACCTCGCGGTCACTGCCGCTCGCCCGCAGCCGCTCCACGGATGCGGACGCGGCCTCCCGCAGGTCGAATGGCTGCAGATCGGCCTCGAGGCGGCCGGCCTCGGCGCGGGAGAAGAGCTCGAGGCGGTCGAGGATGGCGATGGCCGCGTCGACCGACTCCAGCGCGCGCTGGGCGTGCGACGAGGCGCCGGAGACGGCCGTGGTCGCGCGCGCGCCCAACTCGATGCGGGCCTTGGCCACGGCCAGCGGGTTCCGCAGCTCGTGGGCGACGAAGCTCGCGAAGCGAGAGAGTCGGCGGCGTTCGTCGACCTCCTTGCCGACATCTCGGAGGAGCAGCACGCAACCGCCGTCGGGGACCGGCGTCCCCTCGACGTCGACCAGCAGGTCCTTCCCGGACATCGGTAGGCGAATGATCATGCGGCGCCTGGTGACGGCGTCCCGGGCTTGCACCTGCGGCCAGTCGTCCATCGACAGCGGTTGCCCACGGTCGTCGCGCGGTTCCGCGAGACGACCCCACTCGTCCAGGGGACGGTCGTAGAAGCTGCGGCCGAAGGTGCGCAGCGCGGCGCGGTTCGCGTAGGTTCCCCTTCCATCGGCGGCGTAGACGATGAGCGGCTCCGGGATCGCCTCGGCCACCTCCTCGAGCCGCGTGCGCTCTCGCTCGACCTGCTGCAGCGCGTTCTGCAGATCGCGTCGCGCCTCGTCGGCGGCGCTCCGCTCGCGATTCGCCATCTGCTCGGCGGCGACACTCATGTCCCGGGCCAGCCGGCTCTCGGTGTGCTGGCGCTCAGCGCGCATGGCCAGCAGGACGATCATCGGCGCGCCGACGACGAACAGGGTCACGCGCGCCAGGTTGGCAGCGCTCACCAGCTCGTTCTGGACGACGATCCCCTGGGCGATCAGCGACCCGCCAGCGATGGCGTAGGTCGTGACGGCGGCGGCCGGTCCCAGCGTCAGACCGACGAGCGCGACCGCGAGCAGCGGCAGCACGGCGAACGTCGACTCCCCTGTCATCTCACCGAGCACCGCCCCGCCTGCGGCGGCCAGGGCGCCAAAGGCCACCCCGGTCAGGATGCGACCGACGCCGGTGCCGCCCAGGCTCACGGCGAGGAGGCTCCGACCGCGGCCAGCTCCTGCCTGCCGTCGCGGCGACGCGCCTCGCGCTGCTGCCGGACGCGAGCACGGGCAAGGCGCTGCCGCGCGGCCCCGATGCGTCGGATCGGGTCTCCACCGATGCGCCGCCGATCGAGCGCCTCCGGATGCTCCCCGCGCGCAATCGCCGCCAGCAGCTCGGAGGCCCGGTCGAGCTGCCCCGCTTCGGTCAGCAGCTGCACCACGCTGAACCAGCGCGAGGCTTCGCGCACGGGCTCCCGACTGACCCGTTCCACGAGCTCGGCGGCGCGGCCGGGGTGGCCGGCACGACGGTGGGCGGAGATCGCTGCCCGGACGTCGGGGAAGCTGGCCTCCATCCCGAGCGCCTCGACGAAGTTCAGCAGCAGCTCCGCCGCCTCCGCCCGGTCCTCGGGCCTGCCGCGGCGCACGCGCTGGTCGCGGAACTCGGCGAGGAGAGCGCGCAGCTCGCGATCGACCCAGCGACGCGGAGGGCTCTCGGGCGTATACCGCTGCGCCATCTCCCGAAGGAAGCCCACGCCCCGCAGGTACGAGCCAGTGAACACGTACGCCTGGCGCATGCCGGCGCGGACGAGCGTCTCGTAGCCGCCGTCCAGGCGGAGCAGGCGCTCGAGCGTCCCCAGCCAGTCGTCGTAGCGGCCGCGTTCGCGATAGTACCCGGCTGCGTAGCGCAGCCAGTAGTGCTCGGCATGCTCGCGCCAGTCCTCGCCGGCGATGTGGTGTTCCACGATCCAGGCGCCCTGCTGCGCCGGGCCGGCCATGAAGACGTCGGCCGGGACCCGGAAGCCGGCCACGTTCCGCCACTGCGGCTGGTGCCAGCGGCTCGGCCGATCGGGCTGGATGAGTCGCGGCCGGGCGCGCGCGCGGGACGGCTCGTGGGGCTCGAGTGGCCATGGCAGCGTCGCTGCCTGTCCGCGCTCCAGGGCGTGATCGTAGTGCAGCCGGCGCAGGGGGTCGCGCAGCTCCGCCCACGCGCGGTTGAGGATCGACGTTCGCCGCGTCGCGAGGCCACCGGCAGTGCTGCGATCGGGATGGTGCCGCAGGACCGCCTCGCGGAACGCGCTCCGCAGCTCGTCGACGGTCGCGGACGGCTCGGCCCCCAGCACAGCGTAGAAATCGCGCTGCTCGAGCTGCGCGTCCCGACCCTCGTCGCCCACGGATCCACCGACCATCGGATGAGCATACGACGCCCGCTCCACGTTCGCCTCGCCACCGCCATTGGGTATGCTGCCGGGCACATGGCCGCCCAGTCTCGCCCCGGCCGTGCCCGCGCCGGGCACCTGCTGATCATCGGAGGCGCGGAGGACAAGCTGCGTCAGCGGCAGATCCTCTCCCGCTTCGTCGCGCTCGCCGGCGGCGGCGACGCGCGTATCGCGGTCATCTCGACGGCATCCTCCCTCGGCGACGAGGCGACCGACCTCTACCAGTCGCTCTTCCACCAGATGGGCGTTCCCGACGTCCGCGGCCTCCGCCCCCTGACCCGCGACGAGGCGAATGACGCAGAGGTCTGCGGTGCCCTCGACGACGCGACGGGAATCTTCATGACCGGCGGCAACCAGCTTCGCCTCTCGAGCGTGATCGGGGGCACGGCGCTCGGACGCGCCATCGTGGAACGGCACCGGCGCGGCTGCATCGTGGCGGGCACCAGCGCCGGCGCCTCGGCGATCAGCAGCCATATGGTCGCCTTCGGTACCAGCGGGCCGACCCCGAAGCAGCGCATGACGCAGATGAGCGCGGGACTGGGGCTCCTGCCGGGCGTGATCATCGACCAGCACTTCGAGCAGCGGAACCGCCTTGGACGCCTGCTCGCCCTGGTGGCCCAGTCGCCCGCCCTGCTGGGGATCGGCATCGACGAGGACACGGCAGCCCTCGTGTCGCCCGCGGGCGTGGTGGAGGTCATCGGCAAGGGATCGGTCATGATCCTCGACCCGGCCCGGATCCAGACCGATGCCTACGAGGTCAAGCGCCATCGACCGATGATGATCAGTGGCGTGGTCCTCCACTCACTGCCTTCAGGCTACCGGTTCGACCTGCGCAAGCGTCGCCTGCTGGCGCCGCTGCGTCCGGTCTCGGCCAGCGAGCGGGAGCTCGCCCAGCTAGACCGTGCCGGCGCGGTCACGCGTCGGCTCATCCGCCGCATCGCCGCGGAGGGCGCGGACGATACGGCCCCCGAGCGCGCCCGGCGTCGCGAGCTCTACGCTCGTCGCAAGGAAGAGGAGGCGAGCGAGTGACATCGGGCCGCTCGCGCTCGAAGACGCCGAGGCCGATCTCGCGTGCCTCGGTCGCCAAGGCCGAAGCCGGGAAAGGGCGGCGCGCGCGGTCGTCGCCGGCGGCGAGCCTGCGCATCCTCGAGACGCGCGTCTACCGCGGCCCGAACTACTGGAACTACGAGCCCGCGATCAAGCTCATCGTCGACCTGGGCGTGCTCGAGGACTTCCCTTCCAACACGATTCCCGGCTTCGTCGACGGCCTGCTCGACATGCTCCCCGGCATCGGGCAGCACTCGTGCTCCACGGGCAAGGCGGGGGGCTTCGAGCAGCGGCTGCGCGAGGGAACGTGGGCCGGGCACGTTGCCGAGCACATCGCCCTGCAGCTGCAGCGCGACGCAGGCACCGAGGTTGGTCGTGGCAAGACCCGCAGCACCGGGGAGCCCGGACGCTACCACGTCGTCTACTCGTACGCGGAGGAGTCCGTCGGCCTGGCAGCCGGTCGCCTCGCCGTCCGAACCGTCAACCACCTCGTCGAACCCGACCCCGACTTCGACTTCGTCGCCGATTTCGAGCGGCTCGTCCTGCTCGCCGAGCGCGCTGCGTTCGGACCCTCGACGCAGTCGATCCTGGACGAGGCCGCGCTGCGCGACATCCCCTCCATTCGGCTCAACGAACAGTCGCTCGTGCAGCTGGGCCACGGGGTCCACCAGCGCCGGATCCGCGCCACCATGACCAGCCAGACCAGCTCGCTGGGCGTCGACATCGCGTCGGACAAGAAGCTGACGAACAAGCTGCTCGGCGGCGCCGGCGCCCCCGTGCCGCGCGCCAAGGTCGTGGGCAGCGAGGAGGACGCAGTCGCGGCGGCGATCAGCATCGGCTTCCCGGTGGCGGTCAAGCCGCTCGACGGCAACCACGGGCGCGGCGTCATGCTGAACCTGTCCGACGAGGGCGCCGTGCGAGCCGGCTACGCACACGCTCGCTCGGAATCGCGCCGCGGCGGCGTGGTGGTCGAGACGTTCCTGGCAGGCAATGACTACCGCTGCCTCGTCGTCGGCGGCACGCTGCGAGCGGTGGCACAGCGGGTGCCGGCCCACGTCGTCGGCGACGGCGAGCACTCGCTGAGCGAACTGGTCGAGCAGACCAACCTCGACCCGCGACGCGGCATCGGCCACGAGAAGGTCCTGACCCGAATCAAGGTCGACGAGGAATCGATCTCCTACGCCCGCGAGCAGGGGTTCGAGCTGAGTGACGTGCCCCCGCGCGGCGTCCGTGTCTTCCTCAAGCGCACCGGCAACATGAGCACCGGCGGGATCAGCATCGACCGGACAGAGGAGATCCACCCCGACAACGCCGAGATCGCCGAGCTGGCCGCGCGGGTGGTCGGGCTCGACATTGCCGGCATCGACTTCATCTGTCCGGACATCAGCGTCCCGGTGCGGGAAACCGGCGGCGGGATCGTCGAGGTCAATGCGGCGCCCGGGTTCCGGATGCACACCCACCCGACCGAGGGCGAGGCGCAGTACGTGGCCAAGCCGGTCATCGACATGCTCTTCCCGCCGGGTTCGCCATCGCGGATCCCGATCGTGGCGGTCACCGGCACGAACGGCAAGACGACGACGGCCCGGATGATCGCCCACGTCATGAAAGGCATGGGCCGCAAGGTCGGCATGACCTCCACCGATGGGATCTTCGTGGACGGACGGCCGGTGCGACGTGGTGACATGTCCGGGCCGCGCTCCGCCTCGACCGTGCTGCAGAACCCGAACGTCGACTTCGCCGTCTTCGAGGTGGCACGCGGCGGCATCCTGCGCGAGGGCCTCGGCTACCAGCGCAACGACGTGGCGGTCGTCCTCAACGTGACCGGCGACCACCTTGGGCTGGGCGGGATCACCTCGCTGCGGCAGCTCGCCGCGGTGAAGCAGGTGGTCGTGGAGGCGGTCCCCCGCGACGGCGTGGCGGTGCTCAACGCCGACGACCCGCTGGTTGCGCCGATGGGGCGCCACTGCTCCGGCTCGGTGATCTACTTCAGCATGAACGCCGAGAACGAGCTGGTGCGCCGTCAGGCCTCGCGCGGCCGGCGTGCCGTCACCCTCGAACCCGGTCACAACGGGGAGATGATCGTCCTGCGCCAGGGCCGCAAATCGATGCCGCTGGTCTGGACCCACCTCCTGCCGGCGACCTTCGAGGGCAGGGCGCGCATGAACGTCCAGAACGCACTTGCGGCGACGGCCGCGGCGTGGGCCGCCGGGGCACACCTGCACGACATCCGACAGGGCCTGCGGACCTTCACGACCAGCTACTTCATGGCGCCCGGCCGCCTCAACGTGTTCGAGCTGGACGGCTACCGCGTGGTCGTCGACTACGCCCACAATCCGCCGGCGGTCGCGGCACTGGGAGAGTTCGTCGATTCGATGGCCAGGCCGTCGCCGGGTGGCAGCCGGCCGCTGGTGACGGGACGGCGGATCGGCGTCATCGCCACCGCGGGCGACCGGCGGGACGAGGACATCGTGGAGCTCGGCAGGACGGCCGCGCGCTACTTCGACACGATGATCGTCCGCGAGGACGCCAATAGCCGCGGCCGCGCGCCCGGCGATACGGCTGCGCTGATCGAACGCGGCGCGCGCGAGGCGATGAGCGACGGAGCCCGCTGCGCGGAGGTGACCACCATGCTCGATGAGCTCGAAGCCACCCGCCACGCCCTGGACATGGGATCCGAGGGCGACATCGTGGTGGTCTGCGTCGACCACGCCAACGACGTCTGGAAGGAACTGCAGCATCGACAGCACGGCGGATCGAGCGCTGGTGCCCCGGGCTTCCGGGCAGTGACCGGCCTCGCCGAGTCGGAGGTCGAGCTCTAGCTGCCGGCAGCCGCCACCAACTCGCCCAGCTGCTGTGGCGGGACCGCGTTGAATCCCTCGTCTCCGAGCCAGGAGAAGATTTCGCCGCGCTCGACGTGCGACATGACCGCCACGAGGTCTCCGCGCCGGGACCGCGAGAGCAGCGCCTGCAGCGCGGACAGCTCGCTGGGATGGGCCGGCATCTCGTCGCGGTAGCCGCCGTCGGCAGCACCGCGACGGAAGATCTCGTTCATCGCCTCCAGGTCCCGCCCGCGCAGGTAGTGACGCTTCTCGCAGATGACGACATCGTCGGCCCCCTGGCCGGCCAGCCGACCCAGGTTGTGCAGGACCTCATCGGTCCTGTCGCCGGCCGTGCCGAGCGCGAGCCGAACCTGACCGCGGCCGCCGACCAGCCCGCGGCAGACCTCCAGCAGCCCACGCAGCCCCGCTTCGTTGTGGGCGAAGTCGATCAGGACCAGCAGGCCACCCCGCTCGTAGAGGTTCATCCGGCCCGGGTTGGCGACGCTGTCCTGGGTAAAGGTGCGCAGTCCCGCCCGGATCCGCGCCGGACGAATGCCCAGGGCGTCAGCCCCCGCAGCGGCAGCCAGCGCATTCGCCACGTTGTAGGTCGAGAGCCCGCCGAAGGTGACCGGTATCTCTGCCAGCGGAGCCAGCCGCAGGGGACGCCTTGCGCCGCGCAGCAGGGTCAGCCAACCGTCCTTCAGCACGGCGGCGCGACCGCCCGCTTCGAGCGCCTGGCGCACACCGTCCGCTTCCGGAGAGAGACTGAACGCGTAGCGGGCAGCCCTCGTCCAGCGGCGCATCGCCCAGACCCGCTCGTCCTCCGCGTTGAGTACGGCCCACCCACTGCGCCGCGTGATGCGGACGATGGCGCCCTTCACCTCGGCCAGCTCGTCGAGCGTGTCGATGCCCTGCAGTCCCAGGTGGTCGGCGCTCACGTTCGTGACGATGGAGACGTCGTTGGCGCCGTAGCCGATGCCGCGCAGGAGGATGCCGCCGCGCGCCGTCTCGAGGACGGCGAGGTCGATCCCATCCTCGGCCAGGACGCGACCGGCGCCACCGAAGCCGGTCCAGTCCCCCGCCTCCACCAACTTCCCGTCGACGAAGATGCCGTCGGAGTTCGTCATCCCAACCCGCCTGCCCGCCGTGGTGGCAATGTGGGCCAGCAGTCGGGTGGTCGTGCTCTTGCCGTTGGTCCCGGTGATCGCCACGATCGGCACGCGTGCCGCGGGGAGGCTCGGGAGCGGACCGAGCGCCATCGCCCGCAGGCCCCGCAGCTCGCGCCGTTCGCTGCTGGCACCCGCTGCGATGCGGGCCGCGGATGCCCCGACCGCCTGGGAGATCGTCCGCCGATGCCAGGGGTAGGCCACCAGGGCCCGCCGGCCGTCCGCAGATCCGCGCCGCGCGATGCGCGGCACGGGCAGGTCCAGGAGCGCGTGAAGACGCTGGACGGCCTCACCGGCGGCGACGCTCGTCTCGTCCGCCAGACCGGGCTCGATGGCGCCGAACTCGAGCTTGATCGCCGGCCGCCTGAAGAACCGGTTGGGGCCGTCGAGGACGCGCAGTTCCAGGAGCTCCACGTCGCCGTCCGAGCGCCCGTCCTGCGGCATGGCCGGCAGTATACTCACGCGCCATGCCGATCCCGCCGGACCTGCCACAGGCCGTCAGGGCCCGATACCCGCGCTACCTGGCGGAGCTCGAATCCCTGGTCAACGTCGACTGCGGCTCGCACACGCCGCCTGGCGTCAATCGCATCGCGGATGCGGTGGCCGAGTCCCTCGCAGAGCTTGGAGCGAGCGTGGAGCGCCGCTCGCCGGAGCCCGGGCAGCCCCTCGGAGATCTCGTCATCGGCCGCCTCATCGGCGAGGGCTCCCGACTGCTGCTCATCGGCCACATGGACACGGTCTTCGAGCCCGGGACGGTGGCCGAGCGGCCGTTTCGGGTGGAGGGCGAACGGGCGCTCGGTCCGGGCACGAGCGACATGAAGGGCGGGCTGCTGGCGGGCCTGCACGCGGTGGCTGCGCTGCACGAGATCGGCATCCGGCCGACCATCACCTTCGTCGCGAATCCGGACGAGGAGATCGGCTCGCCGTTCAGCACGCCGCACATCCGCGAACTGGTCCCCGAACACGATGCCGCACTGGTGCTCGAGTGTGCCCGGGCCAACGGCGATATCGTCAGCGCACGGAAAGGCATCGCAGACCTGGAGGTCACCTTCACGGGCCGGGCCGCGCACGCGGGCGTGGAGCCGGAGAAGGGACGCTCCGCGATCCTGGCGGCTGCGCGCCAGGTCGTGGCGCTCGAGGACCTCAACGGTCGATGGCCGGGCGTCACGCTGAACGCCGGCGTGATCCGTGGTGGAACGCGCCCGAACGTGGTCGCCGCCGAGTGCCGGCTGACGCTCGATCTGCGTGCCGCGGCCGCCGACGCCTTCGATGCGGCCATGGAGGAAGTCGAGCGGCTGCTGCACTCCCCCTCCGTCGACGGCGTGCATGTCGAGCTGCAACGGCTGGCCGCGCACCCGCCGATGGAGAAGTCGCCGGCCACGGCCCGGCTGGCCGACCTCGCGCACGGCCTCGCAGCCGAGCTCGGGTTCGACCTTCGCGATGCCGCGACCGGGGGAGCGTCGGACGCCAACACCACCGCGGCCGCGGGGCTGCCGACACTCGACGGGCTGGGGCCGATCGGGGGCGACGATCACTCTGCCGACGAGTGGCTGGACCTTTCGAGCGTCGTCCCGCGCGTGACGCTCCTCGCGGCGCTGATAGCGTCGGCGGAGCGGGCGCTGGCCTGACGGCAGCCGCGCGAGGGGGTTCGGTGAGCCCCGTGTAGAATCTGGGCTCCGTGAGCGATGACTTCCGCCACAGCACGCCCGTCCAGGTGCGGTTCCGCGACATCGATGCGTTCGGCCACGTGAACAACGCGGTCGTCTCCACCTACGTGGAGCTGGCGCGGGTAAGCTACCTGCGCGACGTGCTGAAGCTGGACCCGGTGGGGCCGCTGAACCGGATGCCGCTGATCCTGGGCATGATCAGGATCGACTACGAGTCTCCGATCTTCCTGGCCGACGCCGTGCAGGTCGGATCGCGCGTGGAGTGGATCGGCCGCAGCAGCATCTCGATGTCGCACCGGCTGGTTGCCGAATCCGGGCGCGACCTGGCGCGGGCGACATCGGTCCTGGTGGCGTACGACTACGGGCAGGCACGGCCCATGCCGGTGCCTGATGATTGGCGCACCGCGCTGGCCGCCCACGAGGGGCGCGCCCTGGAGCGCCCGCAGCAGGGAGAGGCATGACCGACGAGCGACGCTACGACCTCCTGATCCTCGGTGGCGGGATGAGCTACGTGGGCGCCATCCGCGCCGCCCAGCTCGGCCTGAAGGTGGGCCTCGTCGAGCGCGACGCGCTGGGCGGCACCTGCCTCAACCGCGGCTGCATCCCGTCGAAGGCGCTGCTCGAGACCGCCGACCTGCTGCACCGGGTGACGGAGCAGGGCCACGAGTTCGGTCTCGCCGGCAGCGACGGCGTCTCCCTCGACTACGGCCCGCTCGGCGAGCGACGAGATGCGGTGGTCGAGAAGCACGTCCGCGGCGTCGAGTTCCTGATGAAGAAGAACGGCATCGACGTCCTGCACGGCCAGGGCACTCTCACCGGCCCGACCAGCGTGCGCGTCTCCGGGGGCGAGTCGGGCGAGCTCCAGGCGAGCGCCACCGACCTCATCCTGGCGACCGGCTCGGCGCCGCGCTCCCTGCCGGGACTGGAGCCGGACGGCGAGCGGATCATCACCAGCGACGAGGCGCTCAAGCGCAACGACGTGCCGGCACGGGTGACGATCGTGGGGGCGGGCGCCATCGGCGTCGAGTGGGCGTCCATGTACCGCGACTTCGGCTCGGAGGTCACGCTGGTCGAGTTCCTGGACCGCGTGGTCCCCCTCGAGGACGCGGACGTCAGCAAGGAGCTGAACCGGGTCTTCCGCAAGCGCGGCATCGCGATCCACACCGCCTCGACGATCGACACCGAGAGCATCCAGCGCTCCGATGACGGGCTCACCTTCAGCGTCAAGGCCAACGAGGGCGACAGGCGGACCGATGTAGGGGCGGACATCATCCTGGTGGCGGTCGGGCGCCGACCGCTGACCGATGAGCATCGGCCTGGAGCAGATCGACGGCCTGCAGATGGAGCGCGGCTACGTCAAGGTCGACGAGTACATGCGGACCGGCGTCCCGCACCTCTACGCCATCGGCGACATCGTGCCGGGCTTCGCCCTGGCGCACGTGGCGGCGCACGAGAGCGTGGTGGCGGTCGAGACGATCGCCGGGCACGACCCGGAGCCGGTCCGCTCGGACCTCATGCCGCGGGTCACCTTCTGCCGGCCGCAGATCGGCAGCGTGGGCCTGACCGAGGCAGAGGCGCGCGAGGCCGGCCACGAGGTGAAGACCGGCCAGTTCCCGTTCCGGGCGCTCGGCAAGGCGACCATCGTCGGCGAGATCGACGGCTTCGCCAAGTTCGTGGCCGATGCGGGCACCGGGATGCTGCTGGGCGCGCACATCATCGGCGCCGCACGCCGGCGACCTGCTGCCGGAGCCGACCCTGGCGCTGCTGGTGGAGGGGACCGCGGCCGAGATCGCCATGAGCGTCCACGCCCACCCGACGCTCCCCGAAGTCCTGGCCGAGGCCGCCATGGCGGTCGACGGCGACGCGATCCACGTCTAGGAGAAGGAGGCAGGCAGTGGCAACCACCGACACCAGGGCCCGCCACCTCGAGCTCGGCCTGACCGACGACGACGTGCTCGACATGTACCGCACGATGCTGCTGGCACGGGCCGTCGACGAGCGGATGTGGCTCATGCAGCGTGCCGGCAAGATCGCCTTCATCATCTCGGGCCAGGGCCACGAGGGGGCGCAGGTCGCCACCGCCTGGCCGCTGCGCAAGAACCAGGACTGGATGGCGCCCGTACTACCGCAGCATCGCGTCGACGATCGCGTTCGGGATGAGCGCGGAGGACATCATCACCGCCCACCTGGCCAAGGGAGACGACGTCAGCTCCGGCGGACGCCAGATGCCGGGCCACTACGGGGCCGCGCCGTTCAACATCGTCAGCCTCTCGTCGCCGGTCGGGACGCAGGTCCTGCACGCGGTCGGGATGGCCATGGGTGCCTGGGTGCGCGGCGACGACGTGGTGGCGCTCACGACCTACGGCGAGGGGACCAGCAACCAGGGCGAGATCCACGAGGCGATGAACTTTGCCGGCGTCCACAGGCTGCCGGTCATCTTCGTCTGCGAGAACAACGGCTACGCGATCAGCGTCCCGCTCGAGAAGCAGGTTGGCGGGATGAGCGTGGCGGCGCGGGCGCAGGGCTACGGATTCCCGGGTGTTCGGGTCGACGGCTCGGACCCGCTGGCCTGCTACGCGGCCGCCAAGGATGCCCACGAGCGGGCACGTCGCGGTGATGGGCCGACCCTGATCGAGGCGCGGGTGGTCCGCCTGACCAGCCACTCCTCGGACGACGACCAGCGCCGCTACCGTGACCCCGCCGAGGTCGAGGCGCTCAAGGAGCAGGATCCGCTGGCGCGCTTCGGCGCGCAGCTGCGGAGCGCCGGCATCCTGGACGACGAGCGCGAGGACGAGCTTCGCGCGCAGATCAAGGCGGCGGTCAACGACGCCAGCCGTCGGGCGGAGGCGCGCCCGGAGCCCGATGTCTCGCAGGCCGCACGCCACGTGTACGCGGACGGGGAGGCCTGAGCCGATGGCGACGCAGAACATCCTGGAGGCGATCCGCTCCGCCATGGACGAGGAGATGGAGCGCGACGAGCTGGTGATGGTGCTGGGCGAGGACGTGGGCAAGAAGGGCGGCGTCTTCGGGACGACTGACGGCCTCTTCGCCAAGTACGGCGAGAAGCGGGTCCTCGACACGCCGCTGACCGAGGCCATGATCGCCGGAGCGGCCTGCGGCGCGGCGATGTACGGGCTGCGGCCCATCGCCGAGATGCAGTTCGCCGACTTCGTCTACCCCGCGTTCAACCAGATCGTCTCGGAGATCAGCCGCATGCGCTACCGATCCAACGGCACGTTCGGCCTGCCGATGGTGATCCGCATGCCGTATGGCGGCGGCGTGCACGGCGCCCTCTACCACTCGCAGTCGAACGAGGCGTACTTCACCTCGACGGTCGGGCTCAAGGTCGTGGCGCCCGGCACGCCGGCCGACGCCAAGGGACTGCTCAAGGCGGCGGTCCGCGACCCTGACCCGGTCATGTTCTTCGAGCACAAGAAGACCTACCGGCTCTTCAGGGCCGAGGTGCCCGACGGTGACCACCTGGTCCCCATCGGCGCTGCCGAGATCGCGCGCGCCGGGAAGGACCTGTCGATCTTCTGCTACGGCTACATGCGCACCTGCGCCTTGGAGGCGGCGGAGACGCTGGCGCGCGAGGACGGCGTGGAGGCGGAGGTCGTGGACCTGCGCACGCTGCGACCGCTTGACACGGACACGGTCCTCGGCTCGGTGCGCCGCACCGGCAAGGCGCTCGTCGTCCACGAGGCGAACCGCTTCGGTGGATTCGGTGCCGAGATCGCTGCGGAGATCGCCGAGAAGGCGTTCGAGAGCCTGGACGGGCCCGTGACGCGGCTGGCCGGACCCGAGGTTCCGGGCGTCCCCTACCACCACGACCTCGAGGAGTGGTTCATGCTGAACCCTGCCAAGATCGTGGACGCGGCGCGCGAACTCGCGGCCTACTGACCGATGCTTGCCGGGCCCGGCGCTGTTCGCCAGACTAGGACCGCAACCGACGATACCCGCCCGGCACCTGCTGCCGGTCACGAACTGAGGAGCCTGTAGAACCGATGCCAACCACGATCAAGATGCCGCAGCTCGGCGAGTCGGTCACCGAGGGAACGATCGAGCGCTGGCTGGTCAAGGAAGGCGACAGCGTCGAGCAGTACGACCCGCTCTTCGAGGTCGTGACCGACAAGGTCAATGCCGAGGTGCCGTCGGAGGTCGCCGGCACCATCACCAAGATCATGGTCCCCGACGGCGAGACGGTCGCCGTCGGCACCCCCCTGGCCGAGATCGATGCGGAGGGCGGCACCGCCCAGCCTGCCGAAGACCAGGGAGAGGCGGCCGCGGAGCAGGAGGCGCCCGCCGAGCAGGAGGCACCGGCCGAAGAGGAGCCACCGGCCGAGCAGGAGGCGCCCGCCGAGGAGACACCGGCACCCCAGCCCCCGCCGCAGGAAGCGAACGAGCCGGCGAGTGAACCCGTGGCCGCCGCCGCCAGTTCGGAGACGAGCGGACCCCCCACCGACGCGTCGGTGCGCATGACCCCGGCCGTGCGCCGACTGGTGCGTGAGCACGAGATCGATATCAGCCAGCTGAACGGATCCGGAGCCGGGGGACGCGTCACGCGGGACGACGTGCTGGCCTACATCGAGCGAGCGGAGCCGGGCCAGCCGCAGCCGCCCGCGCCGCCATCACCATCGCCCGAGCAGCCAGCGCCCGCTGCGGCACAGGCAGCTCCCGTCGCAGCTCCCGCCCAGCGGCAGCAGGAGGCGGCACCCGAGCCGCAGCCACAGGCGCCGGCTGCCTCGTATACGCCGCCCTCGCCAACTCCGGCGCCGGCCGGCGGCGACCAGGAGATGCCGCTCTCGCAGATGCGCAAGGGCATTGCCGCCAAGATGACGCGGGTCAAGCAGACCGTCCCCCACGCCTACACCGTGGTGGAGGTCGACATGGGCAACGTCGTGCGCTGGCGGGAAGCGAACCAGGCCGCCTACAAGGCGCGCGAGGGAATCGGCCTGTCGTACGTCGCCGTCGTGGTCAAGGCGGTGACCGAGACCCTGCGCCAGCATCCGACCGTGAACAGCCAGTTCGCCGACGACAAGATCATCCTCAAGCAGGCCATGAACGTCGGCATCGCGGTCGCGGTCGACAACGGTCTGCTGGTTCCGGTCATCCACAATGCCGACCAGCTCTCGATCAGCGGCGTGAACCACAAGGTCCAGGACCTCGCGGCGCGAGCGCGCGACAACAAGCTCAAGCTGGACGAGATCCAGGGCGGCACCTTCACGGTGAACAACACCGGCTGGTTCGGGTCGGTCTCCTCGATGCCCATCGTCAACGCCCCCGAGGTGGCCATCCTCTCCATGGAGGCGATCGTCAAGCGCCCCATGGTCGTGACCGTCGAGGGCGAGGACGTGATCGCCATCAGGCCGATGATGAACATGACCTGTTCGTTCGACCATCGTGTGCTCGACGGCGCGCAGGTCGGCGGCTTCCTGGCCGACGTCCGGAAGCGCCTCGAGGAGTGGGATCCCGAGACGTCCATCGGCTGAGGAGGGCACAATCGGTGACCCTGAGCGAGCGGGCGTCGACCGCCGACGCGAGCGATCCGCTCGAGGGGCCATCGGCCGAGGCGCGCGATCGCGTCGATCCCCTGGCGGGGATCCGGGCGCACTTCCCGGAGCCGGATGCGCCGGCTGGTGGGCGACGGCAACTACCGCCGGGTCGACGCGTCCGGGCGGCGCATCACCTGAGCGGCCGCCGCGCGCGATAGGCGCGCATGAGGGCGGCGGCGTCGCCCTCTGGCAGGTGCTTCACCGCCTCCCGCATCGTCACGCCGGACGCCCGATCGGTGCGGGCGCCCAGCCACTGGACGACCTCGCTCGGCCGGCGCTTCCCCGCTTCGCGAAGGACCCAGCCGATCGCCTTGCGGATGAATGCCTCCTTCTCGCCAAGCATCGTGTCGGCGTAGCGCGTGAAGCGGCCCAGCGGCGCACCGTCGCGCAGCGGACGCAGCTGCGAGAGCAGCGCCGAGCGGCGCACCCAGAAGTCCTCGTCGGCCGCCCATCGGTCCAGGACCGCGCCCGCGTCGGGAGCGCCGGCGCAGAGGGGGCCCACCACGTTGGCGGCCAGCGCGTCGACGTAGGCCCACGTGCGCGACTCGCGGATGAGCCGCTCGAGGAGCGGCAGGTCGGCGACGCCGAGCAGCTGCCGATGGCGCTCCAGCAGGGTGACGGCCGCCATGCGTCGCTCGTGGACGGGCCGCTCCCAGAGTGCGGTCACCAATGCGACCAGCCGGTCGTGGTCGCCGATCGGCCACTCCACGGTGAAGGCGCGCACGGTCCGTTCGATCTGCGGCAAGGTGGCGCCGTGAAAGGCGAGGCTGCTCTTGAGATACCGCTTCTCGTGCGCCGCGCGCTGCGCGGAACCCTGGACGGCGAGCTCAGCCTCCAGGGCGTCAGCGGCTGCGGCGGGATCGGTCGCCGGCTCCATGAAGGGAGTCTAGCGGGCGCCTGGGGGCCTTCGCGGGCACCCGGGCAGGACGTTGGGTAGACTCAAGGCCATGACCGATGCGCAGCGACCCGGCTTCAGCGGGCTCGACGAGCTGAGCGTCGTCACCAACCCGGTTGGCGGCCACGCGTCTCCGTCCGAGCTGATGTACCCCGGTGGCCCCGGCGTCGACGGTGGCCTGCTCGCCCCGGGCGACCCGCTGCCCGAGAACGCCGGCCCCGGCGGCCGACGGCCGGAGTGGCTGAAGGTGCGCGTGGGCGTCGGTGAGACCTACGCATCGGTCAGCCGACTGATGCGAGCAGAGGCACTCCACACGGTCTGCGAGGAGGCGCGCTGCCCGAACCAGGGCGAGTGCTGGGCGCTGGGCACGGCAACCTTCATGGTCCTCGGCTCCGTCTGCACCCGGAACTGCGGCTTCTGCGCCATCGACACCGGCCGCCCGCCGGAGACCGACACCGATGAGCCTCGCCGCGTCGGTGAGGCGGCGCGCGCCATGAACCTGAAGCACGCGGTCGTCACGATGGTCGCCCGCGACGACCTGCCCGATGGCGGGGCCGGGATCGTTGCGGAGACGATCTGCGAGATCCGGCGCCAGTCGCCAGCGACCAGCATCGAGGTCCTGATCTCGGACCTGAACGGCCGGCCCGATGACATCCGCACGGTGGTCGAGGCACGCCCCGAGATCCTGAACCACAACGTCGAGACCGTGCCGCGCCTGCAGCGCCCCGTGCGGCGCCGCGCGCGCTGGGAACGCTCCGTCTCCGTCCTCACCACCGGTCGCGCCGCGGCCCGCGAGATCGGCTACGACACCCTCGTCACGAAGACCGGGCTGATGGTGGGACTCGGCGAGACGTGGGACGAGCTGGTCGAAGCGCTGCGGCTTCTGCGCGACGCCCGGATCGACGTGCTGACCATCGGCCAGTACCTGCGTCCCTCCCGCCAGCACCTGCCCCTGCGCAAGTACTACACGCCTGCCGAGTTCATGCAGCTGCGCCGCATCGGCCTGGAGATGGGGTTCAGGCACGTGCAGTCCGGACCCCTGGTGCGCTCCTCCTACCACGCCGCCGAGCAGGTTCCGGGGCAGGCGGCCGCGGCCGTCTGAGCACCCGGGGCGACCACGCCATGACCACCAGGCAGCCGATGCGCGATATCAGCGCTCCTCCCGCCGCAGCGCCGGAACCGCGCCGCCTGCGCCGACCGCGCCGCGACCTCCCGTACCGGCCGGCCAGCGACGAGCACCCGCTCCTGGCGGCGCACGGCGGGCGGCTCAGCGTCGAACGGCTCGGGACCGTTCCGTACCAGCCGACGTGGGAACTGCAGGACGAGCTGGCGCAGCAGCGTCGCGAGCGGCGCATCGGCGACCGGCTGCTGCTGCTCGAGCACTTCCCGGTCTACACCATCGGTCGCGGTGGTGACGAGGCGAACCTGCTCGCGTCCCGCGACCGGCTGCGGGAGATCGGCGCCGAGTTCGTCCGCATCGACCGCGGTGGCGACATCACCTTCCACGGGCCGGGCCAGCTGGTCGCGTACCCCATCGTCGAGCTGCACGACCCGCTCGATCTGCGCCGGTACGTTCGAGCGCTCGAGGCGGCGATCATCGACACGGCGGCGGCCTTCGGCGTGGAGGCTGAACGGGTGCCCGGCCTCACCGGGGTGTGGGTCGAGGAGCCGGCGCAAGCTGGCCGCCATCGGCGTCCGCGTCAAGCGCGGCGTCACGACCCATGGCCTGGCGCTCAACGTGAACACGGAGCTGCGCTGGTTCGACGAGATGATCCCGTGCGGCATCCCTGACAAGGAGGTCACCTCCCTCGCTCGCGAGATGGGCAGCCCCGTCCGCATGGAGCACGTCGAGGATGCACTTGCCGCCGCCCTGGCCCGGCACTTCGGTCTGCGCCTGGACGCCGGCCGCGGGGCCATTCCGGGTCCGGCCGGGGCCAGCGAGCAGTGACAGGGCGCGACGAGGTGACCGTCGAGCGCCGCACCGGCCCGGCCGACCATGCGGCGCGCATCGAGATCGGCGCCTTCGGCCCGTGGCAGACGAACAGCTACCTGGTCTGGGACGGGCACTCGCCGCAGGCGCTGGTCCTGGATCCGGGCATGGGCGCCGCGGACCCCCTGATCGAACGCCTCTCCGCCAACGGCCTGCAGCTGCACGTCATCGGCAACTCGCACGGGCACATCGACCACGTCTTCGACAACGCTCCGCTGAAGCGCGCCAGCGGAGCGCCGCTCGCCATCCACCCCGACGACGCCTACCGGCTGAGCCAGCCGAACAGCTACGGCTTCGAGGTCGAGCCGGTGACTGCCGAGCGCGAGCTGCGCGACGGCGAGCAGCTGCGCATCGGCGACCTCGTCTTCGACATCCTCCACACGCCCGGCCACACCGAGGGATCCGTCTGCCTCTACGAGGAGCGCCACGCCCTGCTGCTCGCGGGTGACGTGCTGTTCGCCGGCACCTACGGCCGCACCGACCTGCCCGGCGGCGCCGACGATGCCATGGTCGCCAGCCTCGCGCGGCTCGCGCGCGACCTCCCGGGCGACGTGCGGGTGCTGCCCGGTCATGGGCCGGAGACGACGCTGGAGCGCGAACGCCCATGGATGGAGCGCATCGCTCGCGCCGGCAGGCTGCTGATCCCCGGCTGAGCGAGCGCGCCGCGGCGAGTGCGACCTGCCGATACCGTCAGGGCTACGATGGACGCCAGCCACGACGAGGAGGAATCGGAATGTCGAAGCTGCGGATCACCCGGCTGGGTCACGGCGGAGTCCTGTATCGATCCCCGGGCGACAAGTGGGTCTGGGTCGACCGATGGACGACTGCGCCCAACTACCCCGATGCCTACCGCGAGCCGGAGCAGGTCGACGTCATCGCGCCGACCCACGGCCACTTCGACCACATCGGCGACGACGGCGTGGACGTCGTTGAGCTCGCCAAGGCATGGCGGGCAGCTGATCGCCAGCCACGAGATGAGCATCTTCTTCATCGGCAAGGGCATCGAGGGCGCGGTTGGCATGAACACCGGCGGCACGCTTCGAGGCGGCCGGCATCCGCTTCAGCATGGTCCCCGCCGTCCATTCCGGCGGCGCGACCCTGAGCGACGTGGACCCGGCGGTGACCCGCGACCTCGGCTGCTGGGGCTGGGTCATCGAGTTCGAGGACGGCACCCGCGTCTACCACTCCGGCGACACCGACGTCTTCGGCGACATGGCGCTGATCAGGGACCGATGGGCGCCGACCGATCGCGCGTGCTGCCCATCGGCGGCCACTACACCATGGGACCGGCCGATGCCGCGCGCGCGGTGGCGCTGTGCGGCGCGAGCACCGTCATCCCGGTCCACTACGGCACCTTCCCGATCCTGGCCGGCACGCCCGAGCGAGCTCGCCGCGGAGACCATGCGCGAAGGTGGTGGACGCTCGAGCCGGGCGAGACCTGGGAGGCCTGATGCCGGAGCGGAGATCACCGTCGCGCTCGAGGTCGGGCGAGAAGCGCGTCTTCGCCATCGCGCTGGACTGGCCCGGCTGGGCCCGCAGCGGCCGAGGCGAAGACGAGGCGCTGGAAGCCGCTGGCGGCGTACGCCGAGCGCTACGCCGCAGCCGTTGGCGAGCCGGAGCCTGGCCGATGAGCCTGCGTACGAGGTCGTCGAACGGCTGGCCGGCGAATCCGACACCGACTTCGGCGCGCCGGGCGTCGAGGCCAGCGGCGGACGACAAGGCCACTGGACGACGCCGAGCTGGAGCGTCAGGTGCGGACTGCTGCGCGCCGCATGGCGGGCCTTCGACGACGCCGCGCGCGACGCCGACGACGCATCGCTGCGGACCGGTCCGCGCGGCGGCGGCCGGGACGTGCGCGAAGATGACCGAGCCACGTGCTCGGAGGCGGAGGAGGCATACCTCTCGAAGCTCGGCAGCCGCCGGCCTCGCCCGGTGCCCGAGGACCCCGCCGAACGCATGGCGCAGGTCCGCGAAGCCGGCATCGCCGCGCTGCGCGCCCGCGCCGCGGGAGGAGCCGGCGCAGCCGAGCCAGGTCCGCGAGCGCTGGATGCCGCGCTACTGCGTGCGCCGCTCGGCGTGGCACGCGCTCGACCACGCCTGGGAGATCCGCGATCGGATCGAGTGACGCCCGTCGCAAGGGGCTCAGGGCCCGATGCGCAGCACCGATTCGACAACGATGTGGGCGACCAGGAGCCCCGCCACCGCGAGCGCCAGGAAGCCCACCAGCAGGTTGGCGGCACGTAGCCGGAGGCCGATGACCGCTTCGGTCGCGTCTGCCCCTGCGTCGCGTCGCAGCTCCAGGCGCAGCAGCGGGACCACGGCCGCCAGGAGCGCAACCAGGGGCGCCGCGATCAGCAGCAGGTCGAGCGGACGCATCCGGTTCATGGCCTCGTTGACCGGCTCCATCAACGCGGAGAGGCCCGACAGGCCCAGCTCGTAGGTCAGGTACGACATACCGACGAAGATCAGCGTCGGGGCCAGGACGGCCGCGCCCGCCAGCGCCCAGCCGGTGGGATGCCGCCACGCAGGACCGATCACCATCTCAGCGCCTCCTTGCGCGATTGCGCGTCGCGCGGTACGGACACGCTCCCGAATGCCGCCGCGCGCCAGGTCCACGATGACTCGCGGGGGGCCAGGCCGGTTTCGTCGACCAGCGCCAGCAGCTCGTCGCCGTAGCGTTCGCGCCAGCGCGCGGGATAGATGCCCAGCAGCAGCCGCTTCATGCGCTCACCCGCTCAAAGCCGGCCTGGAGCGCGCTGCGCAGCGCCTCGAGCCGACGCTCCAAGACGCCCCGTCCGGCGGGCGTGATCCGGTACGGACGCCGGCGGCCCTCGGCGGGGAGCGCCTCCACCGTACCGGCCTCCTCGAGCCGGGTCAGCGCTCCGTACAGGGTCCCCGGGCCCAGCCGCACACCCGCGAAGCGCTCGACGTCGAGCAGCATGGCGTGGCCGTGCTTCGGGCCGCCGGCCAGGCTGATCAGCAGCAGCAGAGCCGGGTCGTTCTGTCCGTCAGTCCGATTGGGCATGGCGTGCTTCCTGTACTACGTGGCGCGTAGTATAGGCGGCATCTGCCGTCGCGCAACCCGGGCAGCCGTGATCGGGCGGTTCAGCGCCAGATCGGCGCGTAGGGGTGCTGCCCGACAATGTGGTCCTCCTCCGCGAAGCGCTCGAAGCGGTATGGCCGCAGGTCGGCGACCCTGGCCTCTCCGTCGAGGATCAGCTCGGCCAGCGCCGCGCCGACGGCCGGCGCGATCTTGAAGCCGGTGCCCGAGAAGCCGCAATCCAGGTAGAAGCCCTCCGGGCCGGCCGGGCCGATGATCGGGTGCTGGTCGGGCGTGATGCCGTCCTGCCCGGAGTGAGCGCTGTGCAGCCCCGCATCTTCCATGGCCGGCAGGCGCCTGCTCAGCCGCTCGGCCGCCTTCTCCAGGAAGCCCGGCGCCGCCGCGTCGACCGGGGCGTCGGGCGAGCCGCCCAGCGGATTGCCGTCCTCCAGCGCAACCAGCGTCAGCGAGTCTCCCTCGGGGCGCGCGTACATCGAGTTTGCGAAGTCGATGATGACCGGGTGGCGCGGCATCCGATCCGGCCGCCGGACGTAGGCGACGTCATGGCGCCAGACCTGGAGCGGCACTTCCACCCCCACCGACGCGGCCAGGGGGCCGGCCCATGCGCCAGCGGCGTTGACGACGATCGGCGCCTCGAAGCGGCCGCGGCTCGTCTCGACGCCGACCACGCGGTCGCCCTCGTGCAGGATCTCGGATGACCAGGCAGCGGGTCACGAGCCGCGCGCCACGCGCTACGGCCGCGGTGATCAGGCTGGTGGTGGTCATGGTCGGGTCGGCGTAACCGGAGGTCGGCTCCCAGGCCGCAACCTCGACGTCGTCGACCACGGATCCCGGGCACCCGCTCGCGGACCTCGTCGGGGCCGATGAGCCGCGTGTCGATGCCCAGGCGCTGCTGCATCGCCACGTTCGCGCGCAGCTCCTCGACCTCATCGGGCGGGACCAGCTGCACGAAGCCGGTCTGCACGAAGCCCGCATCCCCGCCGACCCGCTCGCCCCAGTTGGCGAAGTAGCCGTGCGAGACCCAGGCCAGGCGCGCATCGGCCTCGACGTCGTAGTGCATGCGGACCAGGCCGCTGGAGCGCCCGGTGGCGCCGCCGGCCGCGGTGCTGCGCTCGAGGACGACGGCCTTGCATTCCGGCCGCGGCCAGGTGGAAGGCCAGCGATGCGCCATGGATGCCGGCGCCGATGATGATCGCGTCTGCTGTCTCAACCATGGGCTGCATCCTCCATAGCGGGTGGGGGCCACCACAGGGCCGCCTGTCCTGCACCGGGCAGTGCGTTCGGCACCCTCGGGTCAGCGCGCGAGGTAGCTGATGTCGAAGGGTCGCGGCGCGAATCCGAAGGCCGTCTCGAAGGCCTGGAGATCAGTGTAGTTGGGCCTGCCAAGGCTCTGGATCTGATCATGGCTGACCGGGAAGATCGGCAGGATGCGGTCGGTCACCGCGGTCAGCGCGCTGATGATCGGCAGCGGCATGTTCAGCTTCAGGCGGCGCTTGCCGGTGATCTCCATCACGCGATCGACGATCTGACGGTAGGTGAGGTAGTCCGGGCCGCCCAGCTCGTAGACGGTGCGGCCGCGGTCGGCGTCCACCAGGCAGCGCTCGATCGCTGCGGCCAGGTCGTCCACCGAGAGGGGCTGGAAGCGGGCCCGCCCGTCACCGGGAATCGCCACGATGCCCGGCGACCACCACGTCAGCGTCGTCTCGATGAGCCTGAAGAACCCGTCCCCCTCGCCGAAGAGCAGCGACGGACGCAGGATGACCCAATCGAGGTCGGAGCTGCGGACCAGCTCCTCGCCGCGCCACTTGCTGGCGAGGTAGCCCAGCTGCGGATCATCGGTCACACCCATGGCGGACAGGTGCACGAAGCGCCGGACGCCCGCGGACGTCGCCGCCCGCACCGCGTTCGCCACGCCGCCGACGTTGATCGCCTCGAAGGTCCTGCCGCGCGTCTCGCGCGGGATCGCCACCAGGTGGACCGCTGCGTCGGTCCCTGCCAGCGCCGGCTCGAGGCCTTCGCCGGATTCGACGTCGGCTGGGTGCGCGGTGACGAGTTCGCCCCAGTCCGTGCGGCTAGCGCCGTCGCGCGACACTGCTCGAACGGCGTGCCCGGCCTCTTGGAGGCGGGCCACCAGGTGCCGGCCCACGAAGCCTGTTGCTCCGATCACCGCAACGTCCATGCGCTCATCCTCCTCCTGAAACGTGCTACTGTCAAGGTGCACGTTATACGCACGGTGGACCGATCCGGATCACTCGCTAGAATCGGCGGATGCCCCCAACGGACGAGGTCCTGGTCCACGCGCGCCAGCTGACGAAGCGCTTCGGCGACTTCACGGCCGTCGACGCGGTCGACTTCGACGTGCGCACCGGCGAGGCGTTCGGTTTCCTCGGGCCGAACGGGGCCGGCAAGACCAGCACGATGCGCATGATCGCCTGCTCGTCCCCCGTCACCAGCGGCGACCTTAGCGTGATCGGCATGGATCCGCGCCACCAGGCCCCGCAGATCAAGTCACGCCTCGGCGTGGTGCCGCAGATCGACAACCTGGACGCGGAGCTCACCGTTCGCGAGAACCTGGAGATGTACGCGCGGTACTTCGAGATCCCGCGCGAGCTCGCCCGCCAGCGCACCAGCGAGCTGCTCGACTTCGTCCAGCTCTCCGAGCGCGCGAACGACCAGGTCGACCCGCTGTCGGGCGGCATGAAGCGTCGCCTCACCATCGCGCGCTCGCTCGTCAACGACCCGGAGATGGTGATCCTGGACGAGCCGACCACGGGCCTCGACCCGCAGGCGCGGCACCTCGTCTGGGAGCGGCTGTATCGGCTCAAGCAGCGCGGACGGACGCTGATCATCACGACCCACTACATGGACGAGGCCGAGCAGCTCTGCGACCGGCTGGTGGTGATGGACAAGGCGAAGATCGTGGCCGAGGGTTCGCCGCGGGAGCTCATCGGCCGCTACTCCACCAGGGAGGTGCTGGAGATCCGCGTCACGGAGGCGGCGCGCGCCAGCCTGGACGGGCGCCTCGAGGGCATCGCCGAGCGGGTGGAGGAGCTGCCCGACCGCACCCTCCTCTACGTGACGGATGGCGAGGCGGCGCTCGACGCGGTCCACAAGCGCGAGATCCCGCTCGAGTCGGCGCTGGTGCGACGGTCGAGCCTCGAGGACGTCTTCCTGCGCCTCACCGGCCGGACGCTGGTCGAATGACGCTGGCCATCCAGGCAATCGCGCCCGCCGCGCGCGTCCTGCAACGCAACCTGTGGGTCTACCGCCGCAGCTGGCGGGGTTCCATCCTCGGCTCGTTCCTGACGCCGATGCTCTACCTGACCGCGATGGGAATCGGGCTGGGCGGCCTCATCTCTCAGCGGGATACGACGGCATTCGGCGGCTACGACTACGTCCACTTCCTGGGCCCGGGGATCCTGGCGGCCACCTCGATGCAGTCGGCGACGTTCGAGGCCAGCTTCCCGGTGATGGGTAAGATCGCCTGGCGACGCAACTACGAGGCCATGCTGGCCACGCCGCTGCAGGTCGGGCACGTCCTGGCCGGCGAGCTGCTCTGGATCGGCTTCCGCGTCCTCACCATCTCGGTCGTCTTCCTGGTGGTGCTGACCATCTTCGGGATCCCCCGCTCGCCCATGGCGCTGCTGGCCATCCCGTCAGCCATCCTGACCGGCCTCGCCTTCAGCTCGGCCGTGGTGGCGTTCAGCGCCACCCAGCGGAACTCCGAGGGCTTCAGCTGGCTGTTCCGCTTCGTGATCAACCCGCTCTTCATCTTCAGCGGGACCTTCTTCCCGCTCTCGGCCCTGCCGGAGCAGGTCCAGTGGGCCGCCGCCGCGACGCCGCTCTACCACGGGGTGGCGCTGATCCGCGGCACGATCCTGGACGATCCCATGTTCCTGGGTCCCTGGCCACTCCACGTGGCCTACCTCCTCGCCTTCCTTGCCGTGGGCGCCTACCTGGCCAACCGACTCCTGCAGCGCCGGCTGCTGAGCTAGACCGATGGCCGTCGTCACCCGCCGCCTTCCCTCTCCCGCGCCGATCCCCGCAGCCGTTGCATCGCTCATGCGCGCGCGGCTGCTCGTGCAGCGCAACGCGATGGTCTACCGCCACAGCTGGATCGTCATCGTCTCCGGCTTCTTCGAGCCACTCTTCTACCTGCTCGGCATCGGCTTCGGGCTGGGCACCATCATCGAGACGGTACGGATCGGACCCGGCTTCGAGATCCCGTTCGCCGCCTTCGTGGCCCCCGGGCTGCTGGCCATGTCGACCATGAACGGCGCGATCGCGGAGACGATCTTCAACGTGTTCTTCAAGCTGAACTACGAGCGGACGTACGAGGGCATCCTGGCCACGCCGCTGGGGATCCGCGAGATTGCCATCGGCGAGCTGATCTGGTCGCTCTTCCGCGGCACGCTCTACGCCGGAGCCTTCGTCGGCGTGATGCTGGCCATGGGCCTGGTCTACTCGTGGTGGGTGGTGCTGGTGGTACCGGGCGCCATCCTGCTCGGCGCCGCCTTCAGCGCCGCCGGCCTGGCCACGACCTCGTTCCTGCGCACGGTGCAGGACTTCGACCTGCCGATGGGCCTGGTGGTGATGCCGATGTTCCTGTTCAGCGGCGTCTTCTTTCCGCTCAGCGTCTACCCCGATTGGGCTCGCTGGATCGTCGAGGCGCTGCCGCTCTACCGCGGCGTGCACCTGTTCCGTGGCCTGTCCACCGGCCTCGTGGACGCCACGATGCTGTTCGACGTCGCCTACCTGCTGGCCTTCATGACCATCGGCCTGACGATCGCCATGCGCCAGATGGAGAAGCGCCTGGTGAAGTAGGCCCCGGCCTACTCGCGCCCGGTGAGCACCGGAAGCGCGGCCCGCACGTAGTCCGAGCCGGAGGCCACCGAGAGCGCGGTGGCGAGCACCATGGTCCAGTAGCCGGCGGTGAGGAACGCGGGCTCCTGGGCGAGCGACGCGAGCGGGCCGGCGGTCTGCGTGTCGAAGGCGAGCATCAGCATCCCCATCCCGAGCAGGGTCGCGAACGTCTTGCCCTTGCCCAGCGAGCGCGCGGGCATGACGACCGATGCGCTCGCCGCCACCAGCCGCACGCCCTGCACCACCAGCTCGCGGATCAGCAGCAGAGCCACCATCCAGGTGGGCAGCAAGCCGACGTCGACCATGGCAACCAGCACGCCTGCCACCAGCACCTTGTCGGCGGTCAGGTCCATGAAGACGCCGAGCGGCGTCACCTCGTTGCGGGCACGCGCGATCTTGCCGTCGACGAAATCTGTACTGGCCGCCAGAGCAAACGTGACGAAGGCGAGCAGGCCGGACCCGGGGAACCCGGCCAGCAGCAGCCCCGCCACGATCGGCGTGGCGGCGATGCGGCTCAGCCCCAGCAGGTTCGGCAGCGAGGTGAGGCGCGCGACCGGCTGTGACGCCCTGCGCTCAGTGCTGCGCATCCGTCTCCATCACCACCTTCTCGCCGATGCGTCGCTCGGTGCCGGCCCGCAGCCGGACGATGTTGTCGCGGTGCGATGCGATGATCAGGACGCCGGCAATGCCAGCGTAGCCGACCGCGGGCCATCCGTTCAGGCCAAGCCCGGCAAAGGCCGCCGCCGCGAGCGGAGCGGCCACGCTCCCCGTGATCGAGGCAGCCGACACGTAGCGCGTGCGCCAGATGACGAGCAGCATGAGCGGGACGAGCACAGCCACGGTCAGCGGCGTCAGGACCAGCAGGCCGCCGCCGGTCGTCGCCACGCCGCGACCGCCCCGGAAACCAATGAAGACGGACCAGTTGTGGCCCGCCACGGCGGCCAGCCCGGCGGTGGCGGCCACCCACTCCACCGCCACGAACGCATCGGCCTGGTAGAGGAAGCGTGCAACGGCGATGGCAGCGGCGCCCTTGCCCACGTCGAGCAGGAGCACGACGGCGGCCCATGCCGGCCCGAGCGTGCGGAGGGTGTTCGTGGCGCCGGTGCGCCCCGAGCCGTGTCGGCGCAGGTCGATGCCGCCGGCCAGGCGGCCAGCGACGTTGCCGAACGGGACGGCGCCGAGCAGGTAGGCGAGGAAGATGACGCCGGCCGCGCCCAGCGGGCCCGTCACGCGGTCAGCGGCTGGCGGCGGCGCGCGCCTGGAGCGATCTCAGCAGCCAGGCGAGCGCGAGCCAGGCGATGGCGACGGCTGCTCCCACGTAGAGGGCGAAGGGCATGCCGCTCGGCCACGCGATGGAGAACGAGATCAGCCCGGCGACCGCGCCACCGCCGAGCATCAGGAGCGGGAATCGGCCGCCCCAGAAGGCGAACTCGGCGCTCCGCGGTGCAGGTGGCCGCCTTCGCTGCTTCTGCGCCTTGAGCCGCTGTTGGGCACCGGCGGGCAGGGCATACGGATCCTGGTTCTTCGTCATGCGCTTGTATGCGCGTCGCTCGGCTCGTGACATCGGGGTCGAGTGTAGCGGCCGTCAATCGTCCTCGCGCACGCGCGGGCGCCGCGAGCCGGAGGAGCCCATGGCGCTGTGCACGTCCTCGACCTTGAGCTGGACGGGATCGGCGCCGAAGAAGGCGGTCAGCAGCCAGTCGATCCCGACGCGGACCTTGCGGTTGAAGCCCGGCGTCCGGCTCCAGTAGTAGCCACGCCACATGAACCAGGCCAGGATGCCCCGCACCTTGAACCCGAAGATGACGCCGACCCCGGTGTGGTGGCCGATGGAGGCGAGCTGGCCGAGCGGCTCGTAGCGAAACGCGTGCTGCGTTCGACCATCGATGCGGGCCAGGATGTTGTCGGCCAGCGTCTTCGCCTCCCGGACGGCGTTCTGGGCGGTCGGCGCGTAGGGTTCGTGGTCGGGCTTCGGGTTTGGGATGACGGCGCAGTCACCGATCGCCCACACGTCATCACGGCTGGTCTGCATGGTGGCCTGCGTGAGCACCCGACCGCCCTTGTCCACTTCCACGCCGCAGTCGCGGACCACGGGCGCCGGGCGCACACCACCGGTCCACACCACCGTGCGGGTGGGGATCGTTTCGGTGCTCTCACCGTGCTGGACGACGACCTCTCGCTCGCGGACCTCCTTGATCGCCGTCTGCAGCAGGACCCGGTAGCCGCGCCCTTCGAGCTGCCGCCGCGCGTACTCCCCCATCTCCGCGGACTGCTCACCGAGCAGCCGATCGCCGAGCTCCACGAGGACCGTCTGCACCTGCCGCTGCCCGATCTTGCGGTAGTAGCGGCGTCGCACGCGTCGCACGAAGTCCTCGAGCTCGCCGGCCGTCTCGACGCCGCTGAACCCGCCACCGCCGACGACGAACGTCAGCTGCGCGGCGCGCTCCGCCGGATCCTCCTCGAGCTCGGCGCGCTCGAACATCTCGATGATCCGGTTGCGCAGGCTGAAGGCATCGGCCAGCGTCTTCATCCCCATGGCGTACTCGTCGATGCCGGGAATGCCGAACGTGTGGGTCACGCCACCGAGCGCCAGGACGAGCCAGTCGTAGCCGAGCCGATGCAGGTCGCCGTCGCCGCCCAGGACCGTCACGACCCGCTGGTCGAGGTCGATCTGCTCGACATCGGCGGTGATGCACCAGGTGCTGGGTCGCTTCACCATGCCGCGCAGCGGCGCGACGACGTGGCGCGGCTCGAGGACGCCGGAGCACACCTCTGGCAGGAGCGGCGTGAAGAGCATGAAGTTGTCCTGGTTGACGAGCCAGATCTCCACGTCCTCGCGCTCGCCCAGGCGAGACTCGAGCGCCTTGACCGTCTCGACGCCGGCGAAACCCCCGCCGAGCACCAGGATTCTCTGCGGCCTGGGACCGGATGAAGTCGTCACGTCCGCCATGGTGACAGGCTCGTCGAGCACTGCAAACGTCCGGCGCTGTGACCGACGCCCGATTTCGTGCCACCGCATCGGTCTGTACCATAGGCGGCCCATGGACCGACCGATGCACGAGATCTTCGACCAGTTCAAGCACCAGCTCCCCGACATCGACCCCGTCGAAACGCAGGAGTGGATCGATTCGCTGGACGCGGTCGTCGACCAGGTGGGCGCCGAGCGCGCACGATTCCTCCTCTTCAAGCTGCTCAAGCGGGCGCGGCAGCGGCAGGTTGGGTTGCCATCGCTGGTGCAGACCCGCTACATCAACACCATCTCGCCCGAACAGGAGCCGTACTTCCCCGGCGACGAGGCGATGGAGCACCGCATCCGGCGCATGATCCGCTGGAACGCGCTGGCCATGGTGCTGCGCGCGAACTCTCGCTTCGAGGGGATCGGCGGCCACCTGTCCACCTACGCCAGCGCCGCCAGCCTGTACGAGGTCGGCTTCAACCACTTCTTCCGCGGGCCCGATGGCGAAGGCAGCGGCGACCAGGTCTTCTTCCAGGGCCATGCCGCCCCCGGCATCTACGCCCGCGCCTTCCTCGAGGGGCGGCTGGACGAGGACAACCTCGACCACTTCCGCCGAGAGGCGCTGACCCCCCAGGGCCTCTCCTCGTACCCGCACCCGCGGCTGATGCCCGACTTCTGGCAGTTCCCGACGGTGAGCATGGGCCTCGGCCCCATGAACGCGATCTACCAGGCGCGTTTCAACCGCTACCTGGCCGCGCGCGGCATCGCGGATACGAGCAGGAGCCGCGTATGGGCGTTCCTCGGGGACGGTGAGATGGACGAGCCGGAGTCGATCGGCGCCCTCTCGCTCGCTGCGCGCGAGGGCCTCGACAACCTGGTCTTCGTCGTCAACTGCAACCTGCAGCGGCTCGACGGTCCGGTGCGCGGCAACGGGAAGATCATCCAGGAGCTGGAGGCGCTCTTCCGCGGCGCCGGCTGGCACGTCATCAAGGTCATCTGGGCCCGCGAGTGGGACGACCTGCTGGCGCGGGACAAGGATGGCGTCCTGCTCAACAAGATGAACGAGACGCTCGATGGCGACTACCAGCGCCTCTCGGTGGCCGATGGGGCCTACATTCGCGAGCACTTCTTCGGCCCGGATCCGCGGCTCGGTGCGCTCGTCGAGCACCTCTCCGACGAGGAGCTTGCCAAGCTGCGGCGCGGCGGCCACGACTACCGCAAGGTCCATGCGGCCTACGCGGCGGCCGTCGAGCACGCTGGCGCACCAGTGGTGATCCTGGCCAAGACGGTCAAGGGCTGGACGCTGGGTCCCGGAATCGAGGCCCGCAACGTCACGCACCAGGCCAAGAAGCTGACCCAGGACGAGCTGAAGGTCTTCCGCGATCGCCTTGAGCTGCCCATCCCGGACGACCAGCTCAAGGAGGCTCCCTACTACCACCCCGGAGCCGACTCGCCGGAGATCGAGTACATGCTCGAGCGACGGCGGCAGCTGGACGGCTTCCTGCCGCAGCGCTCCGTGCATCCGATGCCGCTGGCCAACGCCGCCGATGGCGCCTACCAGGAGCTCTTCGCGGGATCGGAGCGGGCCGCCTCGACGACCATGGCCTTCAGCCGCCTGGTCCGGAACCTGACACGCGACAAGCAGATCGGGGCGCGCATCGTGCCCATCATCCCGGACGAGGCGCGCACCTTCGGCATGGATCCGCTCTTCAAGGAGATCGGCATCTACAACCCGCTCGGCCAGCGCTACACGCCGGTCGACAAGGAGCTGCTGCTGTCGTACCTCGAGAAGGAGGACGGGCAGATCCTGGAGGAGGGCATCACGGAGGCCGGCGCCATGGCCGACTTCACCGCCGCCGGGACCGCCTACGCCACCCACGGCCAGCCGATGATCCCGTTCTACATCTTCTACTCGATGTTCGGTTTCCAGCGAACCGGCGACTTCGCGTGGGCCTTCGGCGACGTCCGCGGCCGCGGCTTCATGATGGGCGCCACCGCCGGTCGCACGACGCTCACCGGCGAGGGGCTGCAGCACGACGACGGCCACTCGCACCTGCTCGCCACCACGCTGCCCAACATCCGCGCCTACGACCCGGCCTTCGCCTACGAGCTGGCGGTCGTGGTGCGCGACGGCATCGGGCGCATGTACGGCGAGGCCGCCGAGGACGTCTTCTACTACGTCACCCTCTACAACGAGAACTGGGCGATGCCGGCCCGTCCCGATGGCGTCGACGACGGAATCCTGCGCGGGCTCTACCGCTACCGGGCCGCCGAGCGCGGGTCGCGGCGTGTCCAGCTGCTGGCGTCCGGCCCCATCCTGCACCAGGCCCTGCGTGCCCAGGAGCTGCTCGCGGAGCGCTACGACGTGGCCGCCGACGTCTGGAGCGCTCCGTCGTTCCAGCAGCTGCGGCGAGACGCGCTGCAGGTGGAACGCTGGAATCGGCTCCATCCCGAGAGCGAGCTGCGGGTTCCGTACCTCGTCGAACAGCTCGCCGGCACGGATGGGCCGATCGTTGCCGCCACCGACTACATGAAGGCCGTGCCGCACATGATCGCGCCGTGGCTCACCGACCGGCAGTACACCGTCCTGGGGACCGATGGGTTCGGCCGCAGCGACACGCGCGAGGCGCTTCGCACGCACTTCGAGGTGAGTCCGGAGCAGATCGCCTACGCGTCGCTCCACGGCCTGTGCCTGACCGATCAGGGCAGCCGCGAGGAGCTGGTCCGGGCGCTAGGTGAGCTGGAGATCGACCCGGATCGGCCCGATCCGGTGCAGTCCTGAATCGAGCCTTGCCTACTCCCCGGAGAGGCGCGGAACTCGCCGCAGCCGCGTCCCGCACTCGCCGCAGAACAGGTAGGAGGCCTCCGCCAGCGAGCCACAGGTGGGGCAGTACGTGGGACCCAGCATGCCGAGCGCGGCCCGAAAGGCCGCGACGAGGGCTCGCAGCGTGCGCTCCACCACGGCCGGCAGGCCGCGACGCCGAAACCAGCCCGCCCGAGCGCCGTCGCCCTCCTCCGTGACAGCGTCGACGCCTGGTGGGGCCACGGCGCGGCGCTGCGCGACGCGGGCCCCTGGCGTCCACCCCGACAGGAAACGACTACGCGCGCGGTCGTAGGCCGCGCGCTCGGCAGGATCCGTGAGCATGTTCCGCACGGCGTTCACGACCCCCATCTCCTCATTCGCGCGCGGCGAGCGGTTACGGTCGGGGTGGAACCGGCGGGCGAGCCGCCGGCAGGCGGCCGAGACTTCCTCGCTGGAGGCTGAATCATCGAGCTGGAGGAGACGATAGACGTCGCGCTCCGGATGGTAGGGCAGCAGGCTGGGATGCATGGGACGGGGGGATGGTAGCGGACATTGCGCACCGCCGCTCGGGCGCCATTTAACAAGCTGAGCTTCCTATTTTGCTAAGCGGGATTGCCAATTGCGAATAAGGGGTTGACAACTGCATGCGCGAGCCGTATATTGCCGTCGTACTTCACTGAACCGTAAGCGAACATCTTCAAAGTGAAGGAGCGAATGGCAATGTTGGACTATCGAATGCACTACGCGGTGATGGCGACGCACGATCGCCTGCGCGCCCATCGCCAGCAGGAGATCACGCGCGACCGCGGCGTGCGGCGCATCTTCCGCCTGGTGGGCGGCCGGAGCGGCGCCCGCAGCGAATCAGGCCGCTGAGATGGCGCGCGACGTCATCTCCACGTGCCCCGTCTGCGAGGGCGAGCTGCTGATCACGCGTCTGCACTGCCGCAGCTGTGGCACCGCCCTCGAGGGCGAGTTCGGGGTCGGCCGCTTCGGTCGCCTCTCTCGCGAGCAGCTTGCGCTCCTGGAAAGCTTCCTAAGGGCGCGCGGCAACCTCAAGGAGATGGAGCGCGAGCTCGGCATCTCCTACCCCACCGTTCGCGGCCGCGTCGACGCGCTGGTTCGCGCGCTCGGCCTGGGCGACGGCGGGCTGCCCGCCGACGAGGACGACGAGCCGATCTCCGATGCGCAGCAGCCCGCGCCTGCTTCCGACGTGGCGGCGACACGCCGCGCGATCCTGGAGCGCCTCTCGCGCGGTGAGATCGACGCAGCCGCCGCGGCAGCCGAGCTCCGGTCGCTGGCGGAGAGCTGAGATGGCCAGGTTCGTTCGCGTGCAGAACATCCGGCACACACTCGGCGCAGAGGGGCGTTTCGACCTGAAGGTCACCTCCGCAGACGTCCGCGTGCGCGGGAATGATGGGGCGGACCTGAGCGTGCGGGCCACGTTCGAGATCCGCGCCGAATCCGAGCAGGAGGCCGACGAGATCTTCCGGCGCGTCCAGCTGCTGACCGAGGCCGGATCCGGGCGCGTCTCGGTCCAGGAACCGGACGGCGCGCCGTCGATGCGCGGAATGATCGACCGCCTGCTGCGCGGCCGCGGCGGCGTCGAGCTGAGCGTGGAGGTGGAGGTGCCCCAGGCTGCCGAGGTCCGGCTCGAGACCGTCTCCGGGGACGCGACCGTCGAGGGAATGCTCGGGGCGCAACGCTACACGACCGTCTCGGGCGACCTGTACCTCACCGACGCGGGCGGCAGCATGCGCGTGAACACGCGTGTCGGGCGACGTCACCGTGCGCGGTGAGCGAGCCATCTCGCTGCGCAGCGAGGCCGTTTCGGGGGACCTGAGCGTCGCGGTGCCACGCATCGAGACCTGCGCAGCCAGAGCGTCTCCGGTGACGTCGAGGTGGAGGGCGAGCTGGCACCGACGGGCGAGTTTCGCGCCGAGACGGTGAGCGGAGACGTATCGGTCGGGCTGCTGGGGGGCGCGAACCTTCGAGGTTCGCGGCATCTCGACCGACATCAGCAGCGACCTCGACCACCGAATCGAAGGGCGCCTGGATCGGCGGCGGGTGGTGGTCGGCAGCGGTGGTCCGACATTCGTCTTCAATTCCATGTCCGGTGACCTGAGCATCCGTCGGCCGAGGCGGGTGACGCCGTTGGCGCCGGATGCGCGACCTTCCGCTCCGACGGCGACGCTCCGGGCGCCGGACGAGGCGGAGCAGCTGGCCGTGCTGCAGGCTCTCGAGCGCGGCGAGATCGACGTGGACGAGGCGAGCCGGCGGCTGGGCGGCGGCGATGCGTGACGAGCTGGGGACCATCCTGCGCCTCGTGGCCGAGGGCAAGCTGAGCGCGGAGGAGGCCGCCCCCATCATCGAGGCGCTCCAGCGCCGGCAGGCGTACGACGCCCCGCAGGCGACGAGGCCGGCCACCGGGGTGAAGACCATGCCGGTCCCCCACGAGGACGCCGAGTGCGGATCCAGGTCACGGAGCGTGGACGTCACGTCGTGGACCTCCGCATCCCCCTCGCGTTCGCGGCGGCCGCCGCACGGGTCGTTCCGGGGATCCCGGACACCTACGCAGCCATGATCGAGCAGGCGGTCGACAACGAGACCGCCGGGATCATCGTCGACACCGAGGACGAAAGCGGTGACGGCGTCCTCATCAGCTTGGAGTAGCAGGACCATGGACGTGACCACAGCCCCCGCGGCCGACGCCGCCCGGGCCTCCGGCCCCCGGCTGACGCGGCCGCTGCGGGAGCGCGACTTCCGCCTCGTGTTCGCCGGCGAGAGCATTTCGCTGCTGGGGGACCAGTTCCATTTCGTTGCCCTGGCCTGGCTGACCCTGCAGCTCACGGCCTCGGGCCTGGCGCTTGGCACGGTGCTGACCGTGGCCGCCGTGCCACGCGTCATCTTCATGCTCGTCGGCGGAGCACTCTCCGACCGGATGTCGCCGCGGACGCTGATGCTTGCTTCGAACGCGATCCGGGCCGCGGTCGTCGGCGTGGTTGCGGCGCTGGTCCTGACCGGCAACGCGCAGCTCTGGCAGCTGTACATCCTCGCCGGCATCTTCGGCATGGTCGACGCGTTCTTCTACCCGGCCATGAACACCATCGTGCCGATGCTGGTTCGGGAGTCGCTCCTCTCTCCGGCCAACGCGCTGATCCAGGCGACGCAGCAGCTGTCCGGCCTGATCGGCCCGGCATTGGCGGGCGTCGTCATCGCGGCCGTCGAGACCGGGCCGGCGTTTGCCATCGACGCCGTCTCGTTCGCCGTCGCGGCCGGAGCACTGCTGCTCGTCCGTGGCGGCCGACGCCTCCCCGCACAGGCCGCCGCCGAGGGCGAGCGATTGCTGGGCACGATCGGTTCCGGCGTCGCCTACGCGTGGCGCGACCCGCCCGTCCGCGCGCTGATCTTGCTGACGGCTGCGTTCAACTTCGGGTTCATCGGGCCGATCGGCGTCGGCATTCCGTACCTCGCCGACCAGCGCTTCGGCGGCGGGGCGATCGCGTTCGGCGTGCTGATGTCCGCATTCGGCGCCGGAGCGCTCTTGGGCGCCATCCTGGCCGGCTCCCTGCGGCACGTCCCGCGGCTGGGCGCAGTGGTCATGGTCGTGGCTGCCATCCTGGGCCTGGAGCTCGCGCTGCTCGGCATCGTGCCGAACCTGGCGCTGGCACTCCCGGTGGGCGCGACGATGGGCGTCGGGGTCGGCTTCATCAACGTCCGGGTCATCTCATGGCTGCAGGCGCGGACGCCGGAAGGCATGCGTGGCCGGGTCATGAGCCTCGCGATGCTCGGCTCGCAGGGCCTCGGCCCGTTCAGCCTCGTCGTCGCGGGTCTGCTCATCGAATTCGGGGCGGTCTCGGTCATGTTCGCGGTGGCCGGATCGATCATCGTCCTGGCTGTGCTGGCGGGAGTTCGTCATGGGGGTACCCGCGCAGATGCGCGACGAGGCAGCGTCATGACCGCGCTCGCGATCGAGGCCCGGGGACTGGTCAAGGAGTTCGAGCGCGGACGTCGCACGACCTGGCAGCGGCTGCGCCGCAAGCCCGACCGCCGGGAGCGGTTCCGCGCCGTCGACGGCGTCGACCTGGAGGTGGCGCAGGGCGAGATCTTCGGCGTGCTGGGGCCGAACGGCGCTGGCAAGACGACGACCATGAAGATGCTGGCGACGCTCCTCGAGCCAACGGCGGGGAGCGCCCGAGTCCTCGGCCTCGACGTCGTCACCCAGGCGCGCGACGTTCGGCGCCGCATGGGGGCCGTCCTCTCCGACGGGCGCAGCCTCTACTGGAAGCTGACCGCCCGGGAGAACCTGGAGTACTTCGCCGCGCTGTACCACGTGCCGCCGGCAGAGGCCCGGGGACGCATCGACGGCGCGCTGCGCGCCGTCCGCCTGGAGGATCGCGACGAGGACTACGTGGAGCGCTTCAGCACCGGCATGCGCCAGCGGCTGGTGCTCGCCCGCGCCCTGCTCCCCGACCCGGAGCTGCTGCTGCTGGACGAGCCGACGGTCGGCCTGGACCCACAGTCGGCGCGCGACCTTCGGGACCGCGTGCGCGAGCTGAAGGCGCAGGGACGGACGGTCCTGCTCACCACGCACTACATGGAGGAGGCCGATCAGCTCTGCGACCGGATCGCGATCGTCGACCACGGGCGCGTCGTGGCGCTGGACACGCCGGCGCGCCTGAAGCAGACGGTGGGCGCCACCGAGGTGGTGCGCCTGGAGGTCTCGCCCCTCGGGGACGGCACCTTGAACGGGCAGCTCGTTTCGCGCCTGGCGGGCGCGGGCCAGGTCGTCCAGCAGGAGCTCGGGACCGATGGACGCCTCAGCATCACGGTCCACTGCCGCAGCGCCCGCGACTTCGTGCCGGCCGCCTTCGACGCGGCGCGCGCGGAAGCGGCGCGCATCGACCACGTCGAGGTGGTCCCGGTCACGCTGGAGGACGTCTTCATCTCGCTCACCGGCCGGGGGCTGCGAGAGTGAGCGGATCGGTCATCCTCGGCGACCTGCGCGCATTCGGCGCGGCGGCGATGAAGGAGTGGCGCCTCCTGCGCCGCTACCCGACCATGTTCATCGGGTTCCTGTTCTGGCCGATCGCGCTGCCGCTCTTCTACGTCATGCAGGCGCGCGGCTACGCGGGCGACAGCCAGGCCGCCATGGACGCGTTCGCCCAGCGCTCGGGGACGGTCGAGGTGGCCGGATTCCTGTTCCTGGGCTGGGCGGCCTACATGTGGATCAGCATGATCCTGTGGGGCCCGGGCACGGCGCTGCGCACCGAGCAGGTGCGCGGCTCGCTCGAGGCGCTCTTCATGACGCCCGTCTCGCGGCTGGTGATCCTCTTCGGGCCGATGGTCAGCCAGATCGTCTGGGCGCTCTGGATGTACGCGATGGTGGGCGGCACGATCACCCTCGTCTTCGGCGTGGAGGTCGGCCTCGCGGCAGCGCTGCGCGCCGTTGTCGTGATCGCCGTGGCCGTTCCCGCCCTGTACGGGCTCGGAGCGCTCTTCGCCGCGGTCGTGCTGCGCTTCGGCGAGGTGAGCGCGCTGGTGCAGGGCGTGCGCGGCATCTTCACCGTCTTCTGCGGCATGAGCTTCCCGATCATCGTCCTGCCCGAGTGGGGCCGGGCGGTGGCGCTGGCCCTGCCGCCCACCTACCTGATCGCCGACCTGCGGCGCGTGCTGCTGACCGGGGCCGACCTCGGCACGCTGCTCCCGGACCTGGCCGTGCTGCTGGCCTGGGCCTGGCCCTCTGCGCGCTGGCGGTCGTCGCCTTCCGCCGGACCGAGCGCTACGCCCGCCGCGGCGGCAGCCTGGCGCAGTACTGAAGCCGATGAACGCCGAGCTGCGCGCCGCCCTGGCGATCGCGCGCAAGGAGCTGCAGATGGCCCGGCGCTACCCGCTGCAGCTGGTCAACGAGGTGCTCCAGCCGCTCTACCAGTTCCTGCTGCCCAGCCTGCTGCTGGGGGCCAGCCTTCCTGGTCGGCGGCCGCGCCATCGGCCTCGAGTCGGTCACCGGAACGGACGACCTGGCCGGCTACCTGTTCCTCGGCATCGTGGTGAGCGGCCTGGTGGCGACGGCCTTCTGGGAGATGGCGTTCGGCCTGAAGCGCGAGATGGACGCCGGGACGCTGGAGCCGGCCTGGCTGACCCCCACGCGCCCGGAGACGCTGGTGCTGGGGCGTGCCATCTCCGGCCTGGCGGTCGCCAGCCTGGCCGGAGCCGTGCTGGTCATCATCGGCCTGACGGTCTTCGGTGCGACGGTCTCACCGGCCGTGCTGCTGGCGCTGCCCGCCCTGGTGCTGGCGCGTCTCAGCATGGTGGGCATCGGCTTCCTCGTCGCCTCGTCGGTGCTGCTGATCCGCGAGCCGAACTTCTTCGTGGACGCCACCAACTTCATGTTCTCCTCCGTGTCGGGCGTGGCCTTCCCGGTCGTCGTGCTGCCGGCGCTGCTGCAGCCGATCGCCTACCTGCTGCCCGACTACCTACGCGGTCGACCTGCTGCGGGTCTACGCCATGGGGACGCGGCCGCTGCTCGACGCCGCGCTCGAGTGGCTCGTGCTGGCCGTGATGCCCGCGCTGCTCATCTGGCTGGGCCGCGCGGTCTTCCTGCGCACCGAGCACCGGATGCGCGTTCGCGGCACGCTCGGCCAGCACTGACGACGGCGCCGACGACCGCCGGCGAGACGGCAGACAGCGGGTCGCGGCGGATGGTTGAATAGGCGGCCGAATGCCAAACGAACCACCGCGCCGCCCACGGGGGACCGAGGAGCGCCGCGTCGATCCCCTGCTGGAGGTCCGCGAGAAGCGGCGCGGCAAGCGCCCCGGCGACTCGTACGTCCGCATCGTTCGGCCCTTCGAGGACGAGTTCGAGCGATCCGATGAAGGGACGCTGATCGCATCGGAGAAGACGATCCTCGACCGCAGCGGATGGACCGCGGGCGCTGCGCGGCATGCGCACCGCGCTCATCGGCCGGCCGATCTCGTCGGAGCGCGAGGAGCACGAGCGCCTCACCAAGCTGAAGGCCATGGCGGTCTTCTCCAGCGACAACATCAGCTCCAGTCCGCCTACGGCCCCGAGGAGATCATGCGCGTGCTGGCCCTGACCGGGGACGGCGGCCCTCATCGCTGACCGTCCCGCTGGCGGCGCTCATCATCGTGATGCTGGCGATCGTCTCGCTCTCCTACCGCCAGACGATCAAGGCCTACCCCAACGGCGCCAGCAGCTACATCGTCGCCGGCGACAACCTGGGCGACGACGCCGGCATCCTGGCCGCATCGGCGCTGCTCATCGGTTACGTGGTGACGGTGGCGGTCTCCGTTTCGGCCGGCGTGGCGGCCATGACCTCGATCATCCCGGAGCTGTTCGACTACCGCGTCTACATCTCCGTGGCCGCGGTGGCGCTGCTCATGCTCGGCAACCTGCGCGGCATCCGCGAGTCGGGGACGATCTTCATGGCGCCCACCTACCTCTACATCACGGTGATGCTGGGGATCGTGGTGCTCGGATTCGGCCGCATGCTCTTCGGCGGCGGCCTGCCCCAGTACGACGGTCCCGCCGGCTGGAGCGAGCAGCTGGAGAGCGCCGGCGCGGCGCTCGGGCTCTTCCTGGTCCTGCGCGCCTTCTCGCAGGGCGCGGTGGCCCTGACCGGCGTGGAGGCGATCTCGGACGGCGTTCCGGCATTCAAGCCACCCGAGTGGCAGAACGCGCGCACCACGCTGACCTGGGCGGCGGCGATCTTCGGCATCATGTTCCTGGGCATCGCCGTGCTGGCCACGGCTTCCGGCATCGTCCCCGACCCCGACGAGCAGCAGACCGTGCTCTCCATGCTGGTTCGGCAACATCGCCGGATCGGGCTCGATCCTGATCCTGGCCCAGGTGGCCACGGCGCTGATCCTGGTGCTGGCCGCCAACACCAGCTTCGCCGACTTCCCGCGCCTCTCGTCCTTCCTGGCGCGCGACGGCTTCCTGCCGCGCCAGTTCGCCTTCCGCGGCGAGCGCCTGGCCTTCACCACCGGGATCGTGGCCCTCTCCGGCCTGGCGATCGCCTGCTGATCGTCGTCTTCCAGGCGAGCGTCTCCGGCCTGATCCCGCTCTACACGCTGGGCGTCTTCATCGCCTTCACGCTGTCGCAGGGCGGCATGCTGATGCGCTGGTATCCGGCGGCGCGAGCGGGGATGGCGGCAGGGGCATGGCGATCAACGGCCTGGGCGCGCTCACCACGTTCGTGGTGATGCTGGTGGTCGGCTCATCCAACTTCTTCGCAGGGCGCCTGGCTGGTGGTGCTCCTGGTGCCGATGATGATGGCTGCTGCTCTCCGCCATCCGGCGTCACTACCGCAGCCTGGAGCGGCAGCTCGAGCTCGACCGCATCCCCGAGGGCCGCGAGATAGCCGCCGAGCCGCTGGTGATCGTGCCGATCGCGCGGCTCGACCGCACGGCGCGCCAGGCGATCGCCTTCGCCAACTCGATCAGCGACCACGCCACGGCGGTCCACATCACCAACGACCCCGATTCGGCCAGCGAGCTGCGGGCGCGCTGGCCGGAGTGGGCCGGCAAGACGGAGCTGGTGGTGGTCGAGTCGCCGTATCGCGCCCTGGTCGGACCGCTGCTGCGCTACATGGACGCGCTGCAGGCGCAGGATCCCGACCGCCCGGTGGTGGTGGTCCTCTCCGAGGTGGTGCCGCGGCACTGGTGGGAGAACCTGCTGCACAACCAGACCGCGCTGCGGCTCAAGCTGCGCCTCTTCAGCCGCCCGAACACCATCGTGGCCGACGTCCCCTACCACGTCGCAAAGGCCGCCGAAGGCTGAGCGCGCTAGGCGACGAACTCCAGCACGTTGATGGCGTAGATGCCGTAGGCGTGGACGACCACGCCGATGACCACCGCCGCCACCAGCCAGCCCGATGCACGCTCGCGGTAGGCCCAGCCAAGCAGGAGCATGATCACCGGCATGGCGTCCAGCGCGAAGCGGTAGCCGAACTGGGCGAAGCCCCACGAGCCGTGCATCACGTCGGGCAGCAGGATCAGACCCGACGCTGGCCATGCGCCACGGGCACCAGCGGCTCGCGATCGCGGACGCGCCAGGCGGCCGCGGCCCAGAACAGGAACGGCGCTGACAGGGTGAACGACAGGCCGGTGATGTTCGGCCGCAGGAAGGGCGCCGCATCGACCCAATCGAAGCTCTGCAGCAGGATCGCGTACAGGTGGCGCGGGATGTAGAGCGGCGAGACGAGGCCGTGGCTGAACCACGGCTCATCGGTCACCACGCCGGACTCGCCCGACGGGATGCGGGCGTAGCCGAAGTCGAACGGCGAGCCGAAGCGGGCCAGGTTGTACCAGGCCAGCACCAGCGCCGGCAGGGCCAGGCCGGCGAGCAGCACAGCTGCGCGCGCGTCGGGCGACGCCAACCGTCGGCGTAGAACGCCAGCAGGAGCGGCAGGGCCAGGCCGGTCGGCAGCCGGGAGCCGGCGGCCAGCCCCAGCAGGAGCCCGGCGGCCGCGGGCCAGCGGCGGCTGAGCGCGACGTGCAGCGCCAGCAGCAGGAAGAAGACCGCCACCGTCTGCGCGAACAGGTGCGTCCCCGCCATGCCGGCGACCCACCAGTGCGTGGTGAAGGCAAAGCCAATGGTCAACAGCTGCCGCGCGCGGAACTCGACGCCGATGCGGCCGAGCAGCCAGAAGACGAGGGCGACGTTCGCCGCGCCGATGACCGCCGATGTCGCATTCGAAGCCACCTCGCCAGCTCCGAGGAGGTTGGCCAGCGCGACGGCCGGCATGAGCAGGACGGCGGGCACCGGCGGGAAGGGCGAGTACTGCCCGCCGTCCGGCGCGGGGATCAGCTCCAGCCACGGACGATCGACCGGGATCGAGAGGCGGCCGTGCAGGAAGGCGTCGGCCAGCGGCACGAACGAGTCGCCTCCCGCAGTGGTGGGGCCGGTGAGCCAGTAGCTGATGAACGCCAACGCGGTGAGGACCGCGCCGGCGACCAGTTCCGGGGTCAGGCGGTCGGCAAACGTGCGCGGCAGAGGCGTATCGGCGACGGCTCCGGTGCTCACCGGCCGGCCGGGTGCACGGGCTCGGTCATGCGGTCTCGCATGATACGTGGCGGTTGTGGTCGCCTACTCGGTGATCGGCTCCAGCCGGAAGTAGTCTCCCTCCGCCAGGATGTGGCGGCGGGCAGCGCGATACAACAGGTTGCCGGGGAACGGCTGCTGCGTCCCGGTGACCAGGATCGCGGCGTCCCGCTCCGGCCCGGGTCCCAGCCGCATCGCCTGTAGGGAGATCCGGTCACCCGGCCGCCGCTCGACCACTGCCTCACCCGCGGCCGCCAGGTTCTTCGTCCACGCGGTCCGGCCGTTGGGATGCCCCACGTACCAGTGCCCGTCGACGGTGAGCATACCGGCGAGGATGGGCCTTGGCTTCCCGCTGCGCCGGCCCCGAATGTGGATGCGGGCCGTGATCCCCAGCCAGCCCATCCGCCAGAAGGGCCGGATCAGCGGGTCGAGGCGCGCGAGAAGCCAGTAGACGCCGCGAAGGACGAGGTGCCAGAAGCGGGATCGGCGGCGGCGCGATCCGTCACACGGCTTCATGCCGCGGGTCTCCTGCATCTCCTGCGCCAACGGTCCGGGCAGCGGTGCTCACTCCATCCGCCGCGTGACCTCTCCCCGCGAAGAGCGCTGCTCCGACAACACGGGGTAATGGCGCGCCTGGCAGGAGTCGAACCCGCAACCTTCTGATCCGAAGTCAGATGCTCTATCCATTGAGCTACAGGCGCACGACCGGTCGCGTCAGGCGACCCCGGCAGGCATTCTAGCCGCCGTCGAACGCACGAGCGACCGCTGCTCAGGACGAGGTGGCGCGCTCCGCGACGGGAATGGCGTCGGCGGGGCCGGAATCGCTGGCGGCACCGGCGTCCCGCAACAGCAGGCGGGAGATATGCCACAGACGTCCGTCGCGCTGCAGAATCTCGGCCTCCGCAGACGCCGTGAAGTGGCTGCCGTCGGCCGCACGCAGCATCACGTCACCATTCCAGCGGCCGTCCGCGAGATAGCGGTTCCACGTGGCCTCCGTCCATTCCACCGCGTGAGCCACGATGTCGGCCACCCGCAGCGAGCGAAGCTCCTGTGCCTCGAGCCCCAGGAGACGCAGCGCGGCGCGCGACGCATCCAGCAGTCGGGATTCCTCGTCCGCCACCAGAACCAGATCGCCGTCGCCCCAGAGCGGCGCCGGGCGCCGCTCCAGCAATCGCGCCACCGCCTGCTCCAGGTCCTCGATGCCGAACGGTATCTCGAGTGCCGCGAGCAGGGCATCCGACTCGATCGCTTCGGCTTCGCCTCGCAACGCCTGCAGGTCGGCGGAGCAGATCAGCAGCGGGACCTGCTGGAGCAGCGGATCTGAGCGCACGGGTGCCAGCCACTGCCAGCCTTCCGGGTCGCGGCCACCGCCCTGGAGTCCCAGGTCGAGGACAATCACGTCCGGCCGCGTCTCGGCGATGGCGCTCGCCTCCAGGCCGTCGCCGGAGAGCGCGGTGACCTCGTACCCCGCCAGCTGCAGGATCTCGGTGACCACCGATCGCAGATCGACATGTCCCTCCACCAGCGTGATACGGGCCGATGTGCGAGTTGAAACGTCACCTTCCACGGCAACCTCCGCTGAGCCGTCGCGAGACATGCAAGGACGCTACCCTGTTTCACCATATGTCTTCCGTCATACATCTTACATATGGTGCCAGGTGGTAGGGTTATTGCGTGGCTGTCCTGTCGCGCGATATCCGACACAACGTCATCCTGTCCGCCCTCCCGGAGCACGAGTTCTCGCGGGTTGCGGCAGACCTTCAGCCCGTGAGCCTGGAGCGCGGCTCCGTCCTGGAGCGCGAGGACTCCGAGATCGACTACGTCTACTTCCCCGTCACGGGCATCGCCTCCCTGCTGGCGGTGAGCCCCGACGGCGAATCGGTCGACACGACCATGGTCGGGCGGGAGGGGATGACCGGCCTGGCCGTCTTCCTGGGCACCGGGCAGATGCCGGTTCGCACCATCGTCCAGGTGTCGATGACCGGCGCACGCCTTCCCGCGGCGGCGCTCCGTGCAGAGCTGGAGCACGCGGGCAAGCTCCTGAGCCTGCTGCAGCGCTACACCCAAGTGGTGATGGTGAGCATGGCGCAGCTCATCCTCTGCAACCGGGCGCATCCACTCGACCAGCGCGCGGCGCGCTGGTTGCTGCAGGCTCACGAACGCGTCGAGGAGAGCCCGTTCGGCGTGACCCAGGAGTTCCTGGCGGAGATGATCGGCGTGCAGCGACCATCGCTCTCGGTGATCGTGCGTCAGTTCAAGGATGCGGGGCTGATCACCTACTCTCGCGGAAGCGTCCGCATCCTCGACGCCAAAGGGCTGCTGAACCGGGCGTGCAGCTGCATCACGGTCATCCATGAGGAGGAACGGCGGCTCAAGGAGACGGCGGAGCACTACCGCCTGGGAACCTGACCGCCCCCAGGGCGGCCCCATGGGAAACGCGCGGGCTAGTCGCGACCTGTGGACGGGCGGCTGACTGCCGGCTCAGTTCGCGAAACAAGGGCGGCCAAGCCCACGCCGAGTGCGATCAGCAGCACCCCCGCAAGATCCTGGGTGGAGGCGACGACGACCGTCAGGCCCAAGGCGGAGATGGCGAATCCGGCGATCAGTCCGAGCGCAGCACGCATGATGCCCTCCCGAGCGGTCCACCGGCGGCAGCTCGCCGGCTGAGCAACCATCGTGCGATGCCGGTTGGGCGTTGGGCGAGTGGCCCGATAGGGCCACCCGGCCCCGTACCAACTACCAGAGCGCCAGGCCGGTGACCTCGTCGGGCGTCCGCACCAGATCGACACCGGTCATCTCGCGAATCGTGACCTCCGCGACCCAGACCTCGCAGCCGGCGAGCAGATGCCCGCCCACCGTGCCGCCGCTGCGGTCGGAGAAGTCGGCATGCGCGTGCAGGAAGGGCGTGCCGTCCCGCAGCGAGATGTTCCCGGCGAAGCCGCTCAGCTCATGGTGGGAATCGCTCGAGTTCTCGACGTAGCGCTTGGCCTGCTGGTCGTAGTACGCGAACGCCGAGTGCTGCACGGCGCCGACCACGCTGACCCAGGCTGCGGAGACGTCGCGCTCGGCGCAGAACGCCTCGATCTCGCGTACGAGGTCACTGCCCGTCGCCAGCCGTCCCACGAAGGTCCGGCCAGGCTTCGCTTCCCAGAAGCGTGATTCCATGAGCTCTGTCTCTCCTCTCACTCGAAGTGCTTGAGCGCGCCGGTCACCGACATCCGAGCGGCCGAGCGCGCCGGGTAGATGCCGGCTGCGGACGCAATCGCGATGCCGAGCAGCACCACCGCGCCCATGATCGCCCAGGGCACCGAGAGGCCGGCGGCGAAGTCGCCGGGCGCGCCCAGCGACACGGCGGCCCAGGCGACCAGCATCCCGACGCCCACGGCCACCAGCCCGCCGACCGTGCCGATGATGGCGGCCTCCGTCACGACCATGGCCTGCACCTGTGCCATCGTCATGCCATGAGAACGCAGGATCGCGATCTCGCGCGAGCGCTCGACCACCCCCATCGCCAGCGTGTTCACGATCCCGAGGCCTCCGATCAGGACGGCCAGCAGCGCCAGCACATCGAACAGGCCGATCAGGCGGTTCAGCGAGCGACCCAGCTCATCCGCGAGGGAGGCCGCGGTCAATGGCTCGGCGGAGAGGCTCGCGGCCGTGGCCTCTACCTCCTGCTGGTACGCAGCGGGGCTGACGCCCTCGCGAGGGATCAGGGCCCAGAGCTCGGCGGTCGTCCCGCCAAAGACATCGCGGGCATCGGCCAGGCTGACGAGCAGTGCACCGTCCGCGGTTCGCGTCGGCAGCGAGTAGGCCACGATCCCGGCCACGCGGAACGCCGTCACGTCCCCGCCCGGCTGCGCCAGCGGCAGGGCGTCCCCTACCGCAAGCCCATCGCGGAGCGCCACCGGCTCCGGCACCAGGACAGCATGACCGGCGCGCAGCGCCTCGAACGCCGCTCCGCGCCGGCCCTCCACGAAGATCAGCGCGCCCTGGTCCTGGTAGACGGTCGGATCGATGCCCGCCACCCATGCCTCGCGCGTCGCGCCAGCCGCACCATCGGGCAGGACGACGGCCGGAACCTCAACGATGGGCGTCGCCGCGCGCGTTCCTCCGATCGCCTCCATGCGCGGGCGCAGGTTCTCCACCTCGTCGGCCACGGTGAGGCGGATGGCGTAGCCACCGGGCAGGATGGAGCTGACCCAACGGTCGGCCGTGGCGCGGGCGCTGGCCGAGACCGCACTCAGGGCAACCACGGCGGCCAGCCCAATGACCAGCGCACCGACCGTCAGGCCCGTCCGGACCCGGTCTCGCGCCAGGTTGGCGCGGCCCAGCAGGCCCTGCGCGCCGAAGAACCACTCGAACGGTCGGCCGACCAGCGCTGCCAACGGCTGCAGTAGGAAGCCAACGGCCACGGCGCCGAAGAGCAGGATTGCCGCAGCGACGAGCAGGGCTGCGGGCGACTGGTCACCGCGATCGAGCGGGTAAGCCACGAGCGCCACGACCAGGGCCAGCATTACCAGCCCGGCGATCGCAGGTAGCCGGTCCCGAAGCCGGCGGGCAGGGCCGCTGGAGGGCCGCAGCGCTTCGAGCGGCGAGACGCGCGCGGCCGCGAAAGCGGGTAGCAGCGAGGCGCCGACCGTGACCCCGGCGCCGATCACAAACGCGAGCGCCATGGCGCCGGCATTCACCGGCGCACCGGTGACGAGCAGCGCCCGCGTGCTGCGCAGGAACACGATCAGCAGCACCGCGACCAACGCACCGAGCGCGATGCCGAGGATGCCGCCGGCCACCGACAGCACGGCGCCCTGCCGCAGGAAGAGGCCGAGGACCTGGCGCGACGTGGTCCCGGCCGCGCGAAGCAGGCCGATCTCGCGGATGCGCTCGCTCACCGTCATGGCCAGCGTGTTGGCGACCAGGAAGGCGCCGACCGCGACGGCGACCAGGCTGAAGAGGAAGGCGATGCCGGAGAACCCGGCCTGCGCCCGCGTCAGCTGTGCCTCTTCATCGGCCACCGTCTCGACCACGAAGGGTTCGCCCAGCGTCGCATCCAGCGCCGCCTGAACTTCATCCACGTGACCGTCGCCCACCTGGAGATCGACGTATCGGACGGGGACGGGCACGTCGAACGCCTCGGCGAGGAACCCGCGGTTGAGTACCACCACCGACCCGGACGAGAGTGCGCCGAAGCCAACATCATCGAGGAGGCCGATGATCCTGAGCGGCGGCACCTCGGGGCGGTGGCCGTCGAGGATCAACTCATCGTCGATGGCGAATCCATTGTCGTAAGCCCATCGTGCGTTCACCAGCACTCCGTTGGGGACTCCCTGATCGAGGAATGTGCCCCCGACGAGGTGCGTGGGGCGAATTCGCGCCTCGTCAGGGGCGTCCAGGCCGACCAGCAGGACAGGGAAGACGCGGTCGTTGGCGCTCGGCGTGGTGCTGACCACACCCCGGCGCTGGGCAACGGCGGCTGCATTCATGACGCCGGGCACCTGTCGCAGCGAGCTAACCGCGCGGGGCGTGAAGCCACTGCCGTCGAAGGCCCGGACCCGCAGGTCCGCCGAGCCGTAGAGCTCCTGCGCGGCGCGCCGCACCGCATCCGTGGTGGCCTGGCTGGCGACGAGCGTGGCTGCCAGGATGGCGACGCCCATGGCGACGCCGATCACCGTCAGGGTCGTGCGTAACGGCCGGGCGGCCAGGCTGCGCCAGGCCAGGCCGCCGAATCTCATGGGCCCTACAGTCCGAGGCCGGCCAGGCGCGCGATCAGCGGACGCGCCTCGTGGTCGCGTCGACGCCCCAGCTCGATCTCGTCCAGGACTGTGCCGTCCTGCACGACCAGGACTCGATCTGCGTAGGCAGCGGCCTGCGCGGCGTGCGTCACCAGCACGATCGTCTGACCAAGCCGGTCACAGGAGTCCCAGAGGAGGTCCAGGATCTCGATGCCGGTGGTGTAGTCGAGGTTCCCCGTCGGCTCGTCTGCAAGCAGGATCGCCGGACTGGTGGCCAGCGCTCGCGCCAGGGCTACGCGCTGCTGCTCGCCGGCGGATAGCTGATCGGGCCGGTGGGCCGCTTTGCTGGCGAGGCCCACCAGCTCCAGCAGCTCGTCGACGCGCTCCCGGTGCTGGGCAAGCGTGCCGCCGGCGATGATGAAGGGGAGGGCAACGTTCTCCGCCACGTTCAGCAGGGGGATCAGGTTGAAGAACTGGAAGACGAAGCCCGTCTTCGCCCGACGCGTCAACGTTGCGGCCTCATCGTCCAGCTCGCTGATGTTGACCCCATCGATCATCACCTGCCCGCTGGTGGGGCGATCGAGGCCACCCAGCAGGTGGAGCATGGTCGACTTGCCCGACCCGGAGCTGCCCATGATGGCCAGAAACTCGCCCTGCGCCACGGAGAGCGAGACGCCCCGCAGAACCTCCACCGATCCGAGACCGATTTGGTAGCGCTTGACCAGGTCGCGCGCCTCAAGGATGGCCGGCATGCGGGAGCAGTCTAGTCGGATGTCACCCGGCGGGATGCCGCGTCCGGTCTAGAGGAAGTACGAAAGGAGCGATCCGAGAACGGTCTCGAAGATGCCGCTCGATGGAGATTCGCTCGCCTCCACGCGCAGCGATTCCCCGCTCGCCACCTCGACCGGCGGTTCCGTCGCCCCATCGAGGCTGCGAATTCGCGCCAGGGCGTGCTCAGCAGATGCCACTGCCGGCTGGGCCGCCACCAGGAGCGCTCCCCCGTCCAGCGGCTGGCTGGCACGCGGCGCGGCGGGCGTCGCCACCCGCTGCACCGCGACCGCCGGGGCCGCGGTGGGCGCTGGCGCCGACGGAGCCGTTCCCCCGCCGGACCGTGGTGGCGGTGGCGTGGTCGTCGACGGTGGCGGTGGCGTGGTCACTGTCGCCGCCTGCATGAACAGCTCGGTGTAGAAGCGCGGGTTGCGCTGCTGGCCGAGGAAGTTGACATTGTCGGCCGCGTAGGCTCCGACCCCGCCGTGCGTCCAGGACGGTTCCAGGACGTTGGCGCGGTGGCCCGGCGAGTTCATGAATCCCTCGTGGATGGCCACCGGCGAATCCGAATCGGTGTAGCCGTTGTTCCAGCCGATGTTCTCGCCGCCCCACTTGTACCGCAGCCCGTTGGTGTCGTACCAGTGATAGACCTGGTACGAGGTCCCCAGGATCACGTGGTCGAAGTAGCTTCGCTCGACCTGGTCCTTGCTCCGCCATCGGGCCAGCGAGACGAGCGTTCCATTCTGCTGGAGGGCTCGCAGGCCGTTGTTCACGCGCGCGCCGTTCATCAGCTGCCAGAGCGTCGCCTCGGCGCTGCCCTGGTTCCAACCGGTTGCCGGCGACGGGGCCCACGCCAGGAGGGCGGCCGCCATGAACGCGGTCCCGGCCAGGGCTGCAGCCCGGCGCAGGGCTCCCACCCCGTGGTTCTCGCGGTGTCGCGTCATGCCAAGCTCCGGTCCTGCGTCGTGAAAGATCCTCCTCACCGTAGCCTCCGGGAACGGCCATAGCACTAGCGCTGTGGTCCGGGTAGGGGGCATGACTCCGACCCACGCGGGTACCACCGGCGGATGGGAGGATCGGCCCAACATGGGTGGCACGCCGATTGCGCGAGCAGCGGTCATGAGCGAATCAATCGGGCGTCATCGATGGGCCATCGCCGAGGGCTACATCCCATCAGGCAGCACCGGCCCGGACGGGACCATGACCAGCCACGAGACCGCCAGCATCCTCAACGCCGGTGAGTCCGACGCGCACGTCGAGATCTGGATCTACCATGCCGATCGCGAGCCCGTCGGGCCCTACCGGGTGACGGTCGGGGCCCGGCGCACGGCCCACATCAGGTTTAACGACCTGGATGATCCGGAGCCGGTCCCGCGCGACACTGACTACGCCAGCGTCATCAGCTCGGATGTGCCCATCGTGGTGCAGCACACGCGGCTCGACTCGCGGCAGGCGGAGAACGCGCTCCTCACGACCATCGCCTTCGCGGCCAAATGAGCGGCGTCCCGTGCCGGGTCATCCTGCTGGGCATGATGGGCAGCGGCAAGACCACGGTCGGGCACGAGCTCTCGCGTCGCACCGGCTGGCCATACCACGATAACGACGTCCTGGTCGAGGCCGCCACCGGCCGGTCGGCACGGGAGCTGGCGGCCGAGGGCCCGCAGCAGCTGCGCGCGGCCGAGGCATCGGCGCTGCTGCACGCGCTCGCCATGCCGGCGCCGGCGATCGCGGCGTCGGCCGCCGGCGTGGTGATGGACCCGGAGCTGCGCAAGCGCCTGCAATCCGACGGCGCGGTCGTCTGGTTGCGGGCCCCTGCCGAGACGCTTGCCCAGCGCACGATGGCCGGGGAGCACCGTCCCTGGCTCGACGGAGATGCCATCGAGTGGCTCGCTGCAACGGCGCGCACCCGCGCCCCGCTCTACCGGGAAGTGGCGTCGCTCGAGGTGGACACGACATCGAGCTCGCCTGCCCAGGTCGTGGACAGGATCGTCGACTGGCTGCGCACGACGGGCTGCGCCGACCTGTTGGGCACGTGACTTGCCCAGCTGGCAGGCATGGATGATCGTAACGATCGGCATGGACTGCCGCTGCCGTCGGAGGACACCGGAGACCTGCAGGACCCGCCACGCGGCGGCGACACCGATGACTACCTGGTCGCGCGCGAAGAGGGCGTGCCGTACGTTCCGCCCAGCGAGCGCGTGATGAGCGAGCCGCGCATCGGTGAGGGTGGCCCGGACTTCGCGGGCGCGGCGCGCGCGGACGGCATGCAGCTGCGCCAGTCGGACACCGGTGGCGACCTGGCCGCCCGCGCCCTCGAGGCCCTGCGGCGCTCCGACGTCGTCGCCGGCAACCGCCTCACGGTGAGCGCCGCCGGGTCCACGGTGATCGTCAGTGGCGAGGTCGAGGCGATCGAGGTGCTGGACGAGGTCATGGGGATCCTGGGCGACGTCGAGGGCGTGGAGGTCGTGGAGGACCGGACCACGATCGGCGCGAGGATGCGCGAGCAGCCAGCCCCGTCCCGCAGTTGACCGAGCCCAGCATGCCTGACGCCGCCTGGCCGAGCGGCATGCCCTACACGGTCCACTTCCCCGACGGCGCCAGCTTCGTGAGCGCTGACCTCGAGCATCCGGCGCCGCTTCCACGCGCGGGCGACCTGGTCGAGTACATCGACGAGGGCGGTGGCTACCATCGGTTCCGTGTCGCCCAGGTGGTCCACACGCTCCAGTCGTCGGCCGCCCACCGTCCGCGCGTCGAGGATCGCGGTGCTGCACCGGACGCGCTGGCCCGCCCCGGCGACACGTCGGAGTCCGCGGGGCCTGGAACGAGCGGGCTTCTGCGCGCCGGACTGCCGAAGGTCATCCTCGAGGCCGCCGACTGACAATTCGGGCACCGGCGTCCGGGCACGGCACATGCTCCTTCGGTCAGCATGAGTCGCCCGCCGGGAGCTCCGAAGGTCTGCAGTCGGTGCGGTCGCGCGGGCTCGCACGCCTTCAGGAAGACGTCCGACGGCCTGTACGAATGCACCACCACCACCGCGTGCCGGTCGCGTGCTCGACGGCAGGCAGGCGCTCGGCAGGCAGGACGCGGGAGGCTGCCGAAGCCACGCGGCCAGATCACCGGCCCCGGCCCGGGCGTGGCCTACGTCGTCGGCGCCGAGTCGCCGGACCGCGACCTGGTCGCGGGGACACTGCGAGAAGTGACCGGCCTGGCCGTGGCCGTCGGCGCGCCGACGAAGCAGACGCTCACGTCGCTGGGCCTGCGCAACGTCAAGCTGATCGCCGTGTCGGGCGAGTGCCTGCAGGCAATCGCCTTCAGGAACGAGTTCGCGCTGCGCTGCCGGCAGCCGAAGCTGAGCTCCGTGCCGATCTTCATCTATGGACCCGACCGTCTCATCCGCGTCGCGGGCGAGCACCTGCCGGGTGCGGCCGCCATCGGCTACCTGCCCCCTGGCGAGATCTCCAGCGGACTCCGTCGGACGCTGGCGGTGCGCCGGTGACCGATCGATACCGATGGTGGCAGCGG
>CAWEUD010000044.1:0-12755 GCA_963812115.1 uncultured Chloroflexia bacterium
GCTTTTGGCCAGGCAGGCGAGGTCGGGCTGCACGCCGAAGTACTCCGTCGCGCCGCCGTGGGCGATCACCACGCCGGTCTTGACCTCGTCGAAGATGAGCACCGCGCCGTGCTGCGTTGCCAGCTCGCGCAAGCGCTCGAGGAAACCTGGCAGCGGCGGAACCACGCCGATGTCTGAACTGGACCGGTTCGACGATGATCGCCGCGATCTCTCCCTCGTGCGCCTCGAGGATTCGCGCCAGGATCTCCGGCTCGTTGAACGGGCGCGATCACCGTCTCCGCGATCCGGCTGCGCGGCATGCCCGCTGTTGCGGGCACGCTCGTCGGCTGCTCCAACGGCCCCATCACGTCGCGTGGCGGCTGGATGCTCACCAGGACATCGTCGTGGTGCCCGTGGTAGCCACCCTCGAACTTGATGATCTTCTCGCGTCCGGTGAACCCGCGGGCGACCCGGATGGCGTCCATGGTCGCCTCGGTTCCGGAGTTGCTGAAGCGGACCAGGTCAGCGTTGAACCGCTCCTTGAGCTCCTCGGCCAGGAGGATTCCGTCCTCGACCGGGAACGTGTAGCAGGTGCCGTTCGCCACGCGTCGCCCAAGCTCCTCCGCCAGCAGGGGGTGGGAGTGGCCGGCGGCGAGGACGCCGAAGGCCATGTCGAAGTCGATGTACTCGTTGCCGTCGACGTCCCAGATCCGCGACCCGCGCGCATCGGTCATGAAGAGCGGATACGGATCGTACGTCTGGAAGGAGCTGGCCACGCCCAGCGGCAGCGATTTCCGCGCGCGGGCGTGCAGCTCCGCACTGCGGGGCGTTCGCCGACGGTAGTCGCTCTCCTCGCGCTCACCGATCTGCCTGACCCGGTCGCGGTTCACCTCGCGACGCTGTACGACGGTCACTCCCTGCCTCCTACCTGGTACCCCAGCGGTAGCTCTCCTTGACGAATCGCAGCTCGACCATGGTCTCGCTGCCACGCACGCCATCGATCCGCGCCAGCGCGTCGGCCAGCACGCGCAGCAGGTGCTCGTTGTCCTCGCACACGACCTCGCAGATCATGTCGAAGCGCCCGGCGGTGATGACCACGTAGGTCACCTCCTCCAGGGCGGCGACGGCCTCGGCGACCTCGTCCAGCCGGCTGGCATCGACATGCAGGCCGATGAACGCCGGCTGCCCGAATCCCATCGCGAGCGGGTCCGTGACCCCGACGACCTGCACGACGCCCCGGTTCATCAGCCGCTCGGCGCGCTGGCGAACGGTCGCCTCCGGCACCTTCAGGTCGCGCCCGATCTGGGCGAAGGGACGGCGCCCGTCCATCTGGAGCGCCTTGATGATCGCCTTGTCCAGGTCGTCGAGCAGCGGGCGCCTGCCGTTGGAACCGAAGGATCGGAGGGCCATTGCCGAATCGTAGGCCGATGGCCAACCTCGGTCAACTTTCCGCAACGTGCGGCCCAACCAGCCGCGGAATCCGGACGATTACGCGCTATCGGTGGGTGTTGCGGGCTCCCGATCGTTGGACGGTGCGTGGAAGGCACCCGTCGCATCGGCCAGCAGCTCGGCGACGTCGCGGACCTCCACGTCGGTCGCCGCGAGATCGTCCACGCCATCACGCAGCATGACCAGGCAGAAAGGGCAGGCGGTGGCGATCGTGTCGGGAAGCGTGTCGAGTGCCTGCTCCACGCGGCGGTGGTTGATTCGCTGTCCCTCGTGCTCTTCCATCCACATCCGGGCGCCGCCGGCGCCGCAGCACATGCCCTTCCGATGGTGCAGGTCCATCTCGACCACCGTCTGTCCCGGAACAGCACCCACGACCCGGCGCCCCGGTTCGTAGATCCCGTTGTAGCGGCCGAGGTAGCAGGCATCGTGGTACGCGACCACCGCGTCGTGGTGGTCGCCCGGCTTGAGCCGGCCGTCGGCCACCAGCTGATCGAGCAGCTGGCTGTGGTGGATGACGCGGATGCCCGACAGGCCGAACTGCGGGTACTCGTTGGCGATGGTGTTGAAGCAGTGCGGGCAGCTGGCCACGACGGTGCGGACACCGTGCTCGTCGTGCGCCGCGCTCAACGTGGCCACGTTCTCCTCGGCCAGCATCTGGAAGAGGTACTCGTTGCCGGCGCGTCGGGCCGGATCGCCGCTGCAGGTCTCCTGCGCCCCCAGCACCGCGAACGGGACCTCCGCCTGCTGCAGCAGCGCCGCCATCGCCCGGACCACCTTGCGATTGCGATCGTCGAAGGCGCCGGCACAGCCGACCCAGTAGAGGACGCCGTCGCGGGTCATGGTCTCGGCATCCGGCGCCGACCCATCGGTCCCACCCAGGAGGGGAACCTCCAGGCCCTTGGCCCAGTCCATCCGTGCGCTCTTGGGCTGGCCCCAGGGATTGCCGGCCGTCTCCATCTGCCGGAATGCGACGTTCAGCTCCTTCGGGAAGCTGGATTCCTCGAGCACCAGGTTGCGGCGGATCTCGACGATGCTGTCGACGTGCTCGATCAGCACCGGGCAACCCTCCACGCACCAGCCACAGGTGGTGCACTGCCAGACCGCCTCCTCGGGGATGGCGTTGTCGACCAGCGGAATGGCCAGGGCCTCGGTTGCCCGTTCGCGGGCCATCACCAGGCTGGCATCCGCGGCTTCGGCGCCACCGCTGGCCCCGCCCTTCGCCGCGCGCTGCGCCCCGGCCGCCGCGGCGAGCGCCGTCTCCGCGGCAGAGATCTGGTCGCGCAGGCCCTCCATGAAGTGCTTCGGGCTGAGCGTCTTGCCGGTCATCGACGCGGGGCAGAACTCCATGCACCGGCCGCACTCGGTGCAGGCCATGCCGTCGAGCAGGTGACGCCAGGTGAGGTCCTTCAGGGTCTTGGCCCCGAAGGTCGGCTCCTCGCCGTCGACGGGCTCCAGCTCGAGGTCCATCTTTCGGAGGGCGCCGCGCGGCTCGAGGTTGCGGAAGTAGACGTTCGGCTCGCTGGTCAGGATATGCAGGTGCTTGCTGTAGGGCAGGTAGGTGCCGAAGGCGAGCACCACCACGATGTGCGCCCAGGCGAAGACCCCGAACCAGGCAGCGGCGGCGTCGGGGCCGATCGGCTGCAGCACGGTGGCCAGCGGCGTGGCCAGCAGGGCCCAGTCGCGGGCGGGGTCGTCGGGGACCGCGACGAACCGCATCGCATCGCCGAGCAGCTCGGTCGCGACGACGGCCACGATCAGCACGAGGATGCGGAACGCGTCCACGCTCAGCGCCAGGCGGGCCGGCCGCAGGACGATGCGCCGGTAGGTCGCGAAGGCGACGGCCGCGAGGACAAGGGCGAGGAAGAGGTTCGCCACCGCGACCGCCACCGACCAGATGACGCCGTCGAACGGCCAGGCGAGGACCGTTTCCACCAGCCCGTTCGTCAGGTAGTTGCCGGTCGTCACCAGCAGCGAGAGGAAGCCCCAGAAGATGAATGCGTGCATGAGCCCCGGCACCGGGTCCTGCAGGAGCCGCTTCTGGCCGATGACGTAGACCGCGACGCTCCAGATGCGGCGCAGCGGCTGGTCGAACCGGTCCTCCGGCCGGCCGGCACGCAGCACCGCCCAGTGCCAGCGTGCACGGCGCCAGAAGAGGTATCCGGCCGCAGCGAGCGGGACGATGATGAGGAAGTAAAGGGGGATGCTCACTTCCATACGCCCCTCATCCTAGCGGGGCGGCTGAGGTCGGCGGGGCCGAAGTGCGGCGGCGCCGGCGGGTGTCAGTGGTCGCCGCCGGCGAGCTGCTCAACGGCGTGACGCAGGACAGGCAGGAGCGCCTCGAGTGACTCCAGCGCACCGCCGGGCGAGCCTGGGAGGTTGGCGATCAACGTGCGTCCGCGTGTACCCACCACGCCCCGCGAGAGGGCCGCCATGGGCGTCGAGGCGAATCCCGCAACCCGCATCAGCTCCGCCAGCCCGGGAACCTCGCGATCGATCACGCCACGGGTGGCGGCCGGGGTGACGTCTCCGGGTGTCAGACCTGTCCCGCCGGTGGTCAGGACCAGCCGGTACCCGGCCTCGGCAGCGGCCACCAGGGCGCTGGCGATCCTGGCCTCGTCATCGGCCAGCACGGCCGCCTGCGGTTCGGGGTCCCACCCGCCGGCCTGCAGCGCACGGACGAGCGCCGGACCGGACGCGTCGTCGCGCTCCCCCGCGGCTGAGCGGGTCGAACAGGTGATCACCAGCGCCTCGTGCGCGGCGGCGCTTGGCCGCGCCGTGCTCGCCTCCTGCGCGCTGCGCGACCAGCTGCCACTCCGGCCGCCCGTCTTCTCCAGCAGCTGGACCTGCTCGATCACGATGTCACGCTGCAGCGCCTTCGCCATGTCGTACAGCGTCAGGGCGGCGACGCTCGCCGCCGTCAGGGCTTCCATCTCCACCCCCGTTCGGGCCGTGGCGCGGGCCTCTGCCTCGATGCGGACGGTCCCGGCGTCGCGGTCGGGCGTCAGATCGACGTCGACCGTATCGAGCGGCAGCGGGTGGCAGAGCGGAACGAGGTCGGCCGTGCGCTTGGCGCCGGCGATCCCGGCCAGGCGGGCCACCCCGAACGCGTCGCCCTTCGGCCCGCCGGCATCCAGCAGTGTCGTCAGCACGTCCGGACGCATGCGCACCGTGGCAGCGGCCCGTGCGCGGCGCGCGGTGACCGGCTTGCCGCCCACGTCCACCATGCGGGCAGCGCCCTCTTCGTCGAGGTGAGTGGGTCGGTCGCTCATGCCAGCCCTCCGGTGACGAGCACATCGTAGGTCCTGGCCGGATCGGCAGCCGCCTCACCCTCCGGCACGATCAGCAGGCCGTTGGCCGCGGCGAGCGGGCGCACCTGGTTCGACCCCTGGCCGCCGGTCGCCTGTGCCGCGAAACCACCCCGTCCGTCTGGCCTGATCCGAACCCGGAGGTAGGCCCGCCGGGCCGGGTCCTTGCCGATGGGTTCGGTGGGAGCCGCGCGCAGCACGAGGCGACCGTCCGTTCGGAGGCCGAGCATGGCGCGGATCAGCGGCCGCGCGAAGAGCTCGAACGTGACGAGTGCGCTGACGGGGTTCCCTGGCAGGCCGATGACCGCGCGCGCCGGTTCGCCGACGTGGCCGAAGGCGAGCGGTTTGCCGGGCTGCACCCGGATGCGCCAGAAGTCGAGCGACCCGTTGCGCTCGATCACGTTCCTGACATGGTCGTGGCGCCCGACCGACACGCCTCCGCTGGCGACCACCAGGTCGATCATGGAGAGGCTTCCCAGCAGGATCCGTGCGATCTCGTTCTCGTCGTCTGCGGCGCGCTCCAGCACGATCGGGTCACCGCCGGCTTCCCGCACCGCGGCGGCGAGCGCAGCCGAGTTCGCATCGTGGATCTCGCCAGGACCGAGCCGCTCGCCGGGAGCGCGCAACTCGTCACCGGTCGACATGATCGCGACGCGCGGGCGTCGATGCACCGCCACGTCGCCGAAGCCGAGAGACGCGAGGACCGCCACGCCCGCAGCGGAGAGCGGTTCGTCCGGAAGCTCGACGTCGTCTCCGGCAGCGGTGTCACCACCCGCCGCGCGCACGTGGGACTGCGGCGCGACCCGCGGGACCGTCACGGCATCTCCGGCTTCGGTGACCACCTCGATCGGGGCGACGGCATCCGCGCCGGGCGGCAGCGGTGCGCCGGTCATGATGCGGACCGCCGTGCCCGGCTCGAGGTGGAGCTCGCGAACGCTGCCCGCGGCGACCTCCCCCACCACCTGCAGCGTTCCCGGCGTATCGGTCGATCGGAGCGCGAACCCGTCCATGGCGGAATTGGTGAACGGCGGCACGTCGACCAGCGCCGTGAAGCGGCGAACGACCGGCACGCGCTGTGCGGCGCGCTCGAGCGGGACCACCTCGGAGCTGGTCTGCTGCACGCCGGCCAGCATCGCCTCCCGCGCCTCCTCGACCGAGCGCACGCTACATGCCCAGCTTCACGCGCGTATCCACCAGCCGCAGGATGCCGGCACGCGTCAGCAGGCCAAGGACATCGCGACCGTTCTCGTCGACGACCGGCAGCTGGTTGACCTCGCGCTGCTGGAGAAGGTTGAGCGCCGGCTCAAGCTCGTCATCGGGGCGGACGGTGGCCAGGTCGGCGTAGCGGGTCATGATGTCGGTGACGCGCGCGGCGGGCCAGTCGTCGCGGGGCACCCGACGGATGTCCGAGAGCGTGACGATGCCGGCCAGGCCGCCATCGTCGTGGCGGACGAGGAAGGAACGTCCCTCGCCCCGCATGAGCCGCTCGTTGACCAGGTCCGCCACCGTTTCGTTCGGAGCGACCGAGAGGGGGTTGGGCTCCATGACGTCGCGCACGGTCACGCCGCGCAGGGAGCGCTGCAGGCTCGACTGCTGCACCGTGGCCTCCGCGGCTGTGGCGATGAACCAGCCGATCAGCGCCAGCCATATGCCGCCCAGGAGGATCCCCTGGAACGCCATGACCGCCCCGACGCCGATCAGCAGGTAGCCGACCAGGCGCCCGACGGCAGCCGCGTTGCGCGTGGCCAGCTCAGGATCGCCGCGCAGCCTCCAGAGCAGCGCACGGAGCATCCTGCCGCCGTCCATCGGCCAGCCTGGCAGCAGGTTGAATACGCCCAGGCTGAGGTTGATCACCGCGAGCCAGCCGATGAGCGCGACCACCTGCTCCTGCGGCCAGATGTAGCCGATGCCGACCAGCACGCCGCCGATGACCAGGCTGCTCAGCGGACCGGCGAAGGCGATCAACGCCTCCTGCCCGGGGGTTCGTGCCTCGCCCTCGAGCGACGCCGCTCCCCCGAAGACGAAGAGGGTGATGTCGTGCACCTCGATCCCGTAGCGGCGTGCGACGAGTGCGTGCGAGAGCTCGTGCGCCAGGACCGATGCGAAGAAGAGGACCGCGACGCCGGCCGCCACCAGCCAGTACAGCGCCGGCTCCCAGCCGCCGAAGCGGTCAGGCAGATCGCCGACCGCCAGCGAGTAGGTGATGAGGAAGGCGATCACCAGCCACGATGGGTGCAGGCCGATACGCACCCCCGCGATGCTGCCGATCGAGAACGAGCCGCGCCCCATCTGCCGAGTGTAGCCGAGCGTCAGCGACCGTCGGCCGCAGCGACCAGGTCCCGGCGACCGAGCATGGCGACCAGCAGTGCGCTGAGCACGATCGCGCCGCCAGCGACCAGAGCGATCTCGAACCAGAACGGCTCGGGGAAGAAGCGGAGCAGATTGGAATCTGGCCCGAACTGCCAGGTGCCCGCCTTGAAGAAGATCGCGTGGAAGGCAGCGAAGGCCTGGTCGAACGCGAGGGCGAAGAAGATGGCCAGCACGATCGCCAGCGCCCCGAGCCCGGCCGCCGCGAGCAGCAGGAGCATGCCGCGTCGCGCGTGCTCGCGCCGCAGGCGCCAGCCGAGCCAGAACGCCAGGGCCAGCGCCAGGACGTCGACGGCGATCAGCGCACGAACGACGCCGCCAACGTCCTGCATGTGGCTGCGTTCTGCGGCGTCCAGCACCGGCTCATCGTCGCGAATGCTCATGGTGAACTCGCCGGCGAAGAGCAGGTCGCCGAGCATGGCCGTCGTGGCCGCGCCCGCCGTGGCCTGATCCGTTCCGAGGCGCCCGGCGACGTCGTGGCGCGCCTGCATGAGGTGGACGACGGGCGGGGCGAAGAGGAGCAACGGTCCGGTGAGCAGGATGGCGGCCGCCACGCTCAAGCCGAAGATGAAGCCGATGACCGGGCTGGCGCGCTGCGTCATTGCGTCCTGCGCAGGCGGCGCAGGTCGAGCACCCGGCCGGGAAGGCGGCTCGCCCCGACGACGAGCGAGAGGATCCAGCCCACGATGGCCACCACCACGGCCCCGAGGAGCGCCGCCCAGAAGTCGACGACGCTGAACCCGAGCTGCAGCTGCTCGCTGATGGCGCCCACGAGCAGCAGCATCAAGGCGTTGATGACCAGCAGGAAGAGCCCCAGGGTCATGATGCTGATCGGGAAGGTCAGGATGCGCAGCACCGGGCGTACGTAGCTGTTCACCAGGCTGAAGGCGACCGCCACCAGCAGGAACTTCCACCAGTCCTCGCCCTGGGTGAACTCCAGCCCGGGCACGATCAGCACCGCGACGTAGAGCGCCGCGGCGTTGACCAGAATCTGCAGCAACCTATCCATCGCGGGCTAGCGTAGCGGATGCAGTCCAGCCCCCGCTTGCCCGTCAGGCCGGCAGCCGCCGCCCGCGGACCCATGCGCCCTCGACCATGTCGGGGTGGGGCCTGAAGATGAGCCGGCTCATCAGCTCTTCCGGATCGTCGGGTGCCGGCGCCTCGGGCAGTGGCGATGTTGCGCGCGGATCGAGCAGGATGAGGTCGGCCTCTTTGCCGACCTCCAACGACCCGATGCGCTCCGCCATGTGCAGCGCGCGCGCGCCCTCGAGCGTTCCGAGACGCAGCCAGTCGAGCGGGCGCAGACCCGCCTCGTCGTCGACCTCGCCGGCGAGAACCAGGACGCGCTGCGTCACCGCTGCGGCTCGCATCACGCTGAAGAGCGAGAGCTCGGGGCCTGCGGCGAGGTCCGAACCGAGGCCGACCCGGACCCCGGCCGCCTCGTAGCCGGCGGCCGGCATCAGCCCGCTCGAGAGGAAGAGATTCGACGAGGGGCAGTGGGCCACCGACGCGCCGGATGCGGCCAGCCGCGACACCTCGGAGGGCGAGAGGTGGATGGCGTGGGCCAGGATGGCGCGATCGGTCAAGCCGCCGCACTGCTCGTAGACCTCGAGGTAGTCGCGCGCCTTCGGGAAGAGGCGACGGACCTGATGGATCTCATCGGCGTCCTCGGACAGGTGCGTCTGCCAGTAGGCGCCGTAGTGGTCGGCCAGCCGGGCGGACTCGCGCAGGATTTCATCGGTGCAGGAAACCGCGAACCGCGGCGTGAAGGCGTATCGCAGCCGGCCGTCGTCGCGCCCGTGCCAGCGCTCGCACAGCTCCGCCGACTGGCGGAGGCTCGTCTCCAGGATCTCGTCGCTGCCGATGCGCTCGTCGTAGGTGATGCGGTCCATCATCACCTTGCCGATCACCGCCCGGATGCCATGTGCTTCGACGGCGGCGAAGGAGGCATCCGTGCTGTCCGCCCAGAGGGCGGCGTAGGCGACGATCGTCGTCGTCCCGGCCCGCGCGAACTCCCGCAGCGCCATCGGCACCTGGGCCTCGGCAGTCTCCCGGTCGAAGGCGCGCTCCAGCGGGAAGATATAGCGATCCAGCCACTCCAGCAGGGGCAGGCCCGACCCGAGTCCCGCGTTGGGAATCTGCGGGAGGTGCACATGGAGATCGACCAGGCCCGGCAGCACGACCCGCGGGCGAACGTCGTGGACCGTCCGGTCGGCGTCTCCAGCGATCCAGGGCTCGACGGCCGCGATGCGGCCGGCGGCGTCGATCTCGAGGCGGGCATCGGGAATGTGGAGGTAGCCACCCGCGTCGAGCGGCGTCAGGAGCCGGGCACGCAGCGCGAACGGGGGCCCCACCGGCAGCGCGCGTTCCTCGACGGATGTCACGACCGGCGCAGCCGGAGTGCCACGGTGATGGTGGCGATCCCCACGCTGAAGGCCACCGTGTTGGGCACGATGAGCGCCCAGTTGGGCAGCGCGATGCCGTAGGCCATCCACAGCAGGAAGCCGACCTCGAGCACCACCAGGTACGCGATCGACACGTCCGTCGACGAGCGGGTCACGAACATCCGGCGTATCTGGAGCAGCGGCGATACGGCCATCAACACGCCGTACGACGCAGCGATCGGAGCGAGGGCGTCAACCATGCCCCCGTATCCTACCTAGGCGCCGGCCTCATCGGCGGGTGGCGCCACTGGCTACCCGCGTGGACGGTCAGACGCCGCGCTGCTGGGCGAACGACGCGCGGACCGTCGCCGCGGCGTGCCGGATGTCAGCGATCCGCTGTTCAACTCGCCGCTCGTGCACCCGCTCGCCGAGGCGGAGCCAGTACAGGATGCCGGTCGCCATGAGGGCGATCAGCAGCAGTCCACCGAGAAGTGCGTCAGGCATGAACGCAGTTCAGCACGGCTCGAGGCTCGCGTGGATCACCCGTTCGTACCGTCCGCCCCGTGACCCGCGCGCCACTCGTGCTCCAGAATCGCGTAGACGACCTCATCGGTCCATTCACCACGAATCAGCTCGTTCTCGCGGAAACGCGCCTCGAGCCGCATGCCGAGATGCTCCATCACACGGATCGATGCAGCGTTGCGCGCGTCCGCGCTGGCCACGATGCGGTGCAGGCCCAGGACGGCGAAGCCGAGCCGCAACAACTCGCCAGCCGCCTCGGTCGCGTAGCCGTGACCCTGGTGATCAGGGTGGGTGACGTAGCCGATCTCACCGGTCGAGTGCTCCACGCTGCGCCGCCAGAGGCTGAAGTCGCCGACGACGTCGCCGCTGTGTGGCAGGGTCCCGGCGAGGCGCAGCGATTCGCTCACCCCGTCGATGGCGGTCATCGTCTTGAGCCTGGACAGGACGGTGGCGACCTCCGTGCGCGAACGCGGCGCCCATGGAAGGAAGCGGGTCACGTCCTTCCTGCTCTGCATCGCATGGAGTGCGTCCAGGTCGCCATCTTCGAAGGGTCGGAGCAGGAGCCGATCCGTCCCCAGCGGGAAGTCTGGTTGGAGCATGGGCGGATGGTAGTCCGCGCGACCCGCCCGAGATGCCGCGTAACAAGTGACGTTCGGACCTGTTCAGCCTCCGTGGCGGCGCGCCAGGCTGGGCAGATGACGGGTCGCAGGGAGGCTAGGACCATGACACGCGTGCTGGTGGTGCACCACGATATCGACGTCGCCGACATCGAGGTCGATGAGCTACGCCGTGCGGGATACGAGGTCGACCAGTGCGCCGGGCCGGTCGGCACCGATGCCTGCCCGGTCCTGCACGGTGAGCCGTGCTGGCAGGTGGACGCGGCAGACGTGCTCGTCTACGACGTGTGGGCATCCGGCGATGGCCAACGTGAGCTCATCGAGGATATCCGCGACATCCATCCCGACAAGCCGGTGGTCGTCACCTCGCCAGGGCTGGTGATGGATTGGGTCGAGACCGATGGCGCGCACGGCGTGACCCCGGTCCTCGGTGCGCCGACGCGCAAGGACCTCGTCGCCGCCGTGGAGACCGCGATCCGAGCGGGCGAGGCGGCGAAGGAGGAAGCGGCTACCCGCCCGCCCCGACCGCGGGCGGCGACCGTGGGGGAGCGCGGCCTGGGCAACGTCCCGCGCTGGTAGCGGAACGCTCGCGAGGCGCGACCTCCGTGCAGACGGACGGGGGTTCCGCAGCGCTCGTGGCTGCGGAACCCCGTCTTCGCCCATCGCGGGAGTCGGGATCAGATCTCGGCGGTCGGAAGCTCCTGTCCGGTGACCTCCGTGATCCAGTCGTAGACGGCCTGCGTGTCAACGCGGTAGCCAAAGCCCAGCCCCGCGCAGTTGCTGTTGACAACGAATGAGTTCACAGCGATCACCACGTCGCTGTCGTCCCACAGGATCGGCCCGCCGGAATCGCCGAAGCACGTCCCTCCGCGCCCGCCGCCGGGATTCGTGCTGAGCTGCACGTTGAAGCCGGCAGTGCTCTGGTTTCGCACGTTCACCACGAAGCCGGTGGCCATCAGGCGCTCCCGGTAAGAAGCGGTCACCGGACGAATGTCGCTCACGCCGTAGCCGCTGTAGGTGACCTCCGGCCCAGCCCCGCGTCGCTGATTGGTGGCGAGGTAGTCGAGCGAACCCGGGTCCGCGAGGACCGCGAACCGGGTCGTGAACTCGATCGGCTCGGCAAGCACAATGATGCCGACGTCGTTCGTTTCAGGGAATCCGGCAAAATTCGCGAAGCCTCGGTTGTAGAGCTCATCGGACTCGACGCAGAGGGGATCGCCATCGATGCAGAAGTACGGGTAGCCCGTGTTTGGATCGGCGACATCGTTGACCACGTCGTAGGCGCCGCCCACGTCCTGGTGGAACCAGATACGGGCCGATGCCGCGTCGTCGGTGCAGTGGCCGGCCGTCAGGAAGATGGTCGGCGTCAACAGGGCACCAGAGCAGCGATGCAGGAACTCGCCCGAGTCGTCGTAGAACGCGACCAGGCCGACGTAGGTGTGCTCATTGTCCTCGGTGAAGTTGCCGGTGACGGCGGCGGCGGGTGCCGCCACTGCTGCTGCCATGACGAAGGCGGCCAGGAAACCGATGAGTCGGCGCATGCCGGAGAACCCCCTTGCTACGTTGAGATTTGCGACACGACACAGCAAGTCGCGGGCCGGTCTGGGGACGGCGGTGAGGCGGCATGTGCGCAACCTCGCGCGCTCGTTGCCGTCGCCGATCAGCGCCGATCAGCGCCGCAGCACGTCCAGCCGGCGGCGGTACTCCTCCTCGTCGATCTCGCCGGCCGCGTAGCGTCGTCGGAGGATCTCCTCGGCAGAGTCGCCACTACCCCACTGCGGCGGCTGGCTCGGTCCACCCCGGTTGAGCAGGCGAACCAGCACTACCACGCCCAGGACAAGCAGCAGCAGCCAGAGCAGCATCGGTAGCAGGGCCACGAGGAACAGGCCGCCGTCAATCCAGTGGAAGGTCATACCCAAACTCTGCGCGGCCCTGGCCCTTAGCGCCAGTGCCGAACTGCCTGACGGACCGGCGCTCGGGAAACAGGTACGCGCTGCAGCTCGTGCGGCACGCGGCGAACGTCATGGGGATTCCTTCGCGGGCTGAAATGTGGGAAGCACCTATGCCGCGTTTTCCGCTTGCTCCAGCGGTTTGTGTCAGCAGACCTCAGGCGGTCGACCGGGCAGCCCGAC